>JADGOY010000297.1 GCA_017882715.1 Nakamurella sp. | reverse complement strand
CGCGCACCTGCTGTACCTGGCGGCCTACCAGCTCGCGGAGGGCGAGTCGGTCGGGCGCACTCTGCCGGACCTCGGCGTTCCCCCGACCCGGCTGGGGGAGGCATTGCGGTTCTCCGACGACGGCGTGGTGGTAACCCTGGACCCGGAGCTGGCCGCGGAGTTGCTGTTCGGAGACGCGCCCGAGCAGATCGTGCCTGCGGCGGTGTGCCGACTGCGGCCGGTGCGTCGAGCGGTCTTCAGAGGTGTGCCTGAGCAGATCGGTTAGCGCCATCGCCCATCGACGTACGTGGTCTGTGCCGACGACCTGGTGGTGCACCCGGATCTGGAGCGCGCCATGGCAGCCCGGGCAACCGCCCGGCAGGAATGGCCCGGTGGGCACAGCCCGATGATGACCCGTCCCGGCGCGGTGGCCGACCTGACCACCTCGCTCGCCACACGGTGACGGACAGCGAGGCCGGGTCATCGGCCGCGCTTGACCCAGGTCGAATAGGTTCTCGGGGCGATCTGGCAACCGTGCGCGCTGAGCGCCCGGCATTCGGTGCGACCCCGAACCTTGCCCGATGGGCCGATGGGCCGAGGGTGCTGATGGTCTGGTTGAGGGCGTCCGATACCGGGAGGAACGAACGCCGAGACCTGACTTCCCAGGGCGTTTTTTCGCCCAGGTCAACAGTCTCGATAGTCGATGCCCAGCACACGGCGGGGGAGGCGCTCGACGGGATCGATACCGCGCTGCCCGACGGGACCGGTCGAGCGCCCGGCTCAGGCTGCGTGCACGAACACGCTCGCCAGACCTTCGGCCAACGGTGTGGTCGGACGACCGATCAACTTCCGCAGATCGGTCGAGCTCGAGTCCAACGCGCCGTCCCGGATGTTGCCGTCGAGGGCGGCGACGAATTCCGCGGTTCCGTCGTCCAAACCGGCCTGGCGCAGGATGGCGACGTGCTGATCGGTCGTCACAGGGCGGTAGGTCACGGGTCTGCCGGAGAGTTCGCTGACCGCTGCCGCGAACTCCTCGAAGTTCCAGGCTTTATCGCCCGCAAGTTCGTAAGTGCGGCCAAGATGCCGGTCACCGATGAGAACGGCCGCAGCAGCTTCGGCGTAATCGACCCGGCTGGCGCTGGCCACCCGGCCTGCCCCGGCACTGCCGACCACCTCACCGGTGGCTGCGGCCTGCCGGGCAGTGTCCAAGTAGTTCTCGGTGTACCAGTTGTTACGCAGGATCGTGAACGGTAGCTGCGAATCCCGGAGCAGCACCTCGGTGGCGGCGTGTTCGGGTGCCAGCACAAGCGAAGTGTCGTCGGCCCGCGGTGCGCTGGTGTAGACGAGGTGCCCGACTCCGGCGGACTTGGCGGCGTTGATGGCCGCACCGTGCTGGGCAGCCCGCTGGCCCGCTGCGGTGCCGGAGATCAGCAGAACCTTGTCCGCCCCGACGAAGGCGGCTGCCAGGGTCGAAGGATCCGTGTAGTCGATGACTGCGGTTCGGACGCCCCGTGCGGCCAGCGACTCGAGGGCGTCGACGTTGCGGCCGGCGGCAACGATATCGGTCGAAGCTGCACCGCGGTCGAGCAATGCTTGGACAGCGAGTTGACCGAGATGTCCGGTGGCTCCAGTGACGACGATGGTCATGGCCGTGGTCCTTCCGTGATGATTCGGGGTTGTCCTGCTTCGAGGGCTTGCGTTGACGTCAACCAGGCCGTTCCCGAATTACTTCCCAGCGGCGGGTACCCACCTTTTGGTAAGTTAGTGGAATGGAGGTAAGTACCGCACCTGGACTTATGCCGTCGCTGGAGCGAGCCGGGTTCACCGGCGGCGTGCTGCCGTCAGGCTGCCCCACCAGGGTGTTGTTGGACCACGTCACCAGCAAGTGGGGCGTGTTGTTGCTCATCGCACTGAGCGAGGAGTCCCTGCGCTGGGGCGAACTCCGCCGTGTCGTCGAGGGGATCAGCGAGAAAATGCTGGCTCAGACGCTGCGGGTGCTCGAAGGCGACGGATTCGTGCTTCGCGAGGCGGAGCCGACCATCCCGCCGCGGGTCGACTACAGCCTGACCGACCGTGGGAGAGAGCTAGCGGACCATCTGCGACCGTTGCTGGAGTGGATCGCCGGTCACGCCGACGAGATCATTTTCGGTGCCGCACAACAGGGTTGAGTGTGGCCCCCGCAGCGATCACCGTCGAGTCGTCATCGACCTCCACCTCAATGCCCCGCTGCCCGTGCTCGCGAGATGACACGAGGTGGAAAAGCAGAACGCGGCGGCGTTGTGGAAGTCGCTGACCGAGCAAGTCGAGCCCGGCCGCCGAGCCAAGTCCCCGGCGGCGCTCGCCGGCCTGAGAAGAAGCGGTGGTCCTCACCCTCGGCGACCCGTCCACAGCGGGCATCCACGTAGCCGGTGACGGTGACACCCGCTGTTAACGGCATCTTGAGTGGGGGTTCAACGCCCGGTCCCGCTGTGCGAGGTCGCAGGACACCGTCAAACCACGCATACCGAACACTGCTCAGGGGCCGCAATGTAGGCGATCGGAGCGGAACGGTGTGGCGTGCGCGGTGACTCCTGGGCGCACGCCAGGTTGGTTCCCTCTTGTTAGCGGCATGGCCGTAGGCGAAGGATCGGGTCGGCCAGCGTCAACGAGGAACTGCGGTAACCCGGCCGTCAGCGGCATTCATGATTCGACAGCCTCCGGAGCACCGAACGGGTGCGCCTCAGGATTCGTGTCGCCCACTGCGGCAGTTGCTGACCCGCGATGATCTCGCGGCAGAGGGTGCCGCCACATCCCGGACAGCGTTCGGGAGCCTTGCCTGAACCATGAGTTGGAGTGTCCCTCCAGGACACGCTGTATGACGCCGGTTGATATGGGTGACCGTATACGGACAGATTCCCATCACCCAATTGGGCGTGACCGGGCGCGCTGTTGAACGCAATAAGAACCGTGGCTTCGGCCAACTCTCGACCGTTTCGGCTCCTGGATAGGCCAACAGAGTGATCTCCCGGGGAGCAATGGCTTTCGGTAGGCGAGCCGACCATAGTTGCGCCAGGCGGGAACGCCGCGAGGGTGACACGAAGGTGACCAATCGAGGGCGACGAACAGTGCCGGGGCCTTGCAGTGCCGGCTACCCATGCTGGGAGGGCGTGCAGATCAGTGGAGTGGAATGACTAGGCGATATCGATCGGGTCCAGCGATTATCCGGGCGGCAGTGCGTTCCGTCCCGCGGTCGACCTCGGACTCGAAGTTGCTGCCCTGGAATAACGCACGCATGGTGTTCCGTGGTGAGCCGGATAGTCCCGCCGGCCGAGGAGCAGCTGACACGGACATCGCAGCGCACCGGCTAGACGTTCCACGGACCGTTTCACTTCCTGGAACATCGGTCGACCGGTTGGCCGCCAGCCATGTCACCGCGCCGCTGTCAAAGCGGAAGCCGGCGATCCGCAACCCGCACACCGTTCGAGAACCCCTCGACGTCCAGCATCCAGCCCCCACGCCCCATCGAACGGTGCGGCGTCGGCCCCGACATCGCGCTGCCCCCCGGACACACCGGACCGCGTGGATGACCGTTGCAGCCGTCGCCGTTGCCTTCCTGGCCGGCACCACGATGGCGGCCCTGGATAGCTCGACGGAACAGGCCTCGCCCCGCGAGGGTTCATCGGCCGGTGGATTGACCGCCCCAGAACTACCGAGAACGGGTGCCTCACCCGAACTGCTGCACCCGGCGTTCACCGACAACTCGCCCGATGCCCAGCCGCCGGTCATCGTGGCCGGCCCGGTCGTCGACATGGACTCCGAAACTGCACCCACAGTGCTACGTGACACCGCTCAACGCTTTGCCGGTGACACCCCCAGCGCGCTGACAGTCCGGCTTGCCGGCCAGGCGTCGGCAACTCCCGCTCCCCTTGGCGCAGCTGCTGAGATTGTGGTGCAGACAGGCGACCAATCATCGGCGTCGCCTGCCGCAGCCGCACCGACGGGCGTTCCCCTTCCCGTCCCTGCCCCGGCCGCTC
>JADGOY010000296.1 GCA_017882715.1 Nakamurella sp. | reverse complement strand
ACCCGATCGGGGTGATGCCGAAAGCCTGGTGGATGGTCACTCTGGAACTCTCAGCGTCGGATTGGAGATACCCACCATGCCAGCGCGAGCGTACGAGATCCACATCCGGGGCAGGATCCATCCCGACCAACTGGAGGAGTTCGAAAACCTCCAGTGCGCCACAGTGGAGCCGGCGCAGACTGTGCTGCGAGGACGAATCCCCGATCAGGCAGCGCTGCACGGCGTCCTGATCCGCCTGCACAGTCTTGGGCTCGAGCTCCTCGAAATCCGCCGGCCTGAACCGGGCGGGTTCTTTGAGGATGCGGAGCGAACCCGTGGCTAGCGACATCGTCGAATTCGTGGTGCGCGGCCGGTTCGGAGCCTACCTGCGGTCCGTGTTGGCCGATCTGGAAATCGAGGACCGTCCTGCCCAAAGCGTCCTCGTCTTTCGCGAACCCGATCAACTCGCACTGCTCCAACTGTTGGCCACGGTCATCGGAGAGGGACGTGAGGTCGAGTCGGTCCGATGCCTGTCGGGCTCCCGAGGACCGCGAAGATCTGCGGGCAGTACCCGGACGCTTTCAGCAGCTTCGCGGCCGTTGTCGCCGACTCCTTGTGACCCTGCGCGGTCAATTCCGCGGCCAGCCTCGGCGTCGACTTCGTCGTCCACCGCAACGCCGATTCCGGATCCCCTCGGGTCACCGGATCCACCAGGGCGTCCAACGCGACCAACAGGTCCGGGTCGGTGACCGTGGCACCCGTGCAGCCGCACCGGGACGGCGGGCGGATCCGGCCCGGGATCGGCTCCGCGGTAGTCCAATTCCCGCACTCCTCGGGCCACCGTGTCCGGATGAGCCCCGGTCGCGGGTCTCCTGGTCGTACTTGCGGGGTGCAGGCATGGCTTGATTCTCCTCGGGAGATCAGAGCCTCCACCAGAACCAGGACATCTCACGGGTCAGTCAACGAGTTGGCAGCTGATTCGTGGAGAAGAGGGGGTTCGGAGGTCACCGCTGCGCGCAGAGGGCGAAGCGAGCGCCATCAAACGTACGCCGCCAGAACCCTTCGCGGAACGTCAAACTTGACTCAAATTCCGGCTTCGCCGGTTGGTTATAGCTTCCCTAGCCAGTTGAATCGGATAAGCCCAGACAATTGTCCCGTGAGTCCTTTATCGGAAGCCCAGTTCCCGGCTCCCCCCGTATTCATCCCAAGTAGAGGATGCTCCCCAGGCCCACCCGGCCTACGTTTGCATCGAAACACCGAAGTCACTCAGTGGCAGACATGGTCCGCCTCCTAAGGAACGGAGAGCTTGGATGAACGACACCACCGCTCAGCAGAACATGGAGCGCTCACATGAGGCGCACTGGATCCCGGATAAGAAGATCTCCATGGAGAACATGCGGGGCCATCGCTTTGCCGAAGTGGCCCTGTTCACGGGCAATTCGCAGGAGAACGCCGTCGCGGATTTCTACAATTCGACCGGTGTGGACGACCCCACGCCAAAGCGGTTCGCCACCCTGGACAAGGACAAGGTCTCCCAGGAGAACAAAGCCATCGGGGCTTTCCTGAATCCGCCTCGTTACTGGATGTTCGACGAGTTCCGTGTCTTCGAAGCTGGAGACGACCGGGAGTTCAACGGGATCAAGATGACCTGGATGGGCGTTGTGGACCTCGCGTCCCTGAAGAAGGCGGTCATCGGTGGCAGCTACTTCGCCGGATACATCCATCGGGACAACTCGTACACGTACAACGAGGGGAGCGAGGTCTACCTGCTCGATGCACCCGACGGCGAAGTCTTCGTCATGCAGTCCTACAACGCCCATACGGACGAGGGCTTGGTTGCGGAGGAGAGTCCAGCCACACTCGGTAGCAGACTGACGCTGCCGGAGGGCTGGAAGTTCCGGGTCAAGACCCTCGACCGTGACCTGGTGGTTTCGCAGGGCAAGACCGGCAAATTGGCGCATGTCATGCAGGACGACCTGCTCAACCGTTATCAGGGCTCCGACGGTGGCAATGCCTTCAACTACGTTCCGTAGTGGAAGGAAGTCAACCAGGAGGTATAGGGTCAAGCAGCGGATCCACGAAACCATCGTCGACCCGGGCGGACACGCCGGCGGACAGCTGCTCATACGGATCCGCGGGCCCGTCTTCGCCTACGTCTGCCGATCGGATGCCCTGTGGAACACCGAGATCAACCCTGACTCGGCCGGTTTCGACGTTCCCGCCCCCACCGACATCGTCGACAGGAGCGGAAACTCGTCGTTTCCGCGCGGGTCATGGCCGACCAGAATTCGAACCCCACTGGCAAACCGGATATGGCTACTGGGAAGCGAGCACCCACGGGCTGCTGCAACTGTATGTACGACGGCACTCCGGTGGGCAATGGTGCGGCGGCACCACGCCTTTTGTGCGCAACATTGCAGCGCAGCGGGAACGACCGCGATCCGGCGACCAAACGCCGCATGGTTCCGGGAGTTCAACACACCGACCGGCTATCTCACTCACCGTCGCCGCTGACGGACCCGGTCGATCTCCGGTTCTGAGCGCAGGCTTCCGTTCCAGCCCGGGCACGTCGAGATCGATACCGGCGAACTGTCACGACGCGGAAAGCATCCCCTTTGGGGCGGCCCAGTCACCTGCAAATCGTGGTCACCCGACCGCTCCAGGCTGCTCAAGGGGGGTCACCGTCAATCGCGGCCGAGCAGGTCGCCGACCACTGCGCGCCGGACCAGTACCGGAAGGTATCTCCGCACCGGGGCATCGTCATATCGAGCCCATTCCTGTTCGACCAACTCTCGTACCTCCGCCGCGTCCATCGGAGCTGCCCTTTTGTTCTGAACCACCTGAACAACCTCGTCCACGACCTGATCAAGAACCGGCGCACTTTCCGCTGCTGTCTGTTCGACCTCGGCCGTCACAAATCAGCTCCTCACCAAAGACTGCCGCCTTGTGACGTAGAAATGGGTCCGCGGCGGCCGATCCGAATGCAAGCTCAGGGGCGCCCAGAAACAAAGGATCCCTCGCTTACGGCGGCCCGGCATCATCCGAATTGACTGAAATCCGGCACCGGCGCCCACCCCACGCCCACCCCGGGGCATGCCGCTGGTTCCTATCCCGACGTGACGGTGAGCTTCGGCCGCACGTCGACCTCGTCGCTGCCGGCCGCGTCATCGACGACCGCCGGCATGGCGACGTCGCAGACGGTCACCCTCAGCGGCACCGCGGCCGCCACCAAACCGATCGAAACCGCGACGCCGCCGCCCATCGACTCTCGTCCGCGCTGATCACCTCCACCGGTACGGCACCCGGATCGACAGCGCCGACGGTCGTCACACCGCTGGTCATCGGCCCAAGCCTGCAGGAGGGCACCGAGGACCCGACATCCGGACCGGCAAGTCCGACATCCTCGAAAGGGACCTGCCATGACCATCAACTGGGGTGCGCTGGCCCTGGTAGCGGTGGCAACGGTCGTCGCGGCCGTGTCGATCGTCGGCCTGTTCTCGTTGTGCCGGCGACCCATACGAGGGCTCGGGCCGCTAATACCCAGTCCGACCCACTGCGCCTGGTAGGCAACGGAATCACTCAACTACCCCTCCCGGGAATATCCAAAGGACATCAATTTGCCGCACGTGAACCGGGCCGGCAGACCGTTTCATGCAGATGGTGTGATGCGGGTGATCAGCCCAGTCGGAACAGTGGACTGGGGTGGGTGTCGCATCGCCGGCGTTGCCGGTGGGTCGTCGGGAGTACGACGACTCGATGCCCGGACCGATCGAGAAAAGGAACCGGCATGGCCATCGGACCTGTGCAATTGATCGCGATTGGATTTCCCAATCCCGACTTCCACGGCGAAGTCCTCGCCGAGCTGGAGCGGTTGCGGGAAAGTGACACCGTCCGGGTCATTGACGCGCTGGCGGTGTACAAAGATGACGCCGGCGAATTGGAGGTCGCTCATCTGAGCAATTTGAGCCGCGACGAGGCCGTCGAGCTCGGCACACTCATCGGTGAACTGATCGG
>JADGOY010000130.1 GCA_017882715.1 Nakamurella sp. | reverse complement strand
GAACGTCCCGACTGCCGCCTCGGCGGACGCACCGCCATATCAGCAGGCCCTCCTGTGATGCGTGGGCGAGTTTGACCGCGGTTGGTGACCTCATGGCGATAACTCCGGCCCCCGCATTTTCGGCAGCAACCGCGGTGAGCCGCACGAGCGCTCGTGCGATGATGCCAGGGCGATCCGCCGTGGTGTAACGGCAGCACCTTGGATTTTGGTTCCAATGGACCAGGTTCGAATCCTGGCGGCGGAGCGGAGCCTGCGCAGCGATCAGCGGGCGCGGAGCGGAGCCTGCGCAGCGCCCTTTGGTGGGAAGCGACCGCACCGTTCGGCGCATAGAGGCCGGCCGACTAGGATCGGGTGTGGAGTTCACCGCCGGGGCCGGGGGGCTGACGCCGGGGTCGATCACGCATGGACCGAAAGAGCCCCGCGAACCGCGTTCGAGGAGGGATCCGCCGTGCCGCTCCCCCAAGCCGAAGCCGCGGGTGCTCCCGATCAGACGGCGACCGGCGACATCGCGGCGGTCATCGTGCTGGCCGCCGGGGCGGGAACCAGGATGAAGTCCCGCCTACCCAAGGTGCTGCACCCGCTGGCGGGCAAGCCGCTGGTCTGGCACGCGCTTGCCGCCGCTGCAGGCCTCGGGCCACAGCAACTGGTCGTCGTTCTCGGCCACGGTCGCGAGGACGTCACCGAGTTCCTGGCCACGTCAAAGGACCTACCTGCGGTCACCACCGCGATCCAGGAGGAGCAGAACGGCACCGGGCACGCGGCTGCCTGTGCGCTGGCGGTCACCGGGGAGCTGACCGGCACCGTGGTGGTCACGTACGGAGACGTGCCGCTGCTGCGGACCAGCACCCTGGCGGCGCTGGCCGCAGAGCACCGGGCCAACGGCAACGCCGTCACCGTGCTGACCGCGGCAGTGGCCGATCCTGCCGGCTACGGCCGGATCATCCGGGACCAGGCCGGTGACGTCACCGAGATCGTGGAACAGAAGGACGCCGACGCGGAGCAACGTGCGATCCGGGAGATCAACTCCGGGGTGTACGCCTTCGACGCAAGCGTGCTCATCGACGCCTTGGGTCGGCTGTCCAGTGCCAATGCCGCCGGCGAGCAGTACCTCACCGAAGTGGTGGGCATCGCCCGCAACGACGGCCGCCGGGTCGGCGCCGTCCAGGTGCCGGATGCGGTGGAGACAGAAGGTGTCAACGACAGGGTGCAACTGGCGGAGCTGGCCAGGGTGCTCAACGCGCGACTGATCCGCCAGGCCCAGCTGGCGGGCGTCACCGTGCACGATCCGGCGACCACCTGGCTGCACGCCGACGTGACGATCGGGCCCGACACCGAGATCCTGCCCGGTACCCAGCTGCAGGCCGGCACCAGCATCGGGGGCGGCTGTTCGGTCGGGCCGGACACAACGCTGATCGCCTGCAAGGTCGGCGACGGGGCGTCCGTCGTTCGCTCCCACTGCCACGGGGCCACCATTGGACCCCGGGCAACCGTCGGGCCGTTCAGCTACCTGCGGCCGGGGGCAGTGCTCGAAGAAGGAAGCAAGGTCGGCGCCTTCGTCGAGCTCAAGAACTCCACGGTGGGACCGGGGTCGAAGGTTCCGCACCTGTCCTACGTCGGGGACACCACGATCGGCAGGAAGAGCAACATCGGCGCGGGGACGATCACCGCCAACTACGACGGAGACCACAAGTTCGCGACGGTGGTGGGCGACCACGCGTTCGTCGGCAGCAACTCCACCCTGGTCGCCCCGATCACTGTGCACGACGGCGCCTACGTCGCCGCCGGCTCCACGGTCACCCACGACGTGGATCCCGGCGACCTGGCGGTGGCGCGTGGCCGGCAGCACGCGGTGGGCGGTTGGGTGTTCCGGCGGCGCGCCGGCTCCGCGTCGGCAGCTGCGGCCGCCGCCGCCGTGGCGGCCCAAGGAACACCGGATCAGGCCGCTCCGGACGGCGCAGCGTCACCCACGGTCCGCGGCTCTACTGTTCCCGCCTCGACTCCCGCCTCGACGAACGAGACCGCTCTGCCCACCGCAAACATCGGGAAATCGGCCCCTGCCGAAGGAGATCAGCCGGCGTGAACGCCATCTCGATCACTACCCGCAAGAGCATGATGCTTTTCTCCGGCCGCGCCTACCCGGAACTGGCCGACGAGGTGGGCAAGTACCTCGATGTCACGGTGACCCCGCAGTCCGCCTACGACTTCGCCAACGGCGAGATCTTCGTCCGATTCGAGGAATCGGTCCGCGGTTCCGACGCGTTCCTGGTGCAGTCGTGCGGCGTCCCGATCAACACCTGGGTGATGGAAACCCTGATCATGATCGACGCCCTGAAGCGGGCATCGGCCAAGCGCATCACCGTCGTGCTGCCCTTCTACCCGTACGCGCGGCAGGACAAGAAGCATCGGGGGCGCGAGCCGATATCGGCGCGGCTGATCGCCGATCTCATCAAGACCGCCGGCGCCCAACGGTTGATGACCGTCGACCTGCACACCGATCAGATCCAGGGATTCTTCGACGGCCCGGTCGATCACCTGTTCGCTCAGCCCCTGCTCACCAGCTACATCGCCGAACGCTACATCGGCGACAACCTGACCGTGGTGTCTCCGGATTCCGGACGGGTGCGCACCGCCGAGCGGTGGGCGGACCGGCTGGGCGGATCGCCGATCGCCTTCATCCACAAGACCCGCGACCCGCACAAGCCCAACCAGGTGGTGGCGAACCGAGTGGTCGGCGACGTGCGCGGCCGCACCTGCATCGTGGTCGACGACATGATCGACACCGGCGGCACCATCGTGAAGGCGGTCCGTCAGGTGCTTGACGCCGGCGCGGAGAAGGTCGTGGTGGCGGCCACCCACGGCGTGCTGTCCGATCCGGCCGCCGAGCGGCTGGCCAGCAGCGGCGCGTGCGAAGTGGTCCTCACCAACACTCTGCCGATTCCCCCGGAGCACCAGTTCGAGAACCTCACCGTGCTGTCGATCGCGCCCTTGGTGGCCAAGGCCATCCACGAGGTCTTCGAGGACGGCTCGGTGACGTCGCTCTTCGACGAGTGACGAACCGCCGCCGTCGTCGGTAGCGCTCGGGCCACCCACTCGAGCTCACTAGTCGGGAAATCCGTCTGCATTGTCATTGTCAGCTGCATTGTCATTGTCAGGCGCACAAACTGAAACACGGCCGTCATGTCGGGCCATTGACCGTAATTGCTCCGGCCTATACCCTTGTCGACAACAGATTATGTCGCTGAAGGGGTGATCATGGTGGAGTTTCCACGGGTGGCCGTGTTCGACGGAGCGTCCTGGACGTCGTCGGTCCGCGACCTCGTCGCCGCGCGCGGATACCGGCCCGCCTCAGGGCTCGACGCGGACGTCGTCGTCCTCACCCCGGGTGCGGAGCTGTCGCCCGCGGCCGTCGACGCGGTCCGCGGCGGCCTGGGCATGGTCGTCCTCGCGACCGGAGCGAACGGCCGCGACACCGTCGCGACCGGCCTCGCCGGCTTGCTGGGCCGGGCGGGCATCCGGCTGGAATCACCGGCCGCCGACGGGAACGAACCTGGCCTGTCCACCGGGACCTGCGCGACCGCCGAGGAAACCGCCTCCGTCACGGACCTGGACCTGCTGGCCCGGGTCGACCCCTCTGCGCTGACCGGCACTCGGCCGCTGCAGGTGCACGCCCCGGCCGCCGTGCTGCTCCGGACCGTCGACCACCGCGGGTTCCGTGGCACGCCGGTGGCAGCCGTGGCCGAACTGGAGCAGGGCAGGATCGTCGTGCTGGCCATCAGCGGCGCCGGCTCGGACGAGCTGCTGATGTCTGCGATCACCTTCGCCGCCGGTCATCTGCACCGGCATCGCGCCCCGGTCCGCTCCGACGCGACGGCGCATCCGGCCTGGCAACGACTCAAGGCCGCGGTCACCGGCCTGCAGACCCTGCAGGCGTCCGACGGCTCGGTTCCCGACATCGAGCACCACAGCGCCGCGGCCCGTCACGTCCACCTCATCGTCGAGTCGATCACCGAGCTGATCCCGAGCTACCGGCACGACGCGGACTACCTCTCCGCACTGGTCAAGGACTTCACCCGGTGGGGCGAGAGCGGTTTCACGGTCCCGGATTTCCTGGACTCCCTGATGCTGTTCCACCCAGAGCGGCAGCGGGTCGACGGACGCGAACACCTCGTTGTGTTCCCCATGTACACCCAGAACGGCTCCCCCGACCGGCACATGGAAGCCGTTCTGGTGCAGACGATCTGGCCGGATTTCGTCGCCGAGCTGGAGTCCGGCAAGTACTCGAACAAGCTCTTCGTGCCGATCCGGTTCCTGGATTTCACCGCGGGCTACGACACCAACTCGGCCGTGCTCTTCCCGGAAACCGTTGCCATGCGGGAGGTTCCGAAGTTCACCTGGGGCGCCATCTTCGCCGACCGGGAGGCCGCCCGCTTCCGCAGCGTGGTCACCGCCGCGGCCGAGATCACGCACCTCGCGCTGCCACCGGACGCGGCCCGGCTGTTGGAAGATCAGCAACTGGCCGAGGAGACCTTCGTCATGTGGGATCTCATCCACGACCGCACCCACATGCACGGGGATCTGCCGTTCGATCCGTTCATGATCAAGCAACGGATGCCGTTCTTCCTGTACTCGCTGGAGGAATTGCGGTGCGATCTCACGGCTTTCGCCGAAGCTGTTGCGCTGGAACGTCAGTGCGGTCATCCACACGCCCGCCTGGTGCAGTACGCGGTGATCTTCGACCGGATCTTCCGGTTCGCCATCACCGGCGCCAGGGTGCGCAACTACGACGGACTGGGTGGGCAACTGCTGTTCGCCTGGCTGCACCAGCACCGCGTGCTGAACTGGACCGACAATCGGCTGTCCATCGACTGGGAGCGGGTCGCCGATTCGGTGGTGGAGCTGGGTCACCAGATCAACGACCTGTACTGGCGGTCGATCGATCGACCCAAGGTGTGTCACTGGCTGGCCGCGTACCAGCTGATCTCCGACACCGTCACGCCGCATCCGGCCTCAGTGTGGGCCAGGGGCGCCGATGCGCTGCCGGTCAGCGGGCCGCCCCGCGGATTGACCGACGCGGTGCTGCCCGACGAGTTCCCGCTCTCGATGTTCCACGAGGCGTTGAGTCGTAAACTCCTCCCCGTGGTCACAGCGACTCGAGGTATCACCGGATGAGCGACGGCGGCGGCCGACTGGTGGTGGTCACCGGCGCCGCCGGCTCGGCAGGCCGGCCGACAACCCGCGCACTGGCGGATGCCGGCGCGACCGTGGTGGCGGTCGGACAGTCGCCGCAACGGCTGTCGGAGCTGGCGGCGGCGATACCGGGAGTCGCGGTCGAGGTCGCCGATCTCGGCGATCAGAGCAGCGTGCAGCATCTTGCAGAACGCATCCATCGCCGCCACGGCGCGGTCGACGGAATCGTCCACCTGGTGGGCGGTTTCCGCGGCGGCGCCGGATTCGGCGCGAACACCGACGCGGACTGGCGATTCCTGGACAACGGCCTGATCCAGACCCTGCGCCACGTCACGCTCGCCTTCCACGATGACCTGGTGGCATCACCCGCCGGCCGGGCAGTGATCGTGTCCGGCACCGCCGTCGACTCCCCCGCCGCGGGATCGGCCAATTACGCCGCCGCGAAGGCGGCCGCCGAGGCATGGATGCGGGCGCTGGCGGATTCCTTCCGCAGGCTGCAGTCCGGACGCAAGGACCACCCGCTCCCGCAAACCAGCGCGGCCACCATCCTTGTCGTCAAGGCGCTGGTCGACGACGCCATGCGGGCCGCGGCACCGGAGCGGAAGTTCCCCGGGTTCACCGACGTCAACGACCTGGCCGAGAAGATTGTCTGGCTGTGGGCGCGTGATGCCGCCGAACTGAACGGCGCCCGGATCCCCTTGACCGGCTGACCGGTCCGGCCGGGCAGGCGCGTGCGTCATCCGAGCCCCTCGAACGTGCCTACGCTGGTTCTCGCCCGCGACCGGCACCACCCGAACGAAAGAACAGCCACGTGACGACCCTGCACGACCCCGCCAGCCGCGGCTTCGCATCCGACAACTACGCTGGCGCCCACCCCGAGATCCTGACCGCCCTGGCCGAGGCCAACGGCGGCCACCAGATCGCCTACGGCGAGGACATCTACACCGAACGGCTGCATGAGGTGATGGGCGAACATTTCGGGTCCGGAGTCGAGGTGTTCCCGGTGTTCAACGGTACCGGCGCGAACGTGCTGTCGCTGCAGGCCATGATGCCCCGCTGGGGAGCCGTGGTGTGCAGCGACAACGCGCACATCCACACCGACGAGAACGGCGCGCCCGAGCGGGTCGGCGGCCTCAAACTGCTGACCGTGCCCACCCCCGACGGCAAGCTCACCCCCGAACTGATCGACCGGCAGGCGTGGGGCTGGGGAGACGAGCACCGCGCGCAGCCCTTGGTCGTGTCAATCACCCAGACCACCGAGTTGGGCACCGCCTACACCCCGCAACAGATCAGGGCGATCGCCGAGCACATCCACCCGCTGGGCATGCGGCTGCATCTGGACGGCTCCCGGATCGCCAATGCCGCAGCCACTCTCGACCAGCCGCTGCGCGCGTTCACCACCGACGCCGGAGTAGACGTGCTGTCCTTCGGCGGCACCAAGAACGGGCTGCTCTTCGGCGAGGCCGTCGTCGTGCTCCGCAGCGACGCCGCCGTCGGTCTGCCGTACCTGCGGAAGATGAACATGCAGTTGGCCTCGAAAATGCGCTTCGTGTCGGCGCAACTGGTGGCGCTATTGGAAGGCGATCTGTGGATCCGCTCGGCACGGCACGCCAACGCGATGGCCGCCCGGCTGGTCTCGGCATTGCAGCAACTGGACGGCGTGACGGTCACCCAGCCGGTGCAGGCCAACGCGGTGTTCGCCATTCTCGATCCCGCCGTCGCCGACCGGCTGCGCCAACGATTCCGGTTCTACGACTGGAATCCGGCGACCGGCGAGGTGCGCTGGATGTGCGCATTCGACACCACCCCCGATGACGTCGACGCCTTTGTTGCGGCACTCGCCGGGGAGCTGGCCGCTGGGCCAACTCCTCCGACAGCGAACCTGCAGCCGCAGCCGGCGACGCCGTCGATCCTTGCTCAGCACATGCCGTGAGTACCGGCGGGTGTTTCCGACCGGCGATGGCGCATTGATCTTGCTTGAGGACTTGGGTCATCGGGTCTCCGTCGGCGCGTCCACCGGGGCCGCCGTTGTTCCCGAAGCCGATGCCGTACACGGCCGCTGCCGCGGCGTTGGCCCTACTCGCCAGCTCCAAGCGGTACTGGATGTAGAGAGAACCTCCGCCCACCCGATCCTCCACTGGCGACGGCGCGCCACGACGACCAGGTGGCGTCAGGAACAGCCGTGCGGCCCGTCCGCACGCGGACGGTGAGCGCGCTTCCGCTCACCATGTCGGCCCGCATCGTCACACGGTCCCAGTCCACCATGGCCTGCGCGTCGAGGATGCCGGAGACGAAGCTGCCAACGCGGCTTGTCGCGCTCGCCGGTTTGGCGTCGCCGGTCAGGTGATGCTGCCCAACCCGCTGGTCCCGATCGTCGCCTGCCCGCCGGTGGTGCGGTGGCGGAAGGCACCTCGGACTGCTCGGCCACCCCCGGTCCCGACGTGACCAGTGGCTCGCCCGAGTCTGTCAATCATTTGATAGGACATTCCGTCATATTGATGTGCGGCTGACGTGTACTACTATCACGAGACGAGGGGAGGCACTGATGACCCAGCTGTTCGTGGACCTCGACCGGTCGAGCCCGGTCCCCCTGTACTACCAGGTGGCGCAACAAATCGAGCGGGCTATCAGCGAGGGCGAACTGGCTCCAGGTGATCGCCTGGACAACGAGATCAGTCTGGCCGAGCAGTTCGGATTGTCGCGTCCCACCATGCGTCGCGCAATCCAGGAACTGGTGGACAAGGGCCTTCTGGTGCGCAAACGCGGCGTCGGTACCCAGGTCGTGCACGGGCAGGTCACCCGTCCCGTCGAACTGACCAGTCTGTTCGACGACCTGACCCAACATCATCAGACCCCTACGACCAAGGTGCTGACCAACGAGATCATCGAGGCACCCGACGAGGTCGGTGCCATGCTGTCCATCGCCCAGGGAAGCCGGGTGCTGCATCTGCGGCGGCTCCGCTTCGCGCACGGCGAACCCCTCGCGATCATGGAGAACTTCCTTCCGCAGGACCTGATCGCCATCGGCGAATCGGACCTGGCGACCCGCGGCCTCTACCAGCTCATGCGGTCCCGCGGAGTCAATATCCGAGTGGCCAAACAGCGGATCGGGGCCAGGACCGGCACCGCCGAGGAATGCGCCTTGCTGGGCGAGCGCAAGGGCACCCCGGTCCTGACGATGGAACGCGCCGCCCATGACGACTCCGGTCGCCCGGTCGAATGGGGACGGCATGCCTACCGGGCCAGCCAGTACTCCTTCGAAGTCACCCTGGTCGATCACTGAACCGTGCTGCGTCCGGTTCGCTCTTCACAGTGCGCTGCCCCCCGACGTTCAGTAACGTCGTGTGTACCAGATCCGACCGGCTTGCGCGCGGATCCCGCAGTCCTGCCACGGTGCCGGCTCCCCGGTGCTGCAAGGCCACGCGACACGCGGAGCGGACCGACGTGGTCCGTCCAGGAAGGCCAGGCACAACCCGCAACGCCCGTCACCGCAACCGTCGCAGCACCGATCACAAGGAGTGGCCATGACCTCGCCCCAGGACAAGTACGCCGAAGCGATGCGCGCCAGCCAGGAGGCCGTCGTCGAAGCCTTCGAGGCGTGGACCAAGAGCGCTCAATCCGCGATCAACACCGTTCCGGGCATCTCGGCCCCGCGGGTGGAACCCCAGCAGGTCATCGACCAGGTCTTCGATTTTGCCGAGAAGTTGCTGGCGGTACAGCGCGATTTCGCCAAGTCGCTGGCCAGCACGGCCGCGGCCGCCAGCGAATCGGCGCGGCAGCAGACCGAGTCGGTCGTCGGCGCCGTGCAGAAACACGCAGAAGCCACCACGGCGGTTGTCAAGGGAGCGGCCGAGGCTGCCGTGGAGGGCACCAAGTAAGCTCCGGAGCGAGTCCGTCCAACGTCCGCTGATCAACCCCGTTGCCGCGCCCAGGCTTCCGGTCATATACGTCGACATTCTCCGGCAGCGCTCGGTGACTGCGATCTGGCTTCCATCGGCCTGTGTCAAGCGATGCGAGAGGCGGGTCAGCGGATGTGTCGGGCCAAGCATCACATCGCGGCGCGCGAAGGAATCGTGGACGATTGCCTCCTGCTGGAAGAACCGCCGGGCAGCCCGTGCTCACCATCGAACGCGCCACGCATGATGGGTCCGGACGGCTGATCGAGTGATCGAGTGGGGTGCGCTGATCATCGGATCTCGGATGATGTCCTTCTCCGGGATTGGCAAGGAATGTGCGGCGGACTTTCAGCATCGAGCGCCTCAGCGAATCCGGAATTGCAGAATGCCGGATGGTGATGAATCCACGAGAGCGGACACCACAGGCGGCTGCGCTGACCCGCGTGTCCGTTGGGGAGACGCACGGCCAGTGGAGGTGGTTCACCTGTCCGACCGCCAACCCAGTGACCCTGGCGACATCGGCCTATCCCAACGTGACCGGAGCCTTCGGTCACCGGAGCCTTCGGTCACCGAGACTCCTGGTCACCGAGGCCATTCGTCACCGAAGCGACCCCAGGCCTGCACCCCTCATTCACCATTCGAACCCCAGAATACGGCCGGAAGGGCAGCCGGCACATTCGCCGTCTGCCCTTCCCGATTCCGCGAACCGCGGAAGATTACTTCAGCAGGTCACGGACAGCGCCCTCGGAGCCGGCGACGAGGTCACCGATGATCTTGGCATTGCTCCGGCTCAGCTCGCTGACCCAGTCGACCTTCACCCAGTCGGCCAGCTCGACCGTGAAGTCGAGGCACTGCTTGACGGCCTTGTAGAAGGCGTCCACGCCCTCGATGGTGACCTTCTTCAGGTCGACGGTGTAAGCCTCGGAGAGCTCCTTGGCCTTGTCCGAGGCCGACTGTACGGCCGGGGTGATGACATCGCTGGTCTTGGCGACGAGGTCATTGGCGACAGCGGTCGCCTTCGTGATGGCCGTGACGACGGTCTCGCTGACCTCGGCGACCTGGGCGACCGCGGCATCGGTCGCGGCGCCGTTCTGTCCGGCCTTGGTGGCGGTAGCCATGAGGCACTCCTTCGATGGGGGGGTGACGGCTTTCCGCCACCTGTTAGCAGGTTAGCGGATGTGCTTGCTAACATGCTAACCGAAACAGTGTGACGGTGCCCACACTCCGTCGGCAGACCGCGTCGGCGTCAGTCATTTCGGTCGGCGGTAGAGCGGGTGGTCGGCCAATTGCTCGGTGCCTGCCCGAAAATGCTGCTGCGCGGCCTTGATCATGGCGCGTGGATCGGCCTTGTCCAGCGGCCGACCACCCCGTCGCCTGGCCTGCTCCTCGATGTCGAGCTCGGCCAGCACCCGTTCGACGGCCTCCAGCAGCGCGCCGTTCAGTTCCCAGGTCACCAGGACCTCCTGGCGGTCGACCAAAGGCGGAGTTCGATGACCCGAACCCTGGCCTCCCGCAGGGCTTCCAAGGTGGTCGCGGCGGCCAGCTCTGCCGGCTCGGTGGTCTGCGCGACCTCGGCCCGAACGGCCTGCGCCAGTGCATGGTCGATGCGCGGCACATGTCGGCTCAGCCGCCGCGACTCCTCGGACTCCGGTTGGCAGACGATTGCCGCGGCGCCCGATATCGACGCGGTCAGCGTCGTGGTGGCCAATCACCTGCACCGCGAGATCGCGGAGGGTCTGCTGGCCGTAGGGAAATATGTCCTGTGCGAGAAGCCGTTGGCGCCGAGCGTCGCCGATGCCCGCGCGATGGTCGACGCGGCGGCCAGCGCGGGGCGGGTGGCCAGCACAGGCTTCTCCTACCGCCGCTCACCGGCCGTCGCGGCGATCCGAGCCCAGCTCGATCACGGCAACCTGCGGGCGGTGCTGCATTTCAACGGCCGGTACTGGTGTGACTACGCGGTCGATGCACAGGCCCCGATGAGCTGGCGTTACCAGGGCCATCCCGGTTCCGGCGCGCTGGCCGACATCGGCAGTCACATCATCGACATCGCCGAATTCCTGTGTGGCCCCGTCGAGAGTGTCCGCGGCAGCGCGCTGCCGACCCTGATCCGGGACCGTCCGATCCCCTTGGGGGCCGCTGTCGGACACGCCGCCGGGGGGCCCGTCAGCGATGAGCGAGCTCCGGTGACCAACGACGACATCGCGGCGTTCACCGCCGTGTTCGCCTCCGGCGCCATCGGCACCTTCTCCGCCTCCAGGGTGGCCTTCGGCTACCCGAACGGGCTGGCATTCGAGGTGTTCTGCGCGAACGGGGCGGCGGCCGTGGACATCTCGCGACCAGCGGAATTCTCCTATGCCGATCGGTCGGCATCCTCGGCGGTGAACGGCTACCGCCGGGTTCTGGTCGGCCCCGAGCACCCGTACGTCGCCGGCGGCCAGGCCATGGCATTCCCCGGGGTCGGTCATGGCGGTCAGGAGTTCTTCACCTACCAGGCCCGCGCCTTCCTCGAGGAGATCGCGGGTCTGGACGACACCGAACGCTGTGCGAGCTTCGCCGACGGGTTGCACAACCTGCAGGTCGAGGCCGCGATCGTGGAATCGGCGCAGGCGGACGGAAAGTCCGTGGCCGCCGAGTAGCCGCGTCAGCAGCACGAACATCACCAGCGCATCACCGAACAGCCCACCACCAGCGGACCCGGCACCGACGCCGGCCGGAGAGGACCACAACGCCATGAAGCTCGGTGCCTACACCGCATGCCTGCACGACAAGCCGTTGCGCGAAGCCCTGCAAGTGTTGGGCGAGCTGAACCTGACCAGCGCCGAGATCAACAGCGGTGGCTTTCTGGCCACGCCGCACCTACCGGTCGATGCGCTGCTGGCCAGCCAGGGCGCGCGCGACGAGTACCTGGGCCAGTACGAAGGTACCGGCATCACTTTGACCGGTCTGAACTGCAACGGCAACCCCTTGCACCCGGACCGCGAGGTGTCGTTCAAGCACGCCGGGGACATTCGCAAGAGTATCCAGGTCGCCGCCCTGCTGGGCGTCAAGCGGGTGGTGACGATGTCCGGGCTGCCCGCCGCGCACGCCGGTGGACTGCTGCCGGCCTGGTCGGTGAACCCGTGGGACAGCGCCTATC
>JADGOY010000295.1 GCA_017882715.1 Nakamurella sp. | reverse complement strand
GCGGACCCGGTTCTCCGGCTTCGCGGCCCGCCAGATCGCCAGCGCCGCGCCGCACAGGCCGAACATCTTGACCAGGAAGCCGCCGCCGAAGATGCCGGACTGGGGGTGTCCGCGGAAGAAGCAGGTGAGGATGCCGTTGCAGTCGGCCCAGCCGCCGATGTTGACGGTGTAGAAGAACGGCGCGTTCCAGATGTGATGCAGGCCGAAGGGCAGCAGCGCGCGTTCGACCAGGCCGTACACGAAGACGGCGACGGGCGCGTTGGCGCTGATGACCTGGTTGGCGGTGTTCTTGATGAAGTCACCGATGGGCGGCCACAGGAAGGCCAGGACGACGCCGAGCGCGATGGCCGCGAAGGCCGTGACGATGGGCACGAACCGTTTACCGGCGAAGAAGCCCAGGTAGGGCGGCAGTTTGATGCGGTAGAAGCGGTTGAACAGGTACCCGGCGATGATGCCGATGATGATGCCGCCGAACACGCCGGTGTCCAGTGTCTGCAGGCCCAGGACCGCGGCCGTCGGGATGCCACGCGCGACGGCGACGACACCCATGGTCCCGTTCATCACCAGATAGCCGACGGTCGCCGCGAGTGCCGAGACGCCGTCGTTCTTGGCGATGCCCAGGGCGACGCCGACGGCGAAGATCAGCCCGAGGGCGCCGAAGATGGGGTCACCGGAGCCCTGCAGGATCTTCAGGAACACGTACAGGGGTTGCGGGATGATGCCCGCCGCGACCGGGTCACCGACGACGACCTTGGGGAGCTGGGCAAGGCAGGCCACCTGGTCGCCGGCGAACGGCACCCCGTCGACCGTGCAGTAGCCGGCGGCGATGGCGCTCTGGTTGTAGTTGCCGAGGAAGGCGCCGCCGACACCGAGCAGGATGCCGGCGACCGGCAGCACGGCCACCGGGAGCATGAGCGACTTCCCGAGCTTCTGCAGGAAGCCGAAGAAGTCACTCCAGATCTTCTTCAAAGGGTTCGGGGCGGGGGCCTCGGTCTTGGCGGCTGGAGCCTCGGCCGTGTTGGCAACAGCTGTGGTCATCAGGGGGTTCCTTCCGCGGACGGTCGGGTGGTCCGGGTCAGGCTTCGTCGTCGGTCGGCACGAGGGCGCGAACCGAGGCGGCGGAGTCCTGGGAGAGGGCGTGGGCGGCCAGTTCCTGGCAGTCCGTGAAAGACAGCGAGCGGATCTGTGCCTTGACGGCGGGGATGGCCGGCACGCTCACGCTGAGCTCGTCGACGCCGAGGCCCACCAGCAGCGGCACGGCTTGCGGGTCGGAGGCGATGCCGCCGCAGACTCCCACCCACTTGCCGGCGGCGTGCGCGGCCCTGACGGCCTGTCCGATCAATCCCAGCACCGCCGGGTTCAGCCCGTCCACCTGCGGGGCGAGCCTGGGGTGGCCACGGTCCATGGCCAGCGTGTACTGCGTCAGGTCGTTGGTGCCGACCGAGAAGAAGTCCACCTCGGCGGCGAACTGCGTGGCCATCACGGCCACCGATGGCACCTCGACCATGATCCCGACGGGGACGGGCGCGACGCCGAGGGCTGCGCGTTCCTCCTCGAAAATTGCCTTGGCGAGCCGGAAGTCCTCGATCGTGGCGATCATCGGGAACATCACGTTGATCTTCGCGCCGGCGTCGACCGACCGCAGGATCGCTCGGACCTGGGTGCGCAGGATCTCCGGACGGTCCAGCCCCACGCGGATGCCGCGCATGCCCAGGAAGGGGTTCTCTTCTTGCGCGATGGGCAGGTAGAGCAGCGGTTTGTCGCCACCGACGTCCAGGGTGCGGATGACCAGCGGCTGACCCGGTCGGAGTGCTCTGGCGATGTCGGTGTAGACGCGGGCCTGCTCGTCCTCAGTTGGGGCGCTGCGGCGCTCGAGGAAGACGAACTCCGAGCGCAGCAGGCCGACGCCCTCGGCCCCCTTGTCCATCGCCGCCAAAGCGTCGTCCAAGCCGCCGATGTTGGCGACGATCTCCATGTGATGGCCGTCGGCGGTGTCGGCCCGCTCGTCGGCGTGGGCGAGCTCGACCGCGCGCCGCTCCAGGTGCTTGGCCTGCCGCCGCCGGATCCGCTCGACCTGATCCTCGGTGACGTTCATCCGCAGCGTGCCGTTGGCGCCGTCGAGGATGACCCGGGTGCCCTCGGCGATGTCCAGTACCCGCGGGTCGATCCCCGCCACGGCCGGGATGTCCAGCGCACGGGCGAGGATCGCCACGTGCGAGGACGCCCCGCCCGACGTCGTACAGAACCCCACGACCTTGGTGGGATCCAGCGACACCGTGTCGGACGGCGTCAGGTCCTCAGCGACAAGGATGGAGCCGGCGGGGATCTCGGCCTGCTCGCGGCGCTGACCGGTGATCTCCTGCAGGACCCGCTGGCCGACGTCACGCACATCGGCGGCGCGCCCGGCGAAAACCTCGCTCTTCAGCCCGGCCAGGCGGTCCGCGTACCGCTGGTAGGCCTTACGCCAGGCGAACGCGGCGGTCTTGCCTTTGTCGATGCCGCTCATCGCCAGATCCATCAGATCCGGGTCACGCAGAATCTCCCGATGCGCGGCGAAGATCGCCGCCTTGTCGGCATCGGCCTCGTTCGTCAGCCGGTCCTCCAGCGCCTCGAGCTGCACCATGGACCGGTCGATGGCGTCGTTGAGCCGGCGACGCTCACGATGGCGGTCGTTGGAGTCCTCGGTGACCTCGAAGTCCTCGTGCCGGACCTGCACCACGGTCCCCACGCCCAGCCCCGGCGAGGCGGCAACGCCCAGGAGCACGTTGGGGTCCTCGGAACGGCGGCGCGGCGCCGGAGCCACCGGAACGGGGGCAGCGACAGGCACCGCCGGTTCGGCGCCGGCCTCGGCGATCGGGACGACACCCTCCTCGCCGAGACCGGCGGTGATCTGGGCGGCGAGGTCGGCGACCGCCTCCGCGGCATCCATCCCGTAGGCGACGACCTGAACCTTGTCGCCGTACCGCACCTCCATGCCCATGATGGCCATCACGCTCTTGGCATTCGCCCGGTCCTCCCCACGCTTCAGCGAGATCTCGCTCTCGTACTGCGCGGCGAGGTTCGAGAGCACAGCGGCCGGGCGAGCATGCAGACCGACCGGGTTGGGCACCAGGATCGCGTCCGACGTCACCTTCTTACCGGCCGGCTTCGGTGCGCCGTCCGCCGCCGCAACGGCGGCCAGGGTGGCCACCGCCACCACGTCCCGGCCGGCGGTAACAACACCCGAGCGGGGCGCGAAGTCGGAAAGCAGGTCCGAGTTGGCGATCACCATCTGGGTGAGCAGGCTCTTGGCGTTCGTCGCCACGGCATCCAGATCGAACGTGATCAGCTCGTCGCCGGCGTTCACCAGGTCACCGACCTTCACCATCACGGTGAAGCCCTCACCCTTCATGTGCACTGTGTCCAACCCGATGTGGGTCAGCACCTCCAGACCCTCCGCGGACCGGATCGTCAACGCGTGCGCCGCCGGATGGATGTGGATGACCTCGCCGTCGCACGGGGCGACGAGCGTATTGTTCAGCGGGTCGATCGAGATCCCCTCACCCACCATCTTCTGGGCGAAGACCGGGTCGGGGACCTGTTCGATCGGGACCAGCACCCCGGTGATCGGCGCCACCAGCGAAACCCGGGTGACCGAAGGGGCCGAGACAGGTGTGGACATGACGTGTCCTCTCCCTCGCACCGCCGTTGTCGGCGGGAGACTCCGAACCATAGCGAGATGTGCCCGTGTGTGCCCGTTTTGCCATTTTGGGATTTTGGGCCTCCCGGCATGATTGTGGGTCGGTTCAGGGATCTGCGGGGTTTGTTCGCTCGTGTGGCAGGACGTGGTCGATGGGTCCGAGGGTGAGCATGATCAGGCCGAGGGCTGCGTTTGCGGAGTGAAATCCGTAGGCGCGGTTGACAATGAGCCGCACGCGCCGGTTCAGTCCTTCGTGTCGGGCGTTGTTGATGCCCAGGCGTATCGCGGCGAGGATGCCCGCTCGTTGTTGCCGGACGGTGCGGGCCACGGTCAGGAAG
>JADGOY010000294.1 GCA_017882715.1 Nakamurella sp. | reverse complement strand
CAGCACCCGTTCCCGCAGCGACGCATCCGATCCCAGGATGTCGGCGACCCGCTGCTTGCTCAGCGCCCTGCTGGTGTCCGGCGGCGCGGGCCTGGCCCGCAGCCGCACCAGCGGGTCGCCGGTCAACCACCCCTGCTGGCGCCAGTAGGCGCACGCGGAGCCCAGCGCGGTCAACCGGACGTTGAACGTCTTCGCCGACCTGCCGCCCCACACGAAGGTGAACCACCCACTCACACGGTCCGGTTCCCGGTCGAGCAACGCCACGTTCGTGTCCACACCGAAATCCGCGACCAACCGATCCAGCGCCGCCGCGTACGTCTCACGGGTGTTCGCCATGCTGATCGTGCCGAGGTACACCCGGACCGCATCGGCCAGACGCACACCACCCGCCGGCGCCGGAAACATCCGAACCCGCCCCATCCGGGCCTCCGCCCGCGCGCTACCGCACATAGTTTCCCGAGTCGCCTGTGCGCGAAGGGGTTCGCCGCGCCGGGACGAACCCCCAGTTACCGCACATAGTGGGCTGCTACGTGCGGCAAATCCTTAGCGCTACTTTTCGCGGAGATGTTCCTGCACTGCCTCTCTCCGCCGGGCAACGGGCAACCCGTTCGTGAGCCCGGGGCACGCACAGGAACAGCGGCCGTGGTCCGACGGCGTGACCGGATGATCGCGACCGATCCAACGGACCACCGACGCATCAACGGCGAGGGCAGCCCGTGCCACCCGCACCGTCACGGGCCTACGTCACGTGACGGAATGCCCGGATGGACCCCCAGGAAAGGGCCGCCGCGCGGGCCGGCCACCGGCCGGCGCCGCCTCAACGGCACGATTCCGGCCACTCGGCCAACTCGTATAACCGCAGAATTACGCGATCTTGCGGCCGACGCGGAGCGGCACCCCCGGCTGAGCCGCTGACACCCGGCCCTTTCCGTCACCGTCGGCGGTCAGTTTCGTTAGGTGACGGCCAGTGCGGGATCCACAGAATCGGGAGCAGGGTGTGCCCCCGAGTCTTTCCGAGCCGATCTGACCCGCTGGCCGAGCGGCAACCGTCCGCCGCGCGGGGCTCGGACAGCACCAGTACTCTTTCCCAGTCTATGACGTCCGCTTTGGCGCTGAATAATCTATTCGCTGTGGAATGTGCCGATTCCGGGCTCAGACCAGATCGAGCGGTTGCAGAGATGTAGGCATCGACGCCTCTGCACCGTTCCCGAGCGAGGGAGCCCCATGACCCGACGCACTTCACGACGGTTCGGCGCAGCCCGCGTTGCGCTCATCCTGGCCACGGTGTGCGTGACCTCGGTCGGGCTTATCAGCCCGGCCTCCGCGCACGGCGGCAGCACCAAATACGTCCGGCCCGGGCCGGGGACACCCATTCAGAAAGCGATCGATGCGGCTGGTCCCGGAGACCGGATCCTGGTCGGCAGGGGCACCTACGCCGAACAATTGACGATCGATAAGGACGGAATCAGCCTCGTCGGGCTCGGCGCGATCCTCGTTCCCCCGCCGAAGCCGGGTTCAAATGACTGTTCTGGCCTGGCGGGTGCCGGCACAGAGGCCGGTATCTGCGTCGAGGGATCTGACCTCAAGTTTGCGGATTTTGTGGTCGAGCATCGAGAGGTGTTGTCGGTGGGCAGGCGGGTGGAAGACGTGTCGATCACCGGCTTCCAGGTCCGCGGTTTCTCCGGCGAGAACATTGCGGTGGTCGGTGCGCAGGACGCCCGGGTGACCGGGAACAGGCTCACCGACGGCACGAGATACGGGTTCCTCACGGCCGGCTCAACCAACACTCGGATCTCCGCCAACACCGTCAACACCACGACAGGGCTTCAGTTCATTGGCGTCTGCATGGACGACGTGGCCGGGGTCGAGGTCTCTTACAACCACATTTCCGGGTACGGCACCGCCCTATGCGTCCAAACCCCAGGCGCTGAAGTGCAACGCAACGACGTCAGCGACAATTGCACCGGCGTGTACGTCGATCCCGGTGTCGACGGCGCCAGGATCCACGACAACCACATCACAGGAACGAACCGCGATTGCGCGCCGCCGCCAACGACGCCGCCGACGCTCTTCTATGTCTTTGGAATCGCCCTCGCCGGTGCCGTCAATACCCAAGTCCGGCACAACCGCATCGAAGGACAGACCGCCCCCGCCCCCGGCGGTTTCGCGGCAGGAATTGCGGTCTTCGATTTCCCCCCTCCACCTGGTGCCGTTACGGTTGCGTCAGGCAATGTGGTGGCGCGGAACTTCCTCCGCAACAACGATGTTGACCTGGGCCTGTCCTCCGGTGGCACCGGCAATGTGTTCACGCAGAACAAATGCACGATAGGCGAACCGTCCGAACTCTGCCCGAAGTAGCCGGCAGTCACTCCGCCAAACCCCGGGGGCCGAGCTCGTCTTCCACCATCCTCACCCGGAAACCGCCGGCACTCGTGCGCCGAGATCCTCCGTGGGGACGGCGCGTCTCCCGGTCATGGTCATCAGGGGTTCTTTGGAGCGGCTGACCGGCGTCCCCACCAGGTGGACGACCCTCGACCCAACGAACCTCATCGACCCGACGCGGTCCACCACCCACCAGCACCGAACCCGCCCGCAGTGCCCTGACCTGCAAGGACGACCCGGTTACCCCGGATAACTGGGCGTTATGCGAGCCGGCAGGTCGGTGACCAGGGCATTCGCTCATTTCGGTCGGCGTTGCCGGAACCTGTGACTTGCCGATCAGGGCGTCGGCTTCGATTGTCAGTGGCTCGTGGTCAATGTTGCTGAGAGTCTTGGTTCGGTTCCTGACGGGCCATGGGGTCGTGAGGGGGTGAGCCGTGCGGGTGGTGTGTGTTCATGGGATCGGCCAGCAGGTGCTGGGCGAGGAGACGTTGTTAGGGGAGTGGTTGCCGGCGCTGCGGGATGGTTTGACCCGTGCGGGTGCGGCGGGCACGGTGGACGACGGTGACGTGGGGATGGCGTTTTACGGGGACGTGTTCCGCCCGGCGGGGCAGCGGCTGGATGTGGGAGATCCCCCGTACACCCCGGCAGACGTCGATGACGGGTTCGAGCGTGATCTGCTGCTGGCATGGTGGGCGGAGGCGGCCAGGGTGGATCCCGGTGTGGTGCCGCCGGGCGCGGACACGTTGGTGCGGGTGCCCGGATCGGCACAGGCCGCTTTGCGGGCGTTGAGCCGGTCACGGTTCTTCGCGAAGGTGGCGTTGCGGGCGATGGTGTCGGACTTGAAGCAGGTTCGTCGATATCTGACCGACCCGGGGTTGCGCGACCAGGTCCGTGACCGCGTGGTGGGGTTGATCGACGCGGACACCCCCGTGGTGGTGGGGCATTCGTTGGGGTCGGTGGTGGCCTACGAAGCGTTGTGCGAGTACCGGACCCGCGCCGGGGGGGAACGGCCCGGCGTTGGTGACGTTGGGGTCGCCGCTGGGGATCCCGAACCTGGCGTTCGACCGGTTGGACCCCGCCCCGACGGCAGGGGTGGGGGTGTGGCCGTGCCCGGAAGGGGCGGCGTGGACGAATGTGGCCGACTCTGCTGATGTGGTGGCGTTGGTGAGGACCTGCGGCCGTTGTTCGGGATCGAGGTCCGGAGTTTCGAGGTGGACAACGGCGCGCACGCGCACAGCGCGGTGCCGTACCTGACCGATGCGGTGACGGGCGCTGCGATCGCTGCGGGTCTGCGTTGAAGCGTGAGGCGGGACGGCCATGACCGGGAACCGGCTACTGGTGGCGACGGCCGTCGCTCACTATCCGAAAGCCCCGCGGTGGGACCGGCCCGGGTTGGTCGCCGCCCGTGAGGAGATCATCCGGCTGTTCACCGGCACCTTCGGGTATACGCACCTCAGCGACTTGGGCCTGAACCCGACGCCGGGTTGCCGCCGCGGTCGCCGCCGCAGCGGCGCCATCATTCCTGGTCGCGCGGATCGTGAGTAGCACGCTCGCGGCCGAGCAGCGGCCGGCGGATCCGTCCGACCCGGCGTGGCGGGCCGGCCTGCCGAAGTTGCCGGGCGACGCGATGCGCGCCGACCTCG
>JADGOY010000129.1 GCA_017882715.1 Nakamurella sp. | reverse complement strand
CGGAGTACATGGCGATCTTCATCTCGGGCGAGTTCGCCCGGATCGCCGCCGCGGCCTCCAGGCCGTCCATTACCGGCATGGCGATGTCCAGCAGGATCAAATCGGGATGCTGCTGACCGACAAGCTCGACGGCCTGCCGCCCGTCGGCTGCGTCGCCCACCACCTCGACGCCGTCGACGGAGTCGAGCATCGCCCGCACCAATGCGCGTGACTCCGGCGAGTCGTCCGCCACGACAACACGCGGCGGAGCAGCGTCAACGGTCGCCATCGCAGCCCTCTACGGAAAGGTGCGCCCACTCTCCGGGCGCGGATCGGCTGGGACCCACTTGGGACTGTCGTCGCGGGAGGCGGGCGGCGGACAGAGGCGAAGGGCCTACATCCAAGCATTCCGCCTGGGGATCGACAGCGCCGTCTGGCCAGCCGCTCCAACTATCTGGGCGTAGCTATCTGGGCGTAGTCTGGCCGAACTTTCTGGCGTGGTCGGCGGCGGGCCAACTCTCTGTCGTCGCAGCTCACGGGCCTCCAAGGCCGCGGAGCGACCGCCCGGACCGGGACTTCGACTACGCCAAGAGCGCAATCGAATTGCGTCAATTCCACCATTTACACCCCAGAACTTCAACCGGGCGCCCCACCGTGAAGCGGACCCGCACTGAGCAGCGGCGACAGACGCGGAGGGAGGTACGCGGTGGGGGAGACCGGCACCCTGCGCCCCGCCCGACCCGTCCGGTCGCCGACCCGTCCGGTCGCCGACCCGTCCGGTCGCCGACTGCCTTCCTGCCAGCAGGTGCTGCGGAGTGTGCGGTTGTTGCGGTTGGTGGAGGCGGCGGAGCTGGACCTGGCCGGCCTGGACACCAGTGCTGCAGCGGGTTGTCGGGGCAGGCGGTCGCCGCCGTCCGGGCGGCGGTGGACGGATCGACCGCGGCGTATACGAAGGCCGCGTACTCCCCGGACTGGCGCCGGTTCACGCTGGGCGGGTGCCTGCGGCTTCCCCCCGCTGTCGGCGCCCCTCTGGTGGTGGCCCACCACTTGACGGCGGCGGCCACGGAGCAGACCGGCGTCCGGGCACTGGCGGTACGCCCGGGCCACGCTGACCCGGCGCCGAGATGATCCAGCGCCGCGCCGGCCAGGCTGGCTTCGGTCCCGCCCAGACGCAGCATTTGGGAGGGGGCACTCGCTGCGTGCCGGGTTTGTCACCGAGGCGTTCCGGGCCGGCGCGGACGCCCAAGCCATTCTGCCCAAACCGGATATCGCAGCCCGGTGATGCTCGAGGTGTATGCCCGGAAAGGCCCCGGTGGTCGGCAACTCCGTCACCCGCCTCGGCCTGAACCCGAAGATCGACTGGCGCTGCCACCTCCGGCGGCACCAATACATTCGCGTACTCGACGACAACCCCGAAGTCCGCGGCCGGATCGGTTCAACATCGACGATCACCGCCGCCAGCACCAGTGCCAACGTCGGGGCGGGGCGATCGCCACGGCGGTGGGGGGAGAGGGCACTCGATGTGGAGAAGGCCGGAACCACGACGCGGCACAGGATCGCCATAGTCAGTGGCCGCAGGTGCGGTTCACCGGCGGTTGTTGTTTCGGGGAGCCGGGTCCGCCCAGCGGCGCCGGCGACCACCCCCGCCGGTGAACACCAGGAAGAACGCGACCCAGATCAGCGGGAACAGGAAGACCCCGTGGGTCACCGCGCCGATCAAGAACACCAACGCCAGCACGGCCAACACAGCGAGGATCCGCGGTGGCCGGTGGATCGGTGGTCGGTGCGGCCCCGACCACGGACCGGGTCGGCCGCCAGGTCCGAAGGGAACGGGTCCGAAGGGAACGGAACGGTCCGGCCAACGGGCACCGGATCCGTACCCGCGGTGTGGCTGATCCTCGGGCAGGTCCGCGAACAGCGGTGTCAGCTCGTCGAGGTGGGTTGCGGCGTAAGCCTTCCCGACGCGCTCGTCGAACTCACCGGCATCCAGCCTGCCCTCGGTGAAGTGCCGGGTGAGCCTGTCCACGGCGCCCTGCCGGTCGGAGGTGCCCGCGCGCATCCGCGGCGCCGTCATGACCGCTTGCTCCCGCCGGGATCCTCGCCGGTGTCACCGAGTATCCGGTACAGGTCAGCCCGGGTTCGGGCGAGCACCCTGCGGGCCTCGGCCATCTGCTCGGGTGTTCCGGTGCGGGCCACGTGCACGAACGCGGCGCCGACCTGGAAGATCAGGTCGCCGAGTTGGGTGTCGTCATCGCTCGGCGCGACGCCCTCCCAGAGATGGGCGAACTCCTCCGCTCGGTCGGCGGTCACCCGCTGGCCCTCCTCGGTGAGCCGGTAGACCCGCCGGCCCTCCTGTTCCTGCGCCCGCACCAGGCCTTCGTCCTCGAGTTGCTGCAGTGTCGGGTACACCGAACCCGGGCTGGGCTTCCAGGCGCCGCCGCTGCGTTGGCCGATCTCCTGGATGATCTGGTAGCCGTGCATCGGCTGTTCGGCCAATAACGCGAGCACCGCAGAGCGAACGTCGCCCCGAGCCCGTGGGCCCCGGTGGTGAGGCCGCGGCCCACGGGCCCAGGCCTCACCACCGGGCGGACCCCAGCCCGCCCCACGCTGATCCTGCCAGGGCCCTCGCGACCCCCGAGGACCGCGAGGACCGCCGAACCCGCTCTCGGCGAACGTCTTGAACAGCCAGCCGAGGTCCCAGTCGCCTCCGCTGCCGCATGCGTATGCCGTCATCGTCATCCTCCAAGCGATCCGTCGCGATACCTCGACGATATATCGCGATACAGCGCTGTCAAGGGTGTATTCGGGCCCGGGTCGTGGTGCCATCCAGACAACCACGCTGCCAGCGAATTCGACGACCCGGGCCATCCCGCCCGCTGGGTGGCCGGCGAATCCCGGCGGGATCTGCTGACCCCACTGACCGCGGTCGCGCCGGTCGCCCCGGGCGCCGACGAACTCGGCGCTCGCCTGGCCGTGCTCAGCGACGGCGGAAACCTCAGTGCCGTGGACCTGGGCCCCGACCGGCCGGCCGCCACTGGACTCACGCTCGCCCGGGTCCTTGGCCGGGCGGCCTGATTCGGCGGGCGGTGCCCGATTTTCGAGATGGTCGGCCCGCATCCTCGCCACTGCAGGACCCCCGGCCCGCCGGCTCCATGGGGTGGACCCCGGCCGATGGTGAGAGGACTCGGCGGCGCACCATGGATGTCGGGCGCGGGATGTTGGGTTGGAGCGGCTCACCGACGGCCTCGGCGCAGCATTGAGCCCTTTTCCGGGATGACCAGGGAGGCGATTGCCGTGGCGAAGGTCGATGTTGTGCCGGACACCAACGCGTCGTCGGACCCGGCGCGGCAGCCGCGGTTGCCCCGCGGTGTCCCGTTCTTCGCGGTCATTGCCGTCGCGGTGCTGGCGTTGCTGGTCGGGGCAGCGGGCGGCGCGTATCAGGGCAAGCTGTCCGAGGTTCAGAAGAACGACAACTCCTCGTACCTGCCTGCGTCGGCGGAGTCCACCCGGGCGGCGAACGAGGCGGCCAAGTTCAACACGTCGCAGTTGATCCCCGGTTTCGTGGTGTTCCACCGGGATTCCGGGCTCACGTCGCAGGACAAAACGGTTGTCGCGGCGGCGTTCTCGCAACTGCCCGGCGTGCGCGGCGTTGATGCGCAGGCGATCACCGAGCCGACGTTCTCCGCGGACGGCAGCACGGCGGCGATCTATGTGCCGCTGATCGCGAATCAGGACGGGCTGGCGGTGTCCGGGAACGAGTTGGCCGACCACGAGAACGCCGTCATCGCCGCGGCCACGACGGGCGTCCCCGCCGGGCTGGAGGTCTACCCGGCCGGCGCCGGCGGGCTGCTGGTGGCGTTCATCAGTGCGTTCGCCGGTTTGGACGGCACGCTGCTGCTGACCGCCGGCGGCATCGTGATCATCATTTTGTTGCTGGTCTACCGGTCGCCGGTGTTGTGGTTCTTTCCACTGTTCTCCGCGGTGCTGGCGCTGGGACTGTCGTCGATGGTGATCTATTTCCTGGCGAAGAACGGTGTGCTGACCCTGACCGGGCAAAGTCAGGGCATCCTGTCGGTTCTGGTGCTCGGCGCGGGCACCGACTATGCGCTGCTGCTGATCTCCCGGTACCGGGAGGAGTTACACGTCTACGAACACCGCTCGGACGCGATGATCAAGGCGTGGAAGGAGTCCGCGGCGGCTATCTTCGCGTCCGGCGCCACCGTCATCATCGGTGTGCTCTGCCTGAGTTTCTCGGAACTGAATTCGAACAAGAGCCTGGGCCCGGTCGCCGCGATCGGCATCGCGTGCACGTTGCTGGTGATGATGTCGTTCCTGCCGGTGGCGTTGGCGGTGGCCGGCCGCTGGGTGTTCTGGCCACGGCGCCCCACGACCGCCACCTCGGTCGCCGAACCCGGCACCGCGGGCATCTGGGGCCGGATCGCCCGGTTCATCGGCACGCATCACCGCGGCGCCTGGATCGGCGCGTCGGTGCTGCTGCTGTTCTGCCTGCTCGGCCTGAGCGCGTTGAAGACCGACGGGCTGTCCACAGCGCAAGGGTTCACCAACACCCCGGATGCCGTAGTCGGACAGGAGTTGTACGACGCGAAGTTCCCGCAGGGCGTCGGCGCCCCGGCCGTCATCACCACCAACGCCTCCGCGGTCGACGAGGTCATCGCGGCCGCCTCCGCGGTGCCCGGGGTCGCGACCGTACCGGGGTCGGTGTGCGTGCAGATCGACTTCGCCAAGATCGCCGCCCTCGCCACCTCGGCCGGAGGGTCCAGCAGGCCGGTCGGCGCACCGGCGGGCTGCCCGCCGGCTGCGGTGCAGGTGGCCCCGATCGACGGCCGAGTCGTGGTCGATGCGACGCTCGCCGATTCCTACGACTCCCCAGCGGCCTTCGACACGATCGCCCGGCTCCGCACCGCGGTGCACGCGGTTCCCGACGCCGACGCGCTGGTCGGTGGGCAGTCCGCGGCAACGTTGGACGTGCACGACGCCTCGGTGCACGACCGGAACCTGATCATCCCGATTGTCCTCGTCGTCATCTTCTTGGTGCTGACCCTGCTGCTCCGGGCCCTGCTCGCCCCGCTGCTGCTGATCGTCACCGTGGTGTTCTCCTTCGCCGCCACCCTCGGGGTGTGCGGCTGGGCGTTCACCCACCTGTTCGGATTCGCCGGCGCCGACCAGTCGTTCCCGTTGTTCGCGTTCGTGTTCCTCGTCGCCCTGGGCATCGACTACAACATTTTCCTGATGACCCGGGTACGGGAAGAGTCAGTGCAGTTCGGCACCCGCCCCGGCCTGCTGCGCGGACTGGCGGTGACCGGCGGTGTGATCACCTCCGCCGGTGTGGTCCTGGCCGCCACCTTCACAGTCCTGGGTGTGCTTCCGCTGGTCTTCCTCGCCGAACTCGGCTTCGCCGTCGCATTCGGCGTCCTGCTCGACACCTTCATCGTCCGGACCGTCCTGGTCCCGGCACTGGCCTACGACATCGGCCCGACCATCTGGTGGCCGTCCAAGCTGTCCAAGACAGATCAGAAGCTCCCGAGAACCGGGCGTCACCGGCGCAGCACGTCACCTCGAGCTGACGCCATGACTCCGACGATGACGCCATGACTCCGACAGAGATTGCCCCCAGATACCAGCCGATGTCCCCCATTTCACGATCCAGCCCTTGAGGGATGCGAAATCTGCGCCAACCACGACGGCGTCCACCACCTGGCGCCGACGTTCCCCGCTTGTCGTCGAGTGACTCGCGCATCGGTGCGAGTGCCGAACGGCGTCGAGTGCAACGTGCTCCCGGGGGTGCGGCAGTATCAGACCAGAAACCGCCTCGAATGGAGCGTGACGAGCGCACGACATTGTCGGTGTTATCCGGTGTCAGCCCGACAAGGGTGGCCCCTTCGGGGCAGCTCTGGTCACGGTGACCGGGGTCGTCCTACGGTCGGCGGATGGCCGGTGACTTCAGCGAGCGGTACGGGGATCTGCTGACCGGGTCGTATGACTGCGTGGATCGGATCGTGCTGAATGCCTACTACCCGATGGGGCACGCGCCGGTGGATTCCGGGTGTGGTGGCGGCGGCTGCACAAACGGCAGGGAGGAGCAAACTTGATGAATCTGCTGATGCGGCATGCCCGCCCCGAGTACGGTGCGGGTCGGAGCCCGCGGCCGGGCCTGGCTCACCGGTTCCGCGGTCATGGGACAGCGGAGATGATCGTCGACAGCTCAGCCAGGAACGCACATGTCGGCGCGCAGTGCGGGGGGGCGGGGTGGCCGCCGCTGGCCTCAGCGAGCGCTGGCCCCGGATGGGCATAGCATCCGAGGAAGTGGCGCTGCGCGTGACGCCCGTACGCATACGGCGTGACGCCCATACGGTGAGCCATAGGCGGGCGGATATGAACGGCACTGCGCCGCAGGACGATCCCTCTGGTGAGACCTTCGACATCAACGGCGATCCACCCGGCCTGACCGCTGTGGACGGGCTGGTCAGGTTGCTCGATCTGGAGCAACTGGAGGACGACCTGTATCGGGGGGTGTCGCCCGCGGCGTCGCCGGTCCGGGTGTTCGGCGGCCAGGTCGCCGCCCAGGCGCTGATCGCCGCCGGCCGGACGGTATCGAGTGAGCGGCGGGTGCACTCGCTCCACGCGTATTTCCTGCGGCCCGGCAATCCCCGCAATCCCATCGTGTATCAGGTCGACAGGGCCCGCGACGGGGCGTCCTTCACGACCCGCCGGGTGGTCGCCATCCAGCACGGCAAACCGATCTTCACGATGTCCGCGTCTTTTCAGATCGACGAGCCGGGGGTCGATCACGCCGACCCTATGCCGAACGTTCCGCCGCCTGAATCGCTACCAACATACGCCCAGCGGATCGCCCCGATGGGTGACCGGATTTCCGCGTGGGGCCGAATGCCTCCGTCCTTCGACGTGCGGTACGTCGACGACCCGCCGTGGCAGTCCCGACCGACCGAACCGCAGTCCGGGGCCCACAACAGGGTTTGGTTCCGCGCCGACGACATACTGCCCGACGACGACCTGCTGCACGTGTGCATCCTGGCGTACCTGTCGGACCTCACGCTGTTCTTCTCCGTGTTGGCAACCCAGGCGCTGTCGGCGGACATCGAAAGGATCCAGATGGCGTCGCTGGATCACGCAATGTGGTTTCACCGCCCGTTCCGAGCCGACGAGTGGGTGCTGTACGACATGAGCTCGGCGAACGCTTCGGGGGCACGGGGTTTGGGGATCGGCCACTTCTACGCCCAGGACGGCCGGATGCTCGCCACGGTCGTCCAGGAGGGACTGATACGGCTGCGCTGAGTGAGAATATCGCTCGGGTTCAGCGCCAGCGTCAAGACTGGGTGCCGGTCCGACCCCCGGTCGTCGGGCAGCGAACTCCTCGATCCCCCTACACCGTCGCCGCTGACCTCCACGTCGCCGAACCGTCGTCACGATCCAAGAAAGCCGACTGATGTGGGTGGACGACCAGGGCGTGGTGGCCGGCTCGGCGGTGAACACGGTCGAGCTGATCCAACAGGTCCAGGGCGCCGGCATCATCTCAGCGCTTCGCCGAAGAGCGCGGCGCCGGCGGGCCGACCGAGAGCGGTCGGGCGAACGTCGCTCGCCTGTCGCCGGCTCCCCCCGATGTTGCCAGGCCCCGGGTGGCCGGGCACCCGGGACCGGTCCGTGTGGAGGTCGAGGCGGACTCCGCGTCGACGCACCGCCCGGCTCGAGGTCGGCGACGCTACTCTCGGGTTTCTCCGTACATGTCGAGTAGCCGGATTCGCGCGGACTGCAAACGCCGATTCATCAGCTGGACGAACCGCATCATGAGGTCGTACCCGAGCACTGGGTTGGCCAGGCACTTGGCCCGCAAGCAGGCTGCGTCGAAGGCGACCGCGCTGGTGTCGGTGGAGGCACGACCATCGAACGTCCAGACGTAGGGCGGCACCACCCACGACCAGCCGACGACGTCCCCGTCCTCGACCGTGTCCAGTACCGCTGGGCGGCCAGGGGTGCGGACCTCGATGGCGATCCGGCCATGACGCAGCAGGTAGAAGTGGTCCGCCGGTTCGCCCGTGCGGAACAGGAGCTCGCCGGCCCGGACGTGAATGTTGACGGCGCAGCCGGCCAGCAGGTCGGTGGTCGCGGTGTCGAGTCCGCGGAAGAACGGGTGATCGGGAAGGTACTGCGCGATGGTTTGCATCGGTGATCGCCTCAGAACGGACGGTAGGTTTGCGGCACGCCGCGGCACGCGGCCTCGGCGGTGATGTCGATGGCGGCACGGCACCAGGTGATGCAGCCGCCGCACCCGGAGGTGCCGAACTGGTCGACCCAGGACGCCAGCTCGTGGGCCATCCACTGGCGGTGACCGGAACGGGTCGACTCGCGGACCGTGCCGCCGTGGATGTAGGAAAAGTCGCCGTCGAAGCAGGAGTCCCACACCCGCCGACCTTCGGCCGCGTCCCCGGTCAGGTCCGAGACGTCGTTCACCGCCGTGCAGCACCAGGTCGGGCAGACCATCGTGCAGTTCGCGCAGGCCAGGCAGCGTGCGGCGACATCGTCCCGGTGGGGTCTTTCCTCGCTCCCGCACAGCAGCTCCTTGGGCCCGTCGGTCTGCAGGGTGCGGCCCATCCGGCCGGTAGCGGTGGCCGCGTCGGCCGCGGCCGCGACGCCTCGCGGTGCGGCGAGGTCCGTCCCGAGTTCGGCCAGGACCTCCGCGCCGCGCTCGGAGCCGCCGTCGAAGAGGAACCGGCGCCGGCCACCAACGAGGAATTCGGTGAGCGCGAGGTCGTACCGGGCGTCAGGGCCGCCCTCCGGGCGTGGGCCGGTGCCCATGCAGGCGCAGAAGCAGGTCCCCCAGGGGTCGGAGCAGCCGACCGCGACGTTGAACGCATCGGCGCGCTGCGCCGTATAGTGCGCAGCCGCCTGGACTCGACCGGTCAGCACCCGGTCGTGGGCGATCGCGTGCAGATCGCGCGAGCGCACGCCGATCAGGGCGTACGGCGGGTTCCTGGCAGGCGTCGGGGTGCCGGCCGCGTCGGACTCTGGATGAACTGTGAATCTGCCCTGAATTCGACGGCCCCGCCACAGCTGTTCGTCTGTCGGGATAGGCACCTGCTTGGCCGACTGCGCGCCCACCGCGAACCCGAGTGCGTGATCGTCGCGGCGGCGCAGGCGGGAGTGCGCAGACTCCTGCTTGTCACCCCACCCGCGAGGAATCTCGTCGACCGAGCGGATCGACGCATCGCCGATGGAGCCTTCAAGAACCGTCGGGCCGATCACCGCGTAGCCCCCCGCGGCGGGCACGTCAATGGGGCCGCGGAGGCCAGCCATGTCGATCACCCGCGGGTCGACGAATCGCGTGCCGTCCGCCATGACGCCTCCTGAGGTTTGTCCAGTCTCAGGAGCGCGATCAAACCTCGTTAGGGTCGAAAGTCACATACGGCAGGTGTATGACCATGGGTGAACTGACCAGCGACCCTGTGTGACATTGGCCGGTGCGTGGTGCGCCCACGAGGAGGCCGCGGGGGGCAGTGGCGATAGCCGATGTGGCGGCTGAGACAACAAAGGGATCGACCGCTCCACCGCTGACTGAAGGAGCTGCGCCGAATCCTCCGACCCGCCAGCGGCGAGGTCGGTTTGGCGGGTCATACACGGGCGGGCTCGGTTGGTGAATTCGGCCCGATGGGGAAGGCCGTAGCCGAAGACCCGGACGATCTCGTCGATGGCTTCTGGACGAGTCCTCGGGGAGGGTTGACCGACCAGGCGGAGGACTTGCCAGCTCGCAGCTCAGGCGAGAGCCGGCCGCAGCACCCTTGGCGGCGCCTACACCGTTGCCCTGAAGCGGCGGCGCGTCAACCTCGCGAGCTGACCCGGTGGCTCAGCACCTCCCGGGTGGTCAACCCAGCGCGGCGGTCCGCAGCCTCTACTCCGATCGAGCGGCTCCGGCGCGCTGAGTAGGACCCACCGCTGCGCGGCGGGTCCTATCGGACCCAGCCGTACCCCTCACAGGATCCGGAACCTCCCCGGCTCCCGTGAGCAATCCGTCCGGGCCCCCAAACGACGGACCCCCACCCCTACAACCGCACCCCCGTGACGGCAGACACTCACGGCCCAAGCAGCGCGGGGCCACGGGCGACGCCGCCGAGCAGCACGCCCGGGTCGACGTCGCGCAGCAGCAGACCGCCCGACGGCCCGCACCGCGCACGCCGCCATGATCGTCGAGCTGGCCGCCGCCCGGCAACGCGTCGACGACGAACGCACCCCCACCCCCACACCCACACCCACACCCACACCCACACCCACACGCAGACCCGGCCGGCCGACCAACGCCGGCTACGAAGACCGGGTCACCGAACTCCGCGCTCCGCGCCGAAGACAAACTCCGGGCAACGCAGAACACGCGCTGCGTCAATACCCGAGGAACAGCGGCGGATTGATCCCGGGACCCGGGAGCCACAACGCCAAATTGTGTGACAAGGCATGGGTACTTCGGCAGCGCGGCCGGCAGCCAGGGTGCGGGCTATTACAGCGGCGCGCCGGCTTTCGTTCACCGCCCCGGTGACCGCCGCTCGAGGATCAGGGCGGTCGCACCGCCGGCGATCGCGACCCATTCGGCGACCTCGGCCAGGATCACCTGGGTGTCACCCCATGTCTCGTGCACACCGAACAGGCCGACCGTCGCCGAGAGGTAGAACGCGGTCAGGGTGGCCACCCCGAAGGCCACCGCCAACAGTGCCGACAGGGGATGCCGCCACAGCAGCACCAACAGAGCGATCATGATCCCGCCGATCGCGTTGAGCAGGAACGCCGGCCCGACGACGCTGATCGTGGAGAACCCGCCGTCCAGGTACAACATCAGGTGCACGTCGGCGGACATCAGCACCCCGGCGGCGGCCAGCCCCCGCGCGACGGTCGCCAAGGGCGGGGTCTGGGTTGCCGGCACCGCAGGTTGCGTCAGGAAGGTGTGGCCAATGGTCATGAGGTGCTCCTCATCCGGATCGAGCGCTTTGTCTCTCCCTTCGTCCTACGACCGGCCAAGCCGGATGGTTCACGCAATGATGATCTGAACCATTGCGGGCCGGTCGTCGTACTCACCGACATGAAGCCCGAATCGATCGCCACGGTTTCCGCCGACCCGAACCCCGCGGCGGACGCCGGTCGCGGTCAGCAGGACAGCACCCCTTCGGAAGTATCGAGCGGCCTGTCGGCGATGACGCCGAACCGGCGGCAGGCACTCAAGGTCGCCGGGCTGGGCGTCGGTGCACTGACGCTGGTCGCCTGCGGCTCCGGCACGACCGGTTCGGCGTCCGCTACCTCCACCTCCTCGGCGGCCGGTTCGTCGGCGGGTGGGTCCGTTGGTGACGGCGGAACGAGCCTGGTCGCCCTGTCGTCGGTGCCGGTCGGCCAGGCCGTCTCCGCCACACTCGACGGCAAGCCGATCATCGTGGCCCAGCCGGCCGCTGGACAGGCCGTCGCGTTCAGCGCGATCTGCACGCACATGGGCTGCACGGTCGCACCGAAGGGCGCCGAGCTGGACTGCCCCTGTCATGGCTCCCGGTACAACGCGCTGACCGGTGAAGTGATTCAGGGGCCGGCCCCCAAGCCGCTGCCCAAGATCACTGTGACAATCAACGACGGCCAGGTCGTCGCCGGATAACCCTCGACAAGCAACCACAGCCGACCAACCGGGCCTGCCCCACCGGCCACCCCGCTGCCCCCCGGGTCCCGCCTGCTGGCGCCCCCGGGGACGCCGCACGTCACCACCGACATCGACCGCACCCCGACCACCGCCGAACAAGGCCGCCAGATGGTGGTGCACCAACACCACAAGGTCGACCGCCAGACCCGGATCGATGCCGCCACCACCGCGGGAGGTCGTGTCGGGTGCGGCAGCGCCGTTGCGGCGGATCGTCTCGTTTGATCGGGTGAAGGCTGGCCCCGTTCTGGACTGCACCGACTGGAATGCACCGATGTGATGGCTGTCGCATAGTCAGGTGGTGGTGGCGGGTGGGCGTGGTCAGGGCCCAATGAATGGGGACGGCGGCGCGCGATGCTGCCCGTCGAGGACCTACAGGCGCCGGGACCTACCGTCGATCACCGCCACCGCGCCAGTCTCCCACCCGACCTAGATATGTTGATCATGGTGGGTATTGTTCCAGTTCAGGGGTGGTATGGCGGACGTTTGTCCGTATGACCTAAGAGGTGGGTGGTGGGGCCCATCGGTGCAGGTTGAACAGGTCGTAGAGGGCTTGTTGGTCGGTGGTCATGTCGGTGGTGATGCGGCGGGCTTTGG
>JADGOY010000128.1 GCA_017882715.1 Nakamurella sp. | reverse complement strand
TGAGCGACGGGACTCGAACCCGCGACAGCCGGCACCACAAGCCGGGGCTCTACCAGCTGAGCTACGCCCACCATGCCCGCGAGTGGGAATTCCACCCCCATGCGGGTCGCAACGAGTCTAACGGATCAGCGACCGGTGGATGTCCCTACTGGGCGAGCGCCCGCTCGAGGTCCCACCGCCCGGACCCGACCAACGCGCCGCATCCGGCGGCGGTCGGATCTCAGGATTTCGCGGCCAGCTCTGCGGCGACCGCCTGCGCCTGGTCCGAGCTCGGCCCGCCGCCGGAGACGAACACCGTCCGGCGGTAGTAGGCCAACTCGCGGATCGATTCGGTGATATCGGCCAGCGCGCGGTGTGCCATCCCCTTGACCGGTTGTGCGAAATACACCCGCGGATACCAGCGACGGCACAATTCCTTGATACTCGACACGTCGATCATCCGGTAGTGCAGGTGTGCGTCCAGCGCGGGCATGTCGCGACTGATGAAACCGCGGTCGGTGGCAATGGAGTTGCCGGCCAGCGGGGCCGTCTTGGGATCGGGGGCGAACTCGCGGATGTAGTCCAGGACAAGCTTTTCCGCCTGTTCCATGGTCACCGTCGAGGCGCGCACCTGCTCGGTCAGCCCCGACCGTTCGTGCATCACTCGGACCACCTCAGGCATGCCGGCCAGCGCCCCGTCATCTGCATGAATGACGACGTCGACGCCATCGCCCAGCACGTTCAGGTCGCTGTCGGTGACCAGCGCGGCAATCTCGATCAGCGCGTCCGTCCGCAGATCGAGCCCGGTCATCTCGCAATCCACCCACACCAGTTGGTCGCTCACAGCGTCGACAGTAGTCCGGAGGTCCGACAATCCCGATCATGTCGGATGTGCGCAATGAGCTCGGGATGCCTGCGGCCGGCGGCCGTGTCCCGGCGGGTGGATGGGCCAGGCTTGACACAGACTGTCACTGGGCCGCGACGCAGAGCTGTGGCCCGGCAGCTGACCCGAAGGGGACGATCATGACGACTCCGGCGACGACTCCCACGGCAGGCGGTTCCGTCACCGCCGCGCAGCGCATCGCAGCCGGTTACCAGACCACAGTGCCGGCCGTCACGCTCGGCTCGGTGGTGCTGGACACCGTCGCCGATCCGAGCGCGCTGGTGCGCATCCCGTTGACGATGTTCAACCGGCACGGTTTGGTCGCCGGCGCAACCGGAACGGGCAAGACCAAAACGCTGCAGGTCATCGCCGAGCAGCTGTCTGCGGCTGGCGTGCCGGTCTTCATCCCCGACGTGAAGGGTGATCTGACCGGCCTGTTCGCATCGGGTGAGCCAGCTGATCGGATCACCCAGCGGGCCGCGGAGACCGGTGACGACTGGGCGCCGGCGGCGTTCCCGGTGGAATTCCTCAGTCTGGCCGGGCAGGGCGGGGGGGTGCCGGTGCGGGCGACCATCGATTCGTTCGGGCCGATCCTGCTGTCGAAGGTGCTCGGACTCAACGACACCCAGGAGTCGACGCTGGGGCTGATCTTCCACTGGGCCGACCAGCGCACCTTGCCACTGCTGGATCTGAAGGACCTGCGCGCGGTGATCATGCATCTGACCAGCGACGAGGGAAAGGCGGACCTCAAGGAACTCGGCGGGGTGTCCAAGGCCACCGCCGGGGTCATCCTCCGTGCGGTGACGAACTTGGATGCTCAGGGCGGCAACACCTTCTTCGGCGAACCGGAGCTGACGGTCTCCGACCTGATCCGGCTGGCCCGGGACGGCCGCGGGGTGATCACCCTGCTGGAGGTGTCCGAGCTGCAGACCCAACCGGTGCTGTTCTCCACCTTCCTGATGTGGCTGCTGGCCGAGCTGTTCGAAGAGCTGCCCGAGGTGGGCGATGTCGACAAGCCCAAGCTGGTCTTTCTCTTCGACGAGGCGCACCTGCTGTTCGCGGATGCCTCGAAGGCGTTCCTGCAGGCCGTCCAGCAGACGGTCAAGCTGATCCGGTCGAAGGGGATCGGGGTGTTTTTCTGCACACAGCTGCCCACGGATGTGCCGGGACCCGTGTTGTCCCAGCTGGGCGCGCGCATCCAGCACGCGCTGCGCGCCTTCACCCCGGACGATCAGAAGGCGCTGGCGGCCACCGTCAAGACCTACCCGATCACCGAGGACTACAAATTGTCCACCGCGCTGACCAGCCTGGGCACCGGCGAGGCCATCGTCACGGTGCTGTCCGAGCGGGGCGCGCCGACACCGGTTGCCTGGACCAGGGTCCGGGCTCCGCGGTCGCTGATGGCCCCGGCCCCGGCCGACGCCGTCGCGGCCGCTGTCGGCGCCTCACCGCTGTACGCCACCTACGGGCGGCCAGTGGACCGGCAGTCCGCGTACGAGATGTTGACCGCGAAGGTCGCGCCCGGCGCAGCTCCCGGCGCGACGCCGGTCACCATTCCAACCTCGGGGTCAACCTCGGGGCCGACTGCGCGGACCGCGCCGAGTGCGCCGACCGTGGGTGCGGATGGCTGGCCCTCGTTGGTCCCCGAGCCGTACAACCCCTATCTGGATGAGGCGCCCGCCCCGGTTCCGGCACCGAGGCCGCGTAGCCAGCCAGCCGGCAGCCAAGGGTCGGGCGGCATCGGCGAGATGCTGAACAACCCGGTGGTGACGTCCTTCATGAAATCCCTCGGCACGTCACTGGGCGGTGCGATGGGCCGCTCGGTGTTCGGCACCCGCAAGCGGAGGCGCTGACCCGACACCGGCGTCCGCGGCCTGCATGCCGTGGAACGATCATCGTGCACGAGGCGTTGTTCCCAGTGCGACCACGGCACGACAGTGGTCAACGGCTGCGTTCGACGGGCCGTCCCACGTGAATCGAAAGGGATGACGAGTGGGAATACTCCTTTGGCTCGTGATCATCGTGGCGTTGGTCGTTGCCGCGCTGTTCTACCTTCGGCAGCGCAGCGCGACCACCGCCCGCTCGCTGGAGGACTCGCAGGCTGAGGCGCGGCGTTGGGTCGAGCGGTTGGGCGGACAGGTGTATTCGCTGGACCCCAAGGACGATCCGGCGGCGCGGCAGGCGCTCGCCGACGCGGCCGAGCGGTTCACCGCGGCCGGCGCCCAGGTCGAGCAGGCCCGATCGGTGCAGCAGTACCGGCTCGCGCAGCAAACGGCGTACGAGGGTCTGTACTACGTGCGGGCCGCAAGGACCTCGCTGGGACTTGATCCCGGGCCCGACCTGCCCGTCATCCCCGGTCAGCAGCAGGCCGGCGCGGTGACCGAGGAGCGCCAGGTCAGCGTCGAGGGTCACGACTACGAGGCCTCGCCGCAACCGGGCGAGCGCACCCAGCACTACTACCCGGGCGGCATGGTGGCCGGCCGGCCGGTGCCCCGCGGCTGGTACTCCGAACCGTGGTGGAAGCCCGCCTTGGTCGCCGGCGCCTGGGGTGTGGGTACCTATCTGGTCGCGTCGTCGCTGTTCAGCGGCATGGCGGGGATCGGATGGGACGGTGGCTACGACGCCGGCTACGACGCCGGGCTGGCCGACGGCAACCCGGACCTCGGGGGTGGTGACGGCGGAAGTGACGGCGGCGGAAGTGACGGCGGCGGAAGTGACGGCGGAGGAGATTACAGCGGCGGCGGAGATTACAACGGTGGCGGTGACTTCGGTGGTGGCGGCGACTGGGGTGGTGGTGGCGACTTCGGCGGGTTCTGAACCGAGCGACTCCGGATGACAAACGAGAGTGCGGGCACGTCGACGCTGCCCGCCCTGTCCGCGTTTCGGTCGGACCGTTTCGGGCCGATCCCGGGACAGCGGCAGGCTCAGCCCGCCAATCGCTCCGCATCGCCGGGGACGGCGGCGAGCCGCCGCTCATAGGATGCCGAACCCAGCCAGGTGAGCGGGTTACCCGTCCAGCACCATCCCGATTTCAGGGGTTTCTGGCCGACCCAGACGGCGGTTACCCTGCGGTCACCGCAATGAGAACCCAGCAGTGAGAAGCAGTTCCGATTCCGCAGGATGCCCGGGATTTTGGGGTGACGACGGCAATGCCCTCGGCCACCGTCAGCGGCGATCGACCCGCTCGGTGATACCCGTCATCGCTACGTCCGGGTGTGACGGTCAAGTAGTCCGCTCCGGGGTGGACGTTCAGCAGCAGGTAACAGCCCTGCGCCGGAACCGTGCGGGGGTTGATACCGGCGAGCGCCGGGTAGCCCCGATCGAGCGCCGGGTGGCCCCGATCGAGCAGCGTGGTGGTCTGATGGTCGAACTCGTCCTGGTGGTCGGTGACGGGCGTCGGGAATCATCCAGGTCCTTCCCTGGGGTGCACGACGCGCGGAACGGGACGTCCGGTGCCTGCTGTGATTTGCCGCGCGGGGTCCGCCGATCGGGTGGGCGCCCGGCCGGATCAGCGGGCGGATTCGACAGTGTCAAGGACAGTGGATCAAGAGGGTCGGGGTGTACCAGGGTCGTGGTGCGGTAGGCGCGGGCGGATGCTCGCTCATGACGGCGGGTCTCTTCGTGAAGGGGTGACGGGCCGATCCGGGCCGATCCGGGCCCGTCTGCGGGGCGAGGACGGTCGCGTTTCCACCCCGCTGGAGTTGTTGTTCGATTTGTGTTTCCGTCGTCGCCGTCGCGCAGGCCGCGGCCGGCCTCGATCACGCGTTCGTCGATAACCACGTGATCAACGGTGTCGCGCAGTACGTGATGGTGTTCTTGCCATCTGGTGGGCCTGGATGAATTCCTCCTGGTTCGCCTTCGCCTCCGCCCACGACAACGACGACGTGCCGTACCGGCTCACGGTGCTCATGCAGATCGCCGGATCGCTGGTGATGGCGGCCGGCATCCCGCGAGCGTTCGCGGCCGGCGGGAACGCCGTGATAGTCATCGGCTACGTGATCACGCCTGTGGTGGGTGTACTTCGACCACGAAGCACACCCGAATCTGGACACTCCCCGTTCGTCGTTCGTCTGGGGCTACGGCCACTGTTTCGTCTTCGCATCAGCGGCAGCGGTGGGCGCGGGTCTGGTGGTGGCGGTGTCCCACCAGCAAGCTGACCGAGGACCTCGGCGATGTGCTCGCCAACACCGCGACAACAGTGCCGGTGGCGTTTTACCTCATCGCTGTCGCGGCGCTGCGTGCGCACCAAGGCCGGCCTCGGATCATTCCTTGGTCGGTAGGCGGCGCGGCGGCGCTGGTGGTGGCCGCCTCTATCCTGCCGGTGGCCTTGTACGTCACCGCCGGCGTGCTCTCAGCGCTGGTGGCCGTGCTGATCGTGTCGACCCGCGCCAGGGTGAATGCGGCAGGCTGAATTGTCGCGGGCACCCGCGACAAAGCGGTCTATGGCTTCGGGGCGAAGAGCTCGCCGTCGATGACGAGCCGAGAAACGTCCCGAATTGCGAGCTGATGCTTTCGGGCATAGGTGCGCAGGCGCTCGAACGCAGTTTCTGGCGTGATGCGGTCGCGACCGGAGAGAAAACCCTTGGCCTGCTCGATGATCAGCCGGGACTCGAGGGCCGTCTCGAGCTGCTGCGCGCGGGTCTCGGCTTCTTCCTGCGCGGTTCGGCGGCTGCTCAGTCGCAGGTTGCAGACCACGCCCCGAACGACCGGATCGTCGAGAAGGTTGGTCAGCGCAGCCTCTGCCCACGCCCACCCGTCGTCGCGCCGTAGCCGCAGTTCCAGCGGAGGGTAGGCGCCCGGTTCGGCAAGGAGCTTTCGCAGGAAGCGGCCGAGTAGGGGCCTGTCCTCCGGATGGAGCAGGTTGGTGATCGAGGTGCCGATGATGGCTTCGTCCGCCCAGCCGAAGAGTTGGTGCACCGCCGGGCTTGCATAGGTCACCACTGCATCAGACCGCAAGATCAGGGCGGCATCGGTGGAACGCTCCAGCAGGGGCCGCAGCGCCGTTCCCAGGTTGGTCGAAACGCCGATGATCCCCACCAGCGTGCCGTCCCGGTAGATACCGGAATCGGTGACCAGGGCGGGAAACCTGCTGCCGTCCTTGCGGCGTACCGGGAAGCCACCCGACCATGGGACCCCGTCGCGCAGCGCAGCCATGATGTCGGCTGCCACCTCCTGAGCCACTTCGGGCACGGTGAGGGAGGCGATGTTGCGTCCGACAGCCTCCTCGGGTGTCCAGCCGTAGAGATCCTGGGCAGCGCGATTCCAATAGATCACCACGCCTTCGGGGTCGGTGGTGATGACCGCTTGACCGATCGACGCGAGCTGGTCGGAGGGCTCGATACCCAGGGCAGCGCTTGCCTCCGCCATGGCGATCACCCCTCCCGGGACCGCGCCCGGAACGACCCCGTGGTTGCCATCGTATTGCGGACGCTGCCGAGTCGGATGGGTAACTGGGCCCTACTGATCGAGCCTTTCCGCCCGAAACAGCCCTTCGAAGTCGGTCAGAGCCGCCGCACCGTGGCGGTCGCTGTGGTCGATCAAAGCGGACCTGGCCTGGCCCGCCGCTGGAGAAAATCAACCCGCTTGGCCAGATGAGTGGCGTTGCGAAGGGTTTCCCGCTAGCCTCCGATACATCGTGTCGCCCTGGTCCCCGGTGACAGCCCGCCAATCGTGAATTGGTGTGCGGCGTCAGCCTGTGAGCGCGGCCTGGTCACATCTTTGGGTTCTCCGGCTGTCTCGCGTTGGCGCCCTTTCCGACCCTTTGGGGGCGGTGGGTCCACCCGTTTCCGGTTCCCCCGACGCCGGATACGGGTGGACCCTATCCGTTTCCGTCACAGATGGACCCGCCGGTGATCGTCTCCGGCGGACCGCGAACCACCGCTCGCCGCCGTCCCCCCGATAGGGCAAACGGCCGGACCCCGGACACCGTCGCATCACTGAACGATCGGCAGGGATCTCGAACAGCTATGACGACCACTTCCCACACCATCGAAACCTCCGGATCAACGCTTCCCGCACCACGGTCTGATCAGGATTCCGGAGCAGCGACCAGCGACGGCGCCACCGAAGCGGTCGACACCGAAGCGGAAGCGGTCGACACCGCAGTGGTCGACACCGGAGCGGTCGACACCGGAGCGGTCGACACCGGAGCGGTCGACACCGGAGCGGTCGACCCCGAAGCACTCGACACGGTGGCAGCTCGGAGCCTCTGGGAGGCGCTGATCCGGGCCAGAGCGGACTCGCCGGTGATCAGCGCTGCAGAGGACGCCGTTTTCCGGTTCTATCTCCCGCTGGCCCGGGCGACGGCCCGCAGTCATGCGGCCTGGGGGGTGGACCCGGACCTGGCCGAACAGGCCGCCGAACTCGGTCTGGCAAACGCCGTCCTGGCCTGGCGTCGCGCCGACATCTTCGCCTTCGCGGCATTCGCTCGCGGCGCGATCCGATCCCAGATCCGGCTGATCACCTTACGCTCGACGCGAGATCCGCGCCGACGCCCGCAGCGAGCAGGGAAATCCGACGTCGCCCCCGAGGGGTCATCCGGCGCGGCGTAGACCCAAGCCACATCTCCGATACCCCCGGGCGCGGCTGCACGGCCGCGCCCGGGGGTTTGTTGGCGTCGGACGCGGCGGTTGCCGAACCGTGGCGAGGGGCGCGCCCGGCAGGATTCGAACCTGCGACCTTGGGATTAGAAGTCCCCTGCTCTATCCAGCTGAGCTACGAGCGCATGCGGCGCCGTCGAGCCTAGCGAACACCGGCCCGCTCCAGTGCGGTCGTCGCGGTGCGCACGGGAAGTGGCTGTGCTCGACGGAAATCGACCGCAGTCCACCGCAGCCCACGGAAAACGACTGAACCGACCGAAACCCATAGCGTCGAGCAGTATCGTGACACGCGTGCCCGACCCGACACCGACGGACGCCGGCGACACGGTGATGCCTGATCACACACCTGATCATGAAGCCGTGCGAGCCGTTCAGCCACCCACCGACACGATGGTTGCCGGTGACCCCGCGGGCGCCGCGGCGGGTTCGGACCCCGGGTCGGACCCTGCCGCGGACGGCGACGCGACGCACCGCGACCGGTGGGCCGTCACCTCCGTGGTGGTCGCGGCGGGCCTGATCGCCGTGTGCGTGGCCGCGGCGCTGGCCGCGATCGTCCCGTCCCGCACCGAGATCCCTGGGTTGCCCTCCGCGGGCGAGTTCACCGATCTCGCCCTCCCCGCCGTCAAGGCGATCTTCGATTTCGCGGCCGCCGGCACGGTCGGCTGGCTGTTGGCGGCCGCCGTGCTGGTGCCGCCGCAACGATCCGGGATCTTCGACGTCGGCGGATACCGCTCGGTCCGGGCGGCATCGCTGGCCGCGAGTGTGTGGTGCGCCGCCGCTGTCGCGCTGATCCCGCTGACGTTGTCCGACGCACTCGGCCGGCCGATCGACCAGTCGTTGTCGGCCGATCGGGTAGTCGCCGGCATCTCGATCCTGGACACCGTCCGCGCCGCGTTGATCGTCGCCGTGGTGGCCGCGTTGATCGCCGTCATCGCCAGGATCGTGCTGCGGCCCGGTTGGGCGGGTGTCCTGCTGGCGGGGGCGCTGGTCGCGCTCGTTGCACAGGCCAACACCGGACACTCCGCCCAGTCCGGGAGCCATGACGTCGCCGTCGACACGATGATCTTCCATCTGGCCGGGATCACCGTGTGGATCGGCGGGCTCATCGCGTTCCTGGGGCTGGCACGGCAACACGTCGCCCATCTCGATGTGATCGCCAGGCGGTATTCGACGGTGGCGCTGATCGCGTTCATCGTCGTGGCCGCCTCCGGACTGGGGAATGCGTGGGTGCGGATCGCCTACCTTCCGGACCTGTGGCTCACCGACTACGGGCGGCTGGTCCTGCTCAAGGCCGGGCTGCTGACGACCCTGGGTTGCATCGGCTACCTGCATCGCCGGTACACCCTCCCGGCGATCATGGAAAGGAACAACCGCCGTCCGCTGATCAGGCTCGCCGTTGTCGAGATCGGGATCATGGCTGCGACGATCGGGGTCGCCGCAGCCCTGGCTCGTACGGCCACGCCACCCCCCTCGGCCGTCGCGCCCAGCGACATCGAACTGGCCCTCGGCTACGACCTCGACGGACCGCCCTCCGTGACCAACCTGCTCGTCGACTGGCGGTTCGATTGGCTCCTCGGGGTGGCCGTGATTGTCGCCGCGGTGCTGTATGTGATCGGGGTGTCCCGGTTGCGGCGGCGCGGCGACAACTGGCCGGCCGGCCGGACGGTCGCTTGGCTCATCGGATGCGCCATGGTCCTGCTCGCGACGTCATCGGGCCTTGGTCGTTACGCCCAGGCGCAATTCTCGATCCACATGATCGCCCACATGATGCTGGGTATGGTCGCGCCGATCCTGTTGGTGCTGGGCGGACCGATCAGCCTCGCCCTGCGGGTGCTGCCCGCCGCTCGCCGCGGGCAGGTGCCCGGGCTCCGGGAGGCGATCGTCAGCGGCCTGCACAGCCGCCCCGCGCGCTTCATCACCCATCCCCTTGTCGTGTTCCCGCTGTTCGTGGGGTCCTTCTACGCGATCTATTTCACCTCGCTGTTCCAGGTGATGATCACCTCGCACGTCGGGCACCTGGCGATGAACGTGCACTTTCTGGTGGTCGGCTACCTGTACTACTGGGTGATCATCGGGATCGACCCTTCCCCTCGGCGGGTGCAGCCGTTCGTCAAACTCGCGCTGCTGATCGGGGCGCTGCCCTTCCACGCCTTCTTCGGGCTGGCGCTGATGAACTCGCATCAGGTGCTGGCCGCGGACTACTACAACGGGCTCGCGCTGCCGTGGGTGACCGACCTCGTCGGCGAGCAGCGCCTGGGTGGGGCCATCGCCTGGGGCGCCACCGAACTGCCGATGATCATCGTGATGATCGCCTTGCTCTCGCAGTGGGCGCGCAGTGACGAAAAGGAGGCGCGCCGCTCCGATCGTGCCGGAGCGCGCGCGGTCGACGACGAACTGGACGCTTACAATCGAATGCTGGCTGGGCTGGCGGATCGGGATCGGGTAGCCGGTGACATCCCGGCGCACGACGGTGGGGCCGGCGAGACCGACCGGTGATCATCAGGATTCGCCGGGAGGCGCCCGGCGATGTCGACGCCGTGCTTGCTGTGCACCCCGCGGCGTTCGCCCGCCCGGCCGGGTGGACGAACCGGTGATGGAGGCGGTGCTGGCCGACCGGCTCCGCGAGCTCCCCGGCTCCCCGGCTCATCCTGGTCGCCGAGGTGAACGGCCAACTGCCCGGAGCGGTGACGACCAGCTGCGCGCCCGAGCCGCCCTGGGGTGAGCATTTCCAGGTCCTGCTGTTGACCGGGTACGAACCTTCGACCGCGGGACCGCTTTTCCTATTCGCCGCCGTTCGACGAAATCTGACATCCCGGCCTGGTGCGCCCGGTCAGGGCTTGGCTGTTCCGACCAGATCGAGGATCCGGGTTCTGGGGACACCTGCCAGCGCGGGCGCGGACGTCGGTGACGACCACACCCGATCAGTCAGGAATCTGGCGAAAGCCTCGGCCTGGGAGGGATTGTCGAACTCCAGGTCGAGCATCAGGCATGCCGGGTCGTCCACCGGACGGCGGATCGCGAAGCCTCGTACCCCGGCTTTCGTCCGCACATCGGTCAGGCCGTCGAATGCAGTCTTCCAGGTGGCGTATTCAGAAATGGCGTGTTCGATCCGTAGCGTCGTCATGGGGTGTTCCGTTTCATTGTTTGGCCGTTTGTCCTGGACCATGACGTTAGGGCGCTGGATGGGGCATCGTTATCCCAGATTTGTGGGTTCCAGGGCGGCCGCCGAGCGCGACCTGGCGACATCGGGCGGGGCATACGCTGCTGACGTGGCCGGCAGCTGGGTGCGCACCCGTGCTCGCGAGCGCATCGGCGCCATCTGCGCGGCAGGACTGGATGCCGCCACGCTGCGCCGCCAGCTACTCGACGCATTGCGCGAGGTGATCGACTTCGACGCGTTCGTGTGGCTGCTGACCGACCCGATCACCACGGTCGGCGTCGCCCCGTTTGCGGAAGTGCCGTGCCTGCCGGAGCTGCCGGCTCTGATCAAGGCCAAGTACACCACCGGAATCAACCGTTGGACCGATCTCGGGCGCGGGCGCTCACCGATCGGGCTGCTGCGCGAAGCGCTCGGCGGCGATCTTGCCCGCAGCCGGGTCTGGCGCGAGGTGATGAGTCGGTACGGAATCGGCGACGTGGCCTCGGCGGTCTTCGCCGACCAGTTCGGGTGTTGGGGCTTCCTGGACCTGTGGCGGGGCGACTTCGGCGATCCGTTCGCCGCGGGTGACGCCCAGTTCCTCGACGGCATTGCCGGAACGGTGACGAGCGGGCTCCGCCGATCTCAGGCGATGACGTTCGTCCAGGCCGCGAGGCCGCATCGGCCGGACTTCGGGCCCGTCGTGCTGACCCTCGACGACGATCTCAGGATCACGAGCCGAACGTCGGCTTCGCAGGTGTGGTTGGACCGGCTGCTGCCACCAGTACCTGACGAGCGAGCCATCCCGGCCGGCGTCTACAACGTCGCCGCCCAACTGTTGGCGACCGAGGCCGGCGTCGACGGCCACCCGGCGTCCGCTCGGGTACATCTCGCGGACGGCTTCTGGCTCACGTTGCGCGCAGCCCGGCTCGCTTCCGAGCCGGCGCCGGGAGCCACACTGTCGTCCGGTGCACCGACCATCGTTGTCACCATCGAAGAAGCGTCCGCCGCCGAGCGGCTCGACTTGTTCGCCCGGACGCACGGCCTCACACCCAGAGAGGACGAACTGCTCTGCCTGCTCGCCGTGGGCGGCGACACCCGTGCCATGGCCAGGCAGATGGCGCTGTCCGAACTCACCGTTCAGGACCATCTCAAATCGATCTTCAGCAAGACCGGCGCGCACGACCGCGTCGGTGTCCTGTCCCGCGCCCTGGGCACCCGGCGCGCGGTGTCCGGTCCCGGACATCAGCCTCGGTGACGGGACACATCCACTCGTCCCGCCGATTTGTTCCCATGTCCGGATTCCATCCACATTTCGCGGCAACCGGTGTCGGCGCCCGAAATTCCCGGGGATCGTCGTGGAACACGGCAGGCGCCACGAGTGACGTGGGCCGCAGGCGAAGGGATGAAGCGATGAGGATGGACGCGGCGACAGTCACGATCGTCGGCAGGGCCGGCACCAATCCGACAGTGTCGGCGAGCCCCAAAGGTGACCGGGTGACCTTCCGAGTCATCTCCACCGAGCGCAGGTTCGACGAAGCGCGGCAGGACTGGGTTGACGGAGACGAGTACGGCGTGAGCGTGGTGTGCTGGCGCTCGCTGGCCAGTTCGGTGCTGTCGACCGTGCGCAAGGGAGATCCGATCGTGGTGATGGGCAGGATCAGCACGCGCAGGTACGAAAAGA
>JADGOY010000293.1 GCA_017882715.1 Nakamurella sp. | reverse complement strand
TACCGCAGCAAGACCAAAATGATCACCATCATCTACCTCATCGCGGGCAAACTCCCCAACCCGTCACCCTACGTAGCCCACCCGATCTAGCGAAGAGCCCGGCTATGGCCGCAGGCCCAGCCCTCGAACGTCCGCGGAGGGCTCATCGATCTGGGCCCGCAGCGGTCAAGCGGGTCGAGTTCGTCAGTCACCGGCTCAACGGACACCCGCCGCCCGATTTGCTGGCGCAGCGGCGAAATATTGCCGGCCGGGCTAGTCCCCCAGCAACCCGCACCTCAGTCCACCTGCTCCGATGCGAAGTAGTCGCGCAGCAGGGCGATCTTCCCGTCGCGGATCCGGAAGATCTTTACCAGCGACAGTGTCGTCTCCTGTCCGGGCCCGTCGAAGACCGTGTCGATCTCGACGATAAACACATCGGGATCGTCGGTGCCGTGCAGCACGTAGCGCGACTTGTTCACGTTCACCTGGTTCACGTTCCACCTGGCGGTCGGCGTTTGCCAATCGCTGGTAATACGCGGCCAATCCCGCGCGGATCTCGTCGCGCCCCTCCATGCGCCTCGGGAAGACTCGGCCAGCCGCGACGAGCGGCGCCTCGATGACTCCGTCGGCGGTGAACATCTCGGCAACCGCGTCTGCATCGCGGGTCATCGCGGTTGCCCAGACGTAACGTTCGTAGATCTCCCGCGGGGTTGCGGCCACGGCGCGCTCCTTCACCTTGGAAATCGCAGAGCATCACCCGATCCGGGCGTTTCGCCTTGGCGTGTTGCCGCAGCCGGCACCAGATCTGAGCCGAGCTGGACGGCCCGGGTGGGCCCGGGTGCGGCCAAACGCGTTGACCATGCCGAACTTCGAGTGGACGGGACATGGACCACGCGCCACGGACGGCTCAGGGTGAGAACTGTTGCAGGACATAGCGGTTCCCGGCGCGCCGTTGAAGCAGGGGGCTGGTGAGAATCAGATGGCGACCCAGTGGACCGCGGTACCCAGCCAGCAGCAGGGCGTGACGCAGCTCGCGCTGAGTTCGCGGGCGAACAAGGTCGGGGCCAAAACTGCACAACAGAACAAGGTCCGCGGAAGAAAATGGCTGCGCGGCAAGCTGATCGAGCGGCCCCACCTGCCCACCGGGATATCTTCGCCTTCGTTGGCGAATCAGACTCATGACCGACCTTCCGCTTGATAACGCCAATGCTGCCGGACACCCGGGCCCGCCTGAGAATACTTTGTCCGGTTTGTCCGGTCGAGGGGTTAACTCGTCCGGTCGAACGACCGAACAGCGGATGTGGGCGATCGCCAAGCCAGGTTGGCCACGCAGGTCGACGTTGTCCTGCCCGATGTCTCGGCCGATCTGCGCCTGGCGGTCGGAGATGGTCCATGCGGGTGTACGCCCGTCGGTGTCGGCGCCGTAGAGGTTCACCGCATCAGTGGGTCGCGGGTAGGGGGCGTCGGACCCGGGTGAGGTCAACCGCCAGCCGGCGGTCAGCGAGCACCCGCTGCGCCCGGGCCCTCCTGCTTGTCAACGTCGTCCCGCCGTCCTCCCTGTCCACGTCGTCCCGCAGGCCGATCACGTTGCGATACTTCTTCGACGGTTGGGTAGTTGGTAGTAATGGGCGCAACGCAAACTGAACCAGGCTCCTCGGCGCCGCATCCCAGTCCACCCCGCCGCCGCCCGCGACCAGCCCGCTGCCGGACGGACTCACCGCCCGGGAAGCCGAAGTCCTGACCCTCATCGGCGCAGGCCTGACCAACACCCAAATTGCCGGCCGGCCCTACCTCACCGAAGCCACCGTCTAAACCCACATCAACCATCTGTTCAGCAAAACCCGAACGCACGACCGAGCTCAAGCAGTTACCTACGCCTACCCACCACCACCTCACCAACCCACCAGCGCAATGAAAGGCCCGCGGCAGGTGCCGGTTTCGGCCCGCGTGCGTAGGAACCGTCGTGGGTTCGTGCATCTGTCAGCCGGCCAGCACCGTCCCGAACCCGGCTCAAGGTGCATGGGATCTCGGCCGGGCCGCCGAATAGCTTCGACGCGTGTCATCCGGAATGCTGCGCTGCGTGGGCAGGATTTCGTCATGGACACCCAAGAGCAGACCGCCAGGATCCGGACACTGCGGGCAAAAGGCCTTCCCCCAAGGACATCGCCCGGGCACTGGGCGTTCCGGCCGCCCGGCTGGTCCGTGCCATCGCCGCTGAACAGAGCGCCGACCCCGCCGAGCGCGAGGTCCTGCACCGCTGGGCGAGCACCGGGTTGGCGTGTCGGGCTCGCCCTCGACGGGCACCCCGAGTGGTCCGACCTACCGCACCCGGACACCGGCGCCGCGGGTTTGGTCGCCGTCTTGTCGCCCGTGACGCGGGCAGCAGCAGGGTCAGCCTCTGCGGCTACCCGGTGGACGTCTACTGCCTCGGCGTGAAGAACACCATCGGGCCGCGCTTGATGAACGCCGACCGGGCCGCACAGATCACCCGCTCATTCTTCGACACCTACCAGGCACGCCCCTTTGGCGGCGCCGCTCGACCTGGCCCAAAACCTGGTGTACGGCGCGATCGAGTACGCCCGCGCGCTCGGTTTCGTCCCGCTCCCGACTTCGACGCACCAGGGATCACCTCGGGCCATGGTCAGACCAGGGCGCCATCACTTTCGGTCGCCACGGCAAACCATGCTCATCCAAGGCCCACCACGACAACACCGCCCGCATCATCACGGAGCTTCAAGGATCCGTCGGCTCGGACAACTTCGAGTACATCATCGCCGGGTAGCCATCCCGTACGGATCGGCCTATCGGCCGTGGCCCCGGGCCAACCGCGCCCGCGTCGGCCATCACCGCCGACCCGGGGAAGGTGTGCGCCGACACGTTGCGGCAATGCGTCGTGGTGCTCAGCGAAACCGTAAGCATCATCTGCATTCTCGGGCGTGGCTGGCGGCCACCACGCCCGGTCGCGTCGCTTGTCGCGGCACCTCGAGAAAGGGCCCGGTTCAGCTCTTGAGCTGCGTGGTCAAAGTCTGGAAGAACACTTCGGAGGTCTCCCGGACGAAATTAGCATGCGCGGTGGCCAACGTACTGGCCCAGTCCACACCGGTCTTCTTCGCTGCCTCCTCCTCCATATCGAGCAGGTTCTTCAGCACCTTCTCGTAGCCCTCCAGCCACAGAAGTCCGTTCTGCTTGGCCTGGGCGGCGACCTGATCGCTCAACTCTTCGACTCGCTTCGCAGCGGCCTCTAGGTCGGCGCTGACATCCGGAATACTGGTCATCTCAGTGATTTCCTCTCGTTGCTTCGCTACGGCGGGCGCCGTGGCGGTTCCGTTCGTCTCCCACCGTGCCGGCCGGCTCGTACGCCCGAAATGTTTCAGACGGTTGTCGTGCAACCAGATTCGACTGTGCCACGTTTGGGAGGTTCTGTCATCCGTCGTCCCATTTCTGTGACTGTGCGTGAGCGGAGTCACGGGTGAGCCGACCCCGCCACGGACTCAACCCGACCAGCATGACCGGGCATCATGGGAGAGAGCCCGGGCGGGCGGCGACAAGCTCTCGCGCTGATTGGGCCCGAATCGAGGCGTCGGCGTTCTCGTCGGCGTCACGCGAGCCGCTGCCGCTTGACAGTTGTCCACAGTCCTCCGTGCGCAACTTTCCTCTGACACTCACCGCTGTGTATCGTCCTCGGATCGCCCGATGGACGCGAAGGAGAGCCAGGCGGATGACCAGGCGCATGCCCGCAGCAGTCATCGCAGCGGTCCTAGCGATGATGACGGCCGGCTGCTCTGACAGCTCCAGCAATCCTGGTCTGGATCCTGGGTCCGAGGCCTCTGCTACGAGTCCCGTACGGACGCCATCTGTCGCAGCAGTCCCCAACGGCAGCGTGAACTCGTCTCTGCAGCCGACGCTCAGCAGCTCGGTTCCGGTCACGACAACTTCATCGAGCGCCGCACCCCCGATCTCACCGATGCCCTGGCCGTCCAGCCTTGGCGCTGACGAGGTGACTGCCGCGCAAGCAGCCATCACCGCATACCGGAGCTACTGGCAGATGGTCGACC
>JADGOY010000127.1 GCA_017882715.1 Nakamurella sp. | reverse complement strand
CCTGCCGATCAGCCCGTACGTCACCACCATCTCGTTCCTGATCTATGTGGTCTGCCGGATCACCGGTAACCGCAGGCTCCGACGCGGATGGGCCAGCCGCGGGATACCGTTGCATTCGGCCGCCGATGTGCAGCGCCGGGAGGCGTCGGTGGTCTGACCGCGGCTTGCCATGCCACGGATGCCGAAAACCCGCCCGCCGCACGATGTTCTCGCGCGACGGGCGGGCCGGACCGAACGGAGCGGAGCGCTCACTCGGCCGCGATCCCGTCGGGCAGCGCGTGCGAGACGATCGGCGACGAGTCCGCAGGCACCGCGGCCGACGCGCGGAGCCGCTGGCCGTCGCTCGGGTTGAACAGGTGCAGGTGGTCGGAATCGGTGACCGTGACCTGAACGGTGGAACCGCTGTGCGGGTGCAGGCGCGCGTCCGTGCGAATGACGATCCGGCCGCCGTCCGGCGTGTGGCCGTGCACGAACGAGTCGGCACCGAGTTCCTCGACCAGGTCGATGGTGACCGGCAACCCGTCGGCACCGAGCGTCAGGTTCTCCGGACGGACACCGAAGGTGACCTCCTTCAGACCCAGGGATGAGGCCTCGGAGAGCAGTTCGCGGGGCAGCGGCACGTTCGCCTGGCCGAGAGTGGCGCCCTCGCTGGTCAGCGGGACGGTCAGCAGGTTCATCGAGGGTGAGCCCATGAAGCCGGCGACGAAGACGTTGTTCGGCTTGTCGTACAGGGTCCGCGGGGTATCGCACTGCTGCAGGATGCCGTCCTTGAGCACCGCGACGCGATGACCCATCGTCATGGCCTCGACCTGGTCGTGGGTGACGTAGACGGTGGTGGTGCCCAGCCGGGCCTGCAGTTCGGCGATGTTCGCGCGGGTCTCCACCCGGAGCTTGGCGTCCAGGTTCGACAGCGGCTCGTCCATCAGGAAGACCGAGGGCTCGCGGACGATGGCCCGGCCCATGGCGACACGCTGCCGCTGGCCGCCGGACAGTGCCTTGGGCTTGCGGTCGAGGTACTTCTCCAGGTCGAGCAGCCCGGCCGCCTCGCGGACCTTGTTGGCGATCTCGGTCTTGTTGACGCCCCGGAGTTTGAGCGCGAAGCCCATGTTCTCGGCGACCGTCATGTGGGGGTACAGGGCGTAGGACTGGAACACCATGGCGATGTCACGGTTCTTCGGCGGGACGTTGGTGACGTCGCGGCCACCGATGATGACGCGGCCCTCGTTGATGTCCTCCAGGCCCGCCAGCATGCGCAGAGCGGTGGACTTCCCGGAACCGGACGGGCCGACCAGGACAAGGAACTCGCCGTCGGGGATGTCCAGGTTCAGCGAGTCGACCGCGCGCACCGGGGGGCTGCCGGGGTAGATGCGGGAGGCGTCTTCGTATTTGACATCGGCCATGTGTCGCGTCCTTCCATCGACCCTGTGGGTGTCAGGGTCAGGGTTTGCGTAGGTATGGTCCCGCGGAGCGTACCCACTGCGACGATGTCAAGGGAAGAGATCGGGAAAACGTTTTCCGATCTGGCGGAGGATCACCCGTCCGGAGGAGCCGGAGGCGGAGGCGGTTGACGGGGCGTCGGGTGCTTGCGGCGGTGACGGACGGCGCGAAACGCGCGTGCGGCAGACGCTCGCGCCGGGAGGGGTGCGGGAGGGGTGCCGGCCGGGCTGCTGGTCCGGGACAACCTGGGTTTGATCTCCCCGGCTCCGGAGATCGCGCCGGACCGGGCGCCGGACCGATGTGACCGCGCGCACGGCCAGCCGCGCGGGCGGTTTCGATGTGACTTGTCCAGTGGCCCTTCAGCGGGCGTCCACGCCCGGTGGTGCGCCAGTCGCGCGGGCGGTTTCGGTGTCCAGCGCCAACGCGTTTTGCGTCTCGGGCGTCGCATCGCGTCGCCGACACGCTCCTGGTTGCGCTCACCGCACAGCGGGCACGGAGGCCGACGGCGGTGCGGAGACAGACTACGACCCGGCACCGGATACCGTGCAGGGATGATGGATCGCCCACCACGGACGCGACCGCCTGCCACGCTGGCGTCGCTTGCGGCCGAGCTGGGAATCTCCCGGACCACGGTCTCCAACGCCTACAACCGGCCGGACCAACTCTCCCCGCAGCTGCGGTCACGGGTGATGGAAGCAGCGCGACTGATGGGCTACCCGGGTCCCGACCCGGTGGCGCGTTCGCTCCGGACCCGGAAGGCCGGCGCCATCGGATTGCTGCTCACCGAGCAGGTGTCCTACGCGTTCCGCGATCCCGGCGCCGTCGCGTTCCTGGAGGGCCTCACCCTCGAGTGCGACCTGGCCAGAGTCGGACTGCTACTGGTGCCGGCGCGTCCGGATTCCGAGGACGTCCTGGCGGTGTCCAGCGCAGCGGTCGACGGGTTCGTCGTGTACTCCATGCCGGACGACGACCCGCATCTCGCGGCCGCATTGGCCAGGCCCGTGCCGGCCGTCATCTGCGACCAGCCCAGCATTCCCGGCGCGGATCTGGTGGGCATCGACGACGCTGCCGCGATTCGGGGGGTGGCCGACCATCTACTCGGGCTCGGTCACCGGCGGATCGGGGTGATCTGCATGCGACTGGGGCGGGCGAACCTGGATGGGCCGGTCTCGATCGAACGGCAGAACGCCGCGCACTACCACGTGCAGCGCAATCGGCTGATGGGGTTGCGCGAGGCGTTCACCGCCGCTGGCGTGGCCTGGGACCGCGTGCCGGTGGTCGAGCGATTCGAGCATTCGGTGGATGCGGGCGCCTCGGCCGCGGCCGAGGTCCTGGCGCTGGATCCCGGCATCACCGCCCTGGTGGCGACCACCGATGTGTTTGCGTTGGGCGCGATCAACGAGCTGACCCGGCGCCGGCAACGAGTGCCCGAGGACGTCTCGGTGACGGGCTTCGACGGCATCCGACCCGCCATCGACGCGCAGCTGACCACGGTTGTGCAGCCCGTCGTCGAGAAGGGGCGGCAGGCGGGAAGGCTGCTGCTCAGCCCGGGTCGCCGCACCGCCGGCCGTCGGGTGATGCTGGAGACCACGTTCCTGGCCGGCAAGACCACCGCGCACCCGAAGGTCTGACGGCGGACGCCATCGGTCGACCCGGGTCGACCGGCTCACGTCCAATGGGCACCCCAATCGGCTCGCGCGCCCGACATGCGTGCCCCAGAATCGGCCCGCGCCTCATTCGCCCGCGCGCGGCCTGCCCTCCCATGCATCCGCGAGTCCGCACCGCTTTTCCGGACTGCGCGCCAACATATGCCGGCGCGAAGTCGAGGAAGCCGGCGCGGAGTGGCCCGACAACCGGCGCCGAGACGAACCTTCCCTGCCGCTCAGACCTCCGCCGCGGTCTGCTCCTTGGCCACTGGGCCCGAGGTGCCGGCCGCGTGCTGGGACCGGCGCTTCTGCCCGCGCCGCCGGGACGCGGCCAGCACGTGCAGCAGGTCGGCGACCCGCGCGGGATCGCCGATCCGGACGTCGGCGGCAGTCTGACCACGCCCGACCTTGACCCCCACGTCTGCCCCGGACAGCACGCCGAAGGCGTTCTCGTCGGTGACGTCGTCTCCGATGAACACCGTCGCGGTGATGTGGTGCTGGCGCATCAGAGCTTTGAGCGCACGCCCCTTGTTGGTGGTGACGACCGTCAGTTCCAGCACCTTCTTGCCGCGCAACAGGTGCACCCCCGGCCAGCTGGCCGGGTTTTCCTCGATCAGGTCGGTGACGGCCGCGGCGATGCGGTCGTCCACCCCGCGCAGGTGCACCGCGATCCCGGTCGGCTTCATCTCCAGCCGCACCCCGCGGTACTCGGCGGTGATCTGCTGCAGCTCCAGCCGGAGCCTGGTCAGCCGTTTCGCGTCGTCGGCGGACAGGCTCGCCGAACTGTCCCGATCCTCTGCGGAGGTCTCGGCGCCGTGACTGCCGACCAGGTGGATCCGCTGGTTCGCGCCGAGCAGGTCCTGCAGATCGGCCAACGCCCGGCCGGACACCACCGCCACCACCGTGCCCGGGATGGCGGTCAGCGTCTCGAGCGCTTCCATCGACTCGGGCAGCGCCCGGGCGGTCGCCGGATCGTCCACGATCGGCGCCAGCGTGCCGTCGAAGTCGGACGCCACCAGCAGTCGCTCGGTGTCGCTGATCTGGGCGATCGCCGCGGTGACATCGTCGGGGAGCCGGGACATCGCATCGGCCAGGTGATCACGGGTGCGTTCCAGCGAGGACAGGAAGGCCGCCGCCCACCGATCGACGTCATGGGTGAGCACCTGCCGGCGCAGCGAGCGCATCCGCCTGCGGGCCTCGACCGGCGACATCGTCAGGGCCTTGCGCAGTCCCTCCTTGACCCCGTCGGTGTCGTACGGATTGACCAGCAGGGCCGCCCGTAGTTCCTTGGCGGCGCCGGTGAACTCGCTGAGCAGCAGCACCCCGCCGCCATCCACCCGGCAGGCCACGTACTCCTTGGCCACCAGGTTCATGCCGTCCCGGAACGGGGTCACCGTCATGACGTCGGCTGCCACGTAGAACGCCGCCAGTTCCTCGCGCGGCAGCGACTGATGCAGGTAGTGCACGGCAGGCCGGCCGATCTTGCCGAAGTCGCCGTTGAGCGCGCCGACCTGGCGCTCGATGGATTCGCGCATCTTGATGTAAGAGTCGAGCCGCTCCCGGCTCGGAGTGGCGATCTGGATCATGACGGTGTCCTCCACCGCCGGGTCCTTTTCGGCCAGCAGCTCCGCGAACGCCTGCAGGCGGACGTTGATGCCCTTGGTGTAGTCGAGCCGGTCGACGCCCAGGATGATCCGGCGCGGCCGGCCCAGGTCGGCGCGCAACCGCCGGGCGGCGTCGTGTACCTCCGGCGTGGCGGCCAGCGACGACTGCTCGGCCGAGTCGATCGAGATCGGGAACGCCGCGGCGCGGATGCTCCGGCCGTCGTGCTCGATGGTCCCGCCGGTGGTGTTGGCGCCGGTCAGCGACTTGGCCAGGCGGGCGAAGTTCCGGGCGCCGCCGGGCAACTGGAAACCGATCAGGTCGGCGCCCAGCAGGCCGTTGATGATCTGGGTGCGCCACGGCAACCGCATGAACAGTTCGACCGGCGGGAAGGGGATGTGCAGGAAGAAGCCGATCCGCACGTCCGGCCGCAACCGGCGCAGTAGCTGCGGCACGAGCTGCAGTTGGTAGTCGTGCACCCAGACGGTGGCGCCGGGAGCGGCGACGTCGGCGGCGGCCTCGGCGAACTTTGCGTTCACCCGTTGATAGGACTCCCACCAGACCCGGTGGAACTCCGAATCGGCCACCGCATCGTGGTACAGCGGCCACAGGGTGGCGTTGGAGAAACCCTCGTAGAAGCCCCTGACGTCGTCGGCGGCGAGCGAGACCGGGAACAGGCTGAGCCCGTCGGTGGTGGTCGGCTCCAGGGTGACGTCGGGTGTGCCCGGCCAGCCGATCCACGCGCCCTCCCGGCGGGACAGGATCGGGGCCAGCGCGGTGACGAGCCCGCCGGGCGCCTGGCGGGCCCGGGTGCTGCCGTCGGGCAGCGTTTCCAGGTCGAACGGCAGCCGGTTCGCGACCACCACCATCGACGCCTGGCTGATCGGCTCGGCCTGGTGATCTTCGGCGGGCGTGCCCTGGTCGTCGGGGCTGCCGTTCGGCGATGTGGCACGGTCGGTGGAGTTTGCCGCGTCGGGAGCGGGGGCATCGTGACGGTCGGTCGCGGGCAGGGTTCTCGGCGTGGACACAGCACTGAGCCTATCGGCGCGACCGGACAGGGCTGCCACAGACCAATTGCACAGCGTGACGTGCGATCGGTTCGGGTGACGATCAGGCTGACGGCGGCGCGCCGAGCGGGGCAACAACGGCTCACGTCGTCCGCCGCTCGGCAACGGTTCAATCGTCGCGCCAGCAGTGCGCCTCAGTGCCCGAAAGGGTCGGGGTCCTTGCCCGGCATCCACGACAGTCCGGGGACCCCCCAGCCGTTGGCCCTGACGGCCTTGCGGGCGGCCCGGGCGTTCCGGCCGATCAGCCGGTCCAGATACAGGTGCCCGTCCAGGTGATCCACCTCGTGCTGCAGACATCGGGCGAAGAACCCGGTGCCCTCCACCTCGACCGGGGCCCCGGTGACGTCGAACCCGGTCACCTTGGCCCGGTCCGCTCGCCCGGTCGGAAAATTCTCCCCGGGTACTGAAAGGCAACCCTCGCTGTCGTCGTCCGGGTCCGGCATGTTCTCCGGGATGGTGGATGTCTCGATCGTCGGGTTGACCACATATCCGCGTCGGCGGGTGCCGTTGTCCGGGCAGTCGTAGATGAACACCCGCCGATCGTCACCGATCTGGTTCGCGGCCAGGCCGGCGCCGCGCGCGGCCTCGTTGGTCTCGAACAGGTCCGCAACCAGCAGCGCGAGCTCGGCTGTCGGGTCGTCCGCAGCCGCGAATTCGGTGACGGGGCGGGTGGGTCGGTGAAGAACTGGTTCGCCGCAGATGACGATCGGCCGGACGGTCATGCGGCACAGAGTACGGATCGGCCGGCCCGGTCCCACGCCGCCAACATCCTGATCCGGTTTTCAGTTCGACCCCTAGCGGTGTACGGTTCGCTGATTGCTGAGGTCAGCCTAACCATATCTGCCGGATGCCTGCTCGAGGAGGCGCTGATGCTGGCGACGTTCGTCATCGGCCTGCGCGAAGGTCTCGAGGCAGCCCTGATCGTGGGGATCATCGCCGCGTTCCTGAAGCAGAGCAATCGGCCTGACGCGCTGCGTGCGGTCTGGGCCGGTGTCGGGGTTGCCGTGGCGATGTGCCTCGCGGTGGGAATCGGGTTGCAGCTCATCAGCTCGGGGTTGCCGCAGCGGCAACAGGAGATGCTCGAGTGCGTGGTCGCGGCGATCGCCGTAACCATGATCACCTACATGGTGCTCTGGATGCGGGCGCACTCCAGGGGCTTGCGGGCGGACCTGCAGAGCGCAGCGGGCAGCGCGCTCGCTCGCGGGTCGGCGGCGGCACTGGTGCTGATGGCGTTCCTGGCGGTCATCCGCGAAGGGTTCGAGACCGCGGTCTTCCTGCTCGCCGCCTTCCATTCGACGTTCTCGCCGGTGCAGGCGTCCATCGGGGTGGTCCTCGGTATCGCGGTCGCCGTAGGCCTCGGGTACATGGTCTACCGGGGCGGCGTCCGGCTCGACCTGTCCCGCTTCTTCCGGATCACCGGCGTGGTGCTGGTGCTCGTCGCCGCCGGCCTGGTGATGAGCGCCCTCCGCGCCGGCTACGAGGCCGGCTGGCTGACGATCGGCCAGCAGAGTGCCCTGGACCTGACGGCAATCTCGCGCCCGGGATCGGTCCAGGACTCCCTGCTGACCGGAATGCTCGGCATCCGCGCAACGCTGCCGGTGGTGGAGGTCGTCGCTTACGTGTTGTACGCGGTGCCGATGCTGGCCGTGGTGCTGTGGCCACCGCGGCGCACACCCGGCCGCCGGACCGTGGGCGCAATCCTGGTCGGTACCGCGGCGGGGTCGCTCGTGGTCGCGGTGCTGCTGGCCGTGCTGGCGCCCGCGGCTCCGGGATCGGTCGACGGGGTTCAAGGACCGTTCGCGCTGGCCGCGGCCTCCGACCAGGCGGTCAGCGGGTCGGCGCGCGTCACCGTCGCCGCGGGCATGACGGCTGCCGACATCACCGCGGACGTGGCCGGGTCGCTGGTCGCCGGTACGAGCACGCTGGTCGCCGCCGGTAGCGCCGATGACGACCTGGCGGCTGTCTCATCGGCGACCCGCTTCACCGGCACGCCCATCACGGCGAATCCAGACCCTGCTGCGGCCGGGCTCCCCACGACGCTCACCCCGGCACAGGTCGCCGAGGCCAACGGCGGCAGGCTGCCGGTCGGACTGCGGTCAGACGCCGACGCCGCGATGCCGGCCACCTACACCGACTCGTGGACACCGGCGATCACCATCGACACCGCCTCTGGGACGGTGCTCGATCTCGATCTGGCGCTGGTCAGGACCGCCCGGGTGACGGTGCCCACGGGCGTCACGGTCTCGGCGGGAACCGTGCTGGGGACGACCATGTCGGCGACGCCCGACGCGGTCGGCTCGGCGGTCCCCGGTGCGCACGTCCTGCAGGAACGCCGCGCCACCAGCGAGCTGGTCGGCACAGTGATCCCCGGTCTGCTCGTCGCCTTCGCGCTGATCCTGCTCGCCTTCGGCGTCCCCAGGCTGGTCGGCCGGCGTGGCCGGCGGGCACGACCGGCGGCACCGCCGAGCCCAGGCCCCACCGGCGCGGCCGGGCCTGGGCACCGAAGCGAGGAACCCACGCTGCCCGAACCTGACCGCCACCGGCACGTCACCGCCGGTCCGGCGCTGACCACGCCCGACTGATCCCGCCGCTTCGTTGTCGGCCGGTGCTTCGCGTCCTGTCGCGCCCACTGCATTCCCCGAAGATCACAACGCCCCCCGGAGAGATCCATGCCGAACTCCTTGTCCCGTCGCTGGTCTGGCGGCGCCATGCCACTGCTCATGGCGCTGGCGCTGGTCGGCTGCGGGTCGCCGGGCCAGCCGGCCGATGTAGCCTCTGCTGCCGGAGAGACCGCGGGAACGACCACCACAGCGTCGGCATCGGGCTCCGGCGATGCGTCCTCCGTCCCGGGCGAAGTCCACGTCACGGTCACCGAGGCGGACGGGTGCGCCGCCAGCCCGGACACCGTCCCCGCCGGTGCGGTGACGTTCGTCGTCACCAACGTGGACTCGCTCGCGGTCACCGAAGTGGAACTGGTGTCCGATCAGCGCATCGTCGGCGAGCGGGAGAACCTCGCGCCCGGTTTCGACAGCACTTTCTCGGCGCGGCTGGACGGCGGGACCTACGAGGTCTACTGCCCGGGCGCCGCGACCGAGCGCCGACCGTTCACCGTCACCGGAGACGCGGCGGCCGCCCCGACCGGCGACCCTGCCGCGCTTCTCCGGCAGGCTACCGCCGACTACGCCGCCTATGTGGATGCGCAGATCGAGTTCCTGCTGGTCCCGGTGCAGGAGCTGGCCACCGCGATCAAGGCAGGGGATCTGGCGGCCGCTCAGCAGGCCTACGTCAAGGCCCGCCCGTTCTACGAGCGCATCGAGCCGGTGGCGGAATCGTTCCCCGACCTCGACCCGGCTATCGACCTGCGGATCGGTGACGTGGCGGCCGGCGCCTCCTGGACCGGGTTCCACCCGATCGAGCAGGGCTTGTTCGAGAAGCAGACGACCGAGGGTCTGTCGGCGCTGGCCGACAAGTTGCTGGCCGACATCCAGTCGCTGCAGGCGCAGGCCGAGGAACTGTCGAACGCCACGGTCGCCGGCGCCGCCGGTGGCTATCAACCGTTCGAGATCGCCAACGGATCGGCCGCCCTGCTCGACGAGGTGCTGGCCTCCAAGATCACCGGCGAGGAGGAGGCGTACTCGCGGATCGACCTGCTGGACTTCGAGGCCAACGTGGAGGGGTCGCTGCAGGCCTTCGCCACCCTCAAGCCTGCGCTGGACCAGCTCGACCCGACGCTGGTCCCGCAGATCTCGGCGAGGTTCGATGAGCTGGTCGCGGCGTTGGACGCGCACCGGGATCCGACCGCCCTCGGAGGCTGGACCTCCTACGACAAACTCACGCCCGAGGACAAGAAGGCGCTGACCGATGCGCTGCTGGCCGTCCAGGAACCGTTGTCGGCCATCTCGGCGAAGATCACCAACTGAGCAGGATTCGACGATGACCGAACAGGGCCCGTCCCGTCGACGCTTTCTCGGCGGGGCCGCCGCGGCGGCGGGCCTGGCGGCCGGGGCGGGGGTGGCAGCCGGATACGGCATCCGCTCGGCGGCTGACGACGGCGCCGCCCTGCCGGGCGGCGGAGCGACGGATTCGAGCTCCGGTGGGCGCGCCGACGCGGTGGTGCCGTTCTACGGCCCCCGGCAAGCCGGCATCACCACCAGCCAGCAGGAACGGCTGATGTTTGCCGCGCTCGACGTCACGACTACCGACGTGCAGGAGCTGCAGCGCATGCTCGGGCGATGGGCGGCGATCGCCGCGCGGCTCACGGCCGGCCAATTGGTCAGCGATTCGCCGGTGCGCACCGACCAACCGCCGTTCGACACCGGTGAGGCGATGGATCTCGGCCCGCACTCGCTGACCATCACGGTCGGGTTCGGCCCGAGCCTGTTCGACGAGCGTTTCGGGCTGTCCGCCCGGATGCCCGCCGCCCTCGCGCCGTTGGGCACGATCCCCGGGGACGCCGTGATGCGACCGGCAGTCTCCGGCGGAGACCTGTGCATCCAGGCCTGCGCCGACGACCCGCAGGTGGTCTTCCACGCCATCCGGAACATGGTGAGGGCCGCTCGCGGCACAGCCGTGCTCAAGTGGTCCCAGCTCGGCTTCGGGCGTGCCTCGGCGACCGGTGCCGGCCAGGTCACCCCGCGCAATCTGATGGGCTTCAAGGACGGCACCAGGAACATTCACGCCGACGACGCCGACGCGTTGCAGCAGTCCGTCTGGGTCGATCCGGCCGACAGCGCCGACAACGATGCGCAGGCCGGATGGATGGCCGGCGGGTCCTATCTGGTGGCCCGCAAGATCCGGATGGAGATCGAATCGTGGGACACAGACCCGCTCACCGATCAGGAACGGATCTTCGCCAGGCACAAGGTCAGCGGCGCGCCGATTACCGGCGGTGACGAGTTAACCGATGTTGACTACGAAAAGAATGACCCGGGCACCGGGGAACTCGTCGTCGACGTCAATGCGCATATCCGGCTGGCATCGCCGGAACAGAACGGCGGAATCCGGCTGTTGCGTCGCGGCTACAACTACACCGACGGGCAGGATCCCGACACCGGGAAGCTCGCGGCGGGGCTCTTCTTCATCGCCTTCCAGCGCGATCCGCACGCCCAGTTCAAGGTTCTGCAGACCCGTCTGGGCAGGTCAGACCTGCTCAATGAGTACATCGCGCACATCGGCGGCGGGCTCTGGGCGTGCCCGCCCGGAGTGTCCGCCCCCGGCGACTGGTTCGGGAAGAACCTGTTCGGCTGACACCTCCGCGCGCATCTCACCGGACCGTGAAGCTTGTCTCCGGCCCTGGCTGTGGCATACCACGGTGGGGTGAATTCTTCCCCTATGGAGTTATTGATTCGCACACCATTGGGCCGAAAGGGTGTATCGCCGGTTACTCTGTGGTAGAAACGAGGTGGCAACGCATGTCAGGGCTTGTCCGGTCGCCCGTTTGGTCCACATCGACGCAGACGTCGCGATTGGGAGCAGACTCCCTGCGCGCCGCGTCGACGGTCGGGAAATCCCTGCTGTCCTCATCAATTGACAGGGGAAGTGCGTGTCGCAGGCGTACGACGCACGGTCGCAGCAGGCCTTCGCCGCTGCCGTGTGCCGGGTGCTGCGTGAGTCCCGGCGCAGACAGAAGCTGACCCAGGCCGAAGTGGCTCAGCGCACAGGAGGGCTCGTCAGCAAAGCTGCCCTGGCCAACTACGAAACCGGTCACCGGTCGCTCAGAGTGGACGTGCTCTGGGTCATCGCGGGAGCGCTCGGCGAGGATCTTGGCACCTTGCTGACCGCTGCGGAACGCGGCGTTGTGCTGCGCCCGGCAGGGGGCTCCGGCGGCTCCATCACCGTCGACGTCGCAGAGGTGATGGCGAGCAACGATCCGAAGCTGGGCCCGGTCCGCCGGTGGTTCGAGCTGCGCCATGCCAGTCCGGGCACCGTGGTGACGCTCGACGACGGCGCCATTTCGGCGCTGGCGTCGCTGATGAATGTGTCGCCGGCCGAGTGCCGACGGATCCTCACGCAGACCATTCGAGCCGCCCGCCCCGATCAGCATCACGCTCGCTGAGTCGTCCGCCGACTTCTCCGGATAGTCGGATGGCCGATGCGAGACTCCTCGTCAGCCGTTCCAGCCGGATCCTCGTCGTGCCGAAGGCCCTGTCCGTCCAGGCAGGACGACGCGGATGGCGGGGGGACGGACGACGGCACGAGGACGAGTGTGATCCAGCTGAGCGGGTTCCAGGAAGCCGATCGTCCCGAATGGTCGGATGAGGCACCGGACCCGCCGTCGCGGGATGCAGGACGCGTCCGCATCGGTGCCCGGCCCCGAGTCCCGTAGGAGGTCTGTTGGCGCTCGTTGGCCGCGACGCCCGTCGCCTGCCTGATCCGGCTGGAACTCCGGCTACGCTGACCCACGTCCGCCGCCGTGGCGCAACTGGTAGCGCACCCGACTTGTAATCGGGCGGTTAGGGGTTCAAGTCCCCTCGGCGGCTCATGGTTGTGTTGCGCCGATCAGCGAACTGATTGCGGGCTGCTGCGGCGATCAAAGCCGCTGTGCGCTGCGCCTAGCCCGGCCGTCTCGGGCATGCACTGGTCAAT
>JADGOY010000292.1 GCA_017882715.1 Nakamurella sp. | reverse complement strand
GGGAGCGGTGATGGGCAGGAGGAGTTTGGACGTGGTGGATCTGACCGAGTTGTTCGTGCACTGGGAGGCCGGTAGGTCGCAGGTGCAGATCGCGGAGAGCCTGGGCCTGGACCGGAAAACGGTGCGGAAGTACCTGGCGCCGGCGGTGGAGGAGGGCCTGGTGCCGGGCGGGCCGCCGGTGGGTGAGGCGGTGTGGGCGCAGCGGATCGCCGGGTGGTTCCCGGAGTTGTCCGATGCCCGGGTGCGGCAGGTGACATGGCCGGCGATCGAGGCGCACCGGGACTACATCGTGGAGCAGCTCAAGGATGGTGTGACGGTATCCACGGTCAGTGCCCGGTTGATCGCGGAGAGGGGCCTGACGGCGTCGCGGTCGTCGGTGCGGCGGTGGATCGTGGCGAACCTGGCCGAGCACGCCGCCCGATCCCGGGCGTCGGTGCCGCGGGGCCCGGTGCCGCCGGGCAGTGAGGCGCAGATCGACTACGGCAAGTTGGGTTCCTGGGTCGACGCGGCCACCGGCACCCGGCACACCATCTGGGCTTTCGTGATGGTGTTGGCGTGCTCGCGGATGATGTTCGTCCGACCGGTCATCCGGTTGGATCAAACCTCTTGGTGTGAAAGTCATGTCGAGGCTTTCCGGTTCTTCGGCGGGGCGCCGGCCAGGCTGGTCCCGGACAACTTGAAGACCGGGGTGGACCGCCCGGACCTGTACGACCCGCGGATCAACCGGGCCTACGCCGAACTCGCCACGCACTACGGCGTGATCGCCGACCCCGCGCGGGCGTTCAAACCGAAGGACAAACCCCGGGTCGAAAGAGCGATGCCGTACGTGCGGGACTCGTTCTGGCGCGGCCGCAGCTTCACCAGCCTGGCACAGATGCAGGCCGCGGCGTTGGTGTGGTGCCGGCAGGTCGCCGGGGTCCGGTCGCACAGCGGGCTGGACGGCGCCAGCCCGGCGTCGGTGTTCGAGGCGGTCGAACGGGAGGCGTTGGCACCGTTGCCGGTCAACGATTTCGTGTTGGCCACCTGGTTCACCGGGAAGGTCGGTGTGGACTGCCACGTGAAGGTCGGCAAGGCCCTGTACTCGGTGCCGTGGCGGCTGCTCGGGCAACAGGTGCACGCCCGCGCCGCCGGGAGCATCGTGCAGGTCCTGCACCAGGGCAAGGTTGTGGCTTCCACCCACGCCCGGCTCCTGAAGGGCCGGGCCACGGACTTCGAGCACTACCCACCGGAGAAGATCGCGTTCCACATGCGCACGCCGGCCTGGTGCCGCCGGCAGGCCGAGAACATCGGTCCCGCAACGGCCGCCGTCATCGAGGAGTTGATGACCGTCAACGCGATCCACCGGCTTCGCTCCGCGCAGGGCATCATCGGCCTCGCCGGCCGCCCGGGCGTCGGGAACGCCCGCCTGGAAGCGGCGTGCGACCGGGCGCTGACCGTCGGCGACCCGAGCTACCGCACGATCAAGGGCATCCTCGCCGCCGGCACCGAAACACCCAGCCCCGCAACACCAACCGCCGCCGCGAGCACCTCCGCGTTCCTGCGCGGACCCGACGAACTCCTCGCCTGACCCCCCAGCATCACCCCCCGCTCTCCGGCCCCTGTCCAGGCTTCGGCCTGCGAACCCCGGCCCGCGAACCCTGCGAATCCCCGGGCCTGCCGGGCTGCGCCTGCGGGCTGACGGGCTGCGGGCTGAGCGGAGTTGTTGTCGTCCTTCACTTCTCGTAGACAAGGAAACTGTTCATGACGATTCTTGACCCGTCGCTGCGCGATGCGCTGCGGACGTTGAAACTCACCGGGATGCTGCAGACCCTGGACGCCCGACTGGCGCAGACCAGGGACGGCACCCTGGGTCACCTGGAGTTCCTGCAGGTGCTCTGCGAGGACGAGATCGCCCGCCGGGAGACCGCGGCGCTGACCCGCCGGATCCGCCGCGCCAAGTTCGAGGAGCAGGTCACCCTGGAAGGGTTCGACTTCACCGCGAACCCGAAGGTCCCCGCCGCGCAGATCCGCGACCTGGCCGCGCTGCGCTGGCTGGGCGCCGGCGAGTCGGTCATCCTGTTTGGACCAGTCGGTGTCGGCAAAACCCATGTGGCCCAAGCACTCGGGCACCTCGTCGCCCGCCGCGGCGGTGAGGTCCGGTTCGCCAAGACCAGCCGGGTGCTGGCCGACCTGGCCGGCGGCCACGCCGACCGCACCTGGGGCGCCAGGGTCCGCGAATACACCCGCCCGGCCGTGCTCATCCTGGACGATTACGCCCTCCGCGAGCACACCGCCGCCCAGGCCGACGACCTCTACGAACTGATCTCCGACCGGGCCGTGAACCACCGCCCGCTGATACTCACCTCGAATCGCAAGCCGCTGGACTGGTACCCGCTGTTCCCGAACCCCGTTGTCGCCGAGTCCCTGCTCGACCGGCTGATCAACACCAGCCACCAGGTCTTCATGGACGGCCCCTCCTACCGGCCCCGCAAACGCCCCGGACGCGCCGACACCACCACCACCGGCTAAACCCGGACGGCGGGCCGCCGCGGACCCCCCTTCCGCCCCGGGCACACACCCCCGCCACCACCGTCCACCCCAGGGGCAGACGCCGAACACGTTGCGGCGCTGCAACATCCCCCCACCCCGCCGCCGGCCAACCCCGCGCCACCCCGGGTAGCGCACCGTGTCGCGCCGGCCCACCACACCCCCCTCAGCACCCTGGAGCCCTGCAATGACACCGACGAACACGACACCCCAGACCCCGTCGCGGGACGACCACGGGACGACCTGCTGCCCGGTCTGCCGCAGCGTCTTCACCCCGGTCGGCCGGCAGACGTACTGCAGCACCGCCTGCCGCAAGACCGCGTTCCGCCGCCGCCGCCACCAGCAACCCGGCCCGGCGGTCACCGTCCCGGCCGCCAGGCCCCGCTGCGAATACACCGTCTACGAATGCCCCGACTGCGGTGAACGACTCCTGGGCGAGCAACGCTGCGAACCCTGCCGCACCTTCACCCGCCGAGTCGGCGTCGGCGGTCTATGCCCAAATTGCGATGAGCCTGTGGCCGTGACAGACCTACTGGCCCAAGCCGTGATCACCACGACCAACCGGTGAGTCGGTCCCTACTGCCGCCTCGACCTGCTGTGCTTGGACGAGGTGCCTCCGCTCGGGACCGAGGTCACCGAGCGGGGTGGGGGACTCCTGGCAAGCAATTTCGTTACACCCTCGTCAATTTCGTGTCACGACATGCCCAGGCAGCCTGCCCGAGCCGATCTGTTCACGAACACCCCCCACCTCCCACCCGGTTGGGGTGGGGTGGCCCCCGGGGAGAACACGCTCGGGGCACCCCACCCGTGCCCTCCTCGACCGGACACCGGCAGGACCCCCCGCTCGACAAACCCCATCCCCACCGAGTAAACCTGCACGCACAGCAGGACCTACCTGGGGAATTACGTGAACACCACCCCTGGGGAATTACGTGAACAGTGACAATTGACCGCTGTCGAGCCAGCGTCGACCTGCTGACCAGCGCCGATGCGCCTTCGACGGTCGGAGCAGGGGACGGTGTCCCGTACCGGCGAACATGGCACCTCCGCGCGGTTCTTGGCACCGAACCGGCCAGCCTGCGGGCCCGGAGCGGGGCCGAATCGACGCCGTGCAGGGCTGTGACCAGGCACGACGCAACGTGCCGGGGTTGCTGGCCAATAGCCCGCTCAACGCGCGGCCAATAACTTGGCGAGTCACACGACCAAGATCTGTTTCGACGATTTTTCGACACCCGAGCCGGCGGCGGCGCTGTCCCGTGCCAAGGAAAATGACAGTGCGCCAAGGAACGTGTCAGTGAGCTGGCAGTGTTGCCGAACACCGTGTCAGTGACCCCGCATCGCAGCAGGGTCACCGCAGATCGGTCCGGGCGACGGCACGGTTGTGCTGCCACGTTCCAGTGAGGCTTCGCCTCTGACCACCCAGGTGGTGGTCAGGCTGCGCTGTCGTGCGCTGTCGGTGCGATCACGGGCCTGACCTGGAAGTTGATCTTCCCGAGACACACCCCAACCGCCGTGCCGATCGCCGAGACACCACCATCCCGGCCG
>JADGOY010000291.1 GCA_017882715.1 Nakamurella sp. | reverse complement strand
CGAGGTGCTGGTCAAGATCGCCAGGGAGCTGGACGAGAAGCTCGCGGACATGAGCCTGGCCGAGCGGGCGGCGTACGAGACGGCGGTGCTGAAGCTGACAAACCCCTCGGCTCCGCTGCCCGATTTCAGCGGCTTCCATCCGGCGTTCATGGCCTTGGACACCGGCGACGGCGCGACCACCCCGGAAGGGGACGTGCGAAGGGCGTTCTTCCTGGCCTACGACGACAGCCTGTGCGAATACCTGATGCCCGACGAGGTGATGGAGAAGCTGGACGCCGGACGCGACGTGGTGTCCGCGACGTTCGTCACGCCGTACCCGCCGGGATTCCCGGTGCTGGTGCCGGGCCAGGTCTTCAGCCACCAGATCCTGTCGTACATGAACAGCCTGGACACCTCGGAGGTGCACGGCCTGCGGCCGGACCGCGGCTACCGGGTGTACATCGACAAGGCACTGGAGATCGCTCAGGCATCGCGGGTGCGGTGATCACCGAGCATGCGGAATGCCGGACGGCTCCACCAACGGTGACGGGCACCTCTCGGCAGGTACATCTGGGAGGCGATGTTCGGCAGGGACTTCGGCCCGTTCCACAGCCGGGACCGGCACGTGTTCGAGGAGGCCGCGATCGGGTGTCAGGCGCTGGCGGACGCGCTGGACCTGTGCCGCCGGGAACCCGTTGCGCCGCGGCCGTCAGGACCTCCGGGAGACCTCGGGTGACGGGACCACCTTCGGCCTCCCGACGGGTTTCGGCGGGCCGGTCCGCGGGATCGTCGGCTGGTCCCGCATCCTGGCCGACCGGGAGGGGCTGTGCGTGATCAACACCGACCCGGCGCGGCCGAGCGAGGCCTGGGTGACGATCGACTCGGCGCTGCACGGTCCCGGTGGTCTGCTGACCCTGCTGCCCGGCGGCAGCCCGGGGACGGCCACCTCGGTGACCGTCGAAGCGCGCAACGGTGCGGTCGTCTTCGTCACACTGCCTCTGGGCGCGTTCGCGACCTATGCCTGAGGTCGACGCCCCGCCCTTGCTCCACCGCAGCCCTCTCCAACCGCGCGGATCAAGTAGCCCGGCGCGGCTGAACTCGTTGACTCCCGTCACAGGCGTCCCAATAGCGGCCAGATGATCCGCGCCGCCGTTGTTGATCCGCGCGGTTGAGGTGGGGGGCCCGGCGGTCGGGTTGCGAAACGGACGATACACCGATGATTATCCGGCATGTGTTCGGTTTCACCGGAGAATCAGGCGCGTTCGCCCCTCGCGTGCGCTAGAATTACGGCAGAGGGTCAAGACCAATCACTGCCGATCCACTGCCGAACCACTGCCGAACCGATGAAGGAATCGATAACCGTGACCAGCCTGAGGAAGGCTCTGCACCAGCATCACGAACTGGCTCGCACCCGTCGCGCCCTGAACCACGCGATCGATCGAGCAGGCACCCAGGGCGTGCGCAACGAGCTGCTGACCATCGCCCAGCGCCAGGGTGTCTCCCTGCGCTGACCCAAGCGGTTGCCACAATTCCCCCTTTCGGTGTAACAACCGCCCGGGAAAACTCGATATGCTCAGTGACCCCGGACAGCTGCCGGACCCCCGACCTGGCAGCCGTTCGGGGTCCCTATTTTCTGGGCCAGCGGCCCTGTCGGAGCAAGTCACATCAATGGATCCGGCGGCCCAATCCGGTGGTGATGAAGTGGGATCCTCGCCAGTACCTGCGCCACGGCGATGAGCGTGGGCGGCCGTTCTTCGAGCTGACCGACCGGATAGGAGCCGACCGTCCCCGGATCGTCGTCGACCTGGGCTGCGGCCCGGGGAATCAGACCGCTCTACTCAGCCGGCGCTGGCCGGCAGCTCGCATCCTCGGGGTGGATTCGTCCGCGGAGATGATCGCCACCGCCCGGGCCGAGGCGGTAGCCGCTGAGGAATCCACCGGCGGCCTGGCCTTCGTGATCGGCGACATCAGCCAGTGGCGTCCCGACCCGGAGACGGACGTCGTGGTCAGCAACGCCGCGTTGCAGTGGGTGCCCGGGCATCACCAGCTGATCCGGCAGTGGACCGGGACCTTGCCGTCGGGGGGGTGGCTGGCATTTCAGGTGCCTGGCAACTTCGGATCGCCGTCTCATCGGCTGATGCGAGAACTCGCCGAGTCCGCGGCCTGGCGGGGCGAGTTGGCCGGTGTGCTCCGTCACGACGACGCCGTCGACGACGCGGCCGGCTACGCCCGCCTGCTGCTGGACTGCGGTTGGTCCGCCGACGCGTGGGAGACCACCTACGTGCATGTCCTGCCGGGCCAGGACCCGGTGCTGGACTGGGTGCGGGGTACGGGCCTGCGGCCGGTGCTGGCCGCCCTGGAGCCGGACGCAGCCCGCGAGTTCGAAACCGAGTACGCCGCGATGCTGCGTCAGGCATACCCGCGCCGCGCGGCGGGCACATTGTTTCCGTTCCGGCGGATCTTCTGCGTCGGCAACGCACCCTGACCCGCTGATCGCGGCAATCCATGACGCCGATTCCTGCCAGCTAGGCTCGGCCGATGCCCGACGCCCCGCTGGCCATCCAGATGCTGCACGACCGGATCCTGATCAAGATGTCCGGCGGTCCAGGTGAACGGACCTCGCGCGGCGGTATCCTCATTCCCGCGACGGCCGAGATGGCCAAGCGTCTGGTGTGGGGTGAGGTGGCCGGGGTCGGCCAGCACGTCCGGTCGGTCAAGGCCGGCGAGCGCGTGCTGTTCAGCCCCGAGGACCAGTACGAGGTCGAGGTCGGCGGCGAGGCCTATCTGGTGTTGCGCGAACGCGACCTGCAGGCCGTCGCCAGCGAACGCGCCAGCGGCGGGACCGGGCTGTACCTGTGAGCCGACGGGGCCGGTCTGCCCAGTGCATGACGGCACGGCGCGACCCGGGTCATGCGGCCTGCCCGCGGGAGGCTGAGGGCACTGGTCGGCCTCGCCCCGATGGGCGAGGATGATCGAGAAAGATCCACCGTGATCCGACAGTGCCATCTCAAGTGAGCCGTATCGAGTGAGCCGTATCGAGTGAGCCGGTCCGCGCAAGTCCTGATTCAGCAAGCTGCCCGCGCCGTCACGCATGAGCCGTCTGCTGGGAGTGATCCACCATGGACATGTACGACATCATCGTCATCGGCTCTGGTCCGGCTGGGCAGAAGGCGGCCATCGCGGCGGCCAAGCTGGGCTATCGTGCCGCGATCGTCGAGCGCTACGACATGGTCGGCGGGGTCTGCATCAACACCGGGACCATCCCGTCCAAGACCCTGCGCGAGGCCGTGCTCTATCTCACCGGTCTGAACCAGCGCGAGCTCTACGGCCAGTCCTACCGGGTCAAGGAAGAGATCACCGTCACCGATCTGTCTGCGCGCACGTCCCACGTGATCGGCAGGGAGATCGACGTCATCCGCAACCAGCTCGCCCGCAACCATGTGACGTTGGTGGTCGGTACCGCGCAATTCGTCGATCCGCGCACCGTGGTGGTCATCGATCACACCGGCCACCACCAGGAGATCGGCGCCGACAAGATCGTCATCGCGGTGGGTACCCGGCCGGCCAGGCCGGACACCGTGGACTTCGACGGCGCGACGATCGTGGATTCCGACCAGATCCTCGGGCTGGACAAGGTGCCGGCGTCGATGGTGGTGGTCGGCGCCGGGGTGATCGGCATCGAGTACGCCTCGATGTTCGCCGCGCTGGGCACCAAGGTCACGGTCGTGGAGAAACGCCCCAGCATGCTGGACTTCTGCGACAAGGAGATCGTCGAGGCGCTGCAGTACCAGTTGCGGGACCTGGCCGTCACCTTTCGTTACTCCGAATCGGTCCGTGAGGTGCAGAAACACCCCGCCGGGACGCTGACCATCCTGGAATCGGGCAAGAAGATCCCCGCCGACACCGTGCTGTACTCCGCGGGCCGGCAGGGCGTCACCGACCAGCTGAACGTCGCCGCGGCCGGGATCAACGCCAGCAACCGCGGTCGGGTGGAGGTCAACGAGCACTTCCAGACCGAGGTCGAGCACATCTACGCCGTCGGTGACGTCATCGGGTTCCCGGCGCTGGCGGCCACCGCGATGGAACAGGGCCGGCGTG
>JADGOY010000126.1 GCA_017882715.1 Nakamurella sp. | reverse complement strand
GAGTCAGAACGCTCGAGGCCATGAAATCCAGACGCAACCCCGCTGCCGGCAAGGCCTTCGCCCACCGCGTCACTGACGCGGTGGGCTGCTGGGAATCTGGGCGCACCCCGACGACGAGGCATACCTGAGCGCAGGCCTGATGGTCCGCGCCCGCGCCGCGGGTCACCGGGTGGTGGTCGCCACCGCCAGCCGGGGTGAACTGGGCACCGATTCGCCCGCCTCGACGAAACCGGCCAGTGACGATCCGGGCAGCTGGCCACCGGATCGGCTGGCGCCGGCCAGACAGGAACTGGCCCCAAGCCTGGCCGCCGTCGATGTGCGAGAGCATCACTGGCCGCACCACCGGGACGGAACGCTCCCCCAGGTTCCGCGCTCGGTCGCCGTCGATCAGGTTGCCGGGCTACTGACCGACATCCGGCCGGACACCATCGTCACGTTCGGGCCGGACGGGATGACCGGGCACCCCGACCACCGCGCGGTTTCCCGGTGGGTGAGGTTGGCCTGGAAGGCCACCGGGCGACGCGGGCGGCTCGGTGCGCCACGCTCACCCCGGAGTTCAATCGGAGCTGGGGCGGCGTCAACAGCGATGTGGGATTGTGGTTCGGTGGTGCCCGGCCGCCGTCGGACCGGCCACCGATCTGGCTCATGAGGTGCGCTGCGACGGTGACCTGCTCGACCGCAAGTTCGCCGCCCTCGCGGCGCACACGTCGCAGACGAGCGGTCCGATCGACCGGGTCGGGCCCGAACGGTACCGGTGGTGGTGGTCGAGTGAATACTTCGTCGACGCATCCGCGCGTGTCGATCACCGACCGACGGCATGATTGACCCGTGGTCTTCGACGAACGGTTGGCCGACCGGGCGCGGTCCGCGGTCGCGGAACGCACCGACTTCGACGAGAAGCGCATGTTCGGGGGGCTGGTCTTCATGGTCAACACCCACATGTGCTGCGGGTTGATGGGTGACGATCTGATGGTCCGGGTCGGCCGCGACGGCCAGGACGCCGCGCTGACCCGAGGTGCCACCGAGATGACATTCACCGGGCGGCCCATGGCCGGGATGGTCATCGTGCCGGCGGGTCTGCTCAGCGATGACGACGCCCTGGACGAATGGGTCGACCGGGCGGTTGCGTACGCCCGTTCCCAGCCCGCCCAACCACCCAAGGCCCGCAAGAAGACCTGAGTCCTGCCCAAGTCCTGCCCTGGCACGTCATCCCAGCGGGGGGATGCCCACAATTGTCTGTGCGAAAGATAGTGGCGGACATCGGGCGGCCACGCTCGCCCTGCCACACTGTCGTGCGTGCTCTTTCTGTGCTGGATGACAAACACGGAGCCCTGACATGGACCAGTTGGACCTCGCTCGCATTCAGTTCGCCAGTACCAGCATCTATCACTTCTTCTTTGTTCCGGTCACCATCGGTCTGGCGATCCTGGTCGCCATCCTGCACACTCGGTGGCACCGATCGGGGGATCCGGAGTTACGTCGGCTGACCAGGTTTTTCGGCACGCTGATGCTGATCAGCATCAGCGTCGGGGCGGTCACCGGCCTTGTCCAGGAATTCCAGTTCGGCATGGATTGGTCTGCCTATTCCAGGTTCGTCGGTGACGTATTTGGTGCGCCTTTGGCGATGGAGGGTCTCGCCGCATTCTTCCTCGAGTCGACATTCCTGGGATTGTGGCTGTTCGGCTGGAATGTGCTGCCCAGGGGGGTGCACCTGTTCACCGCGTGGATGATCCCGCTGGGCGCCTGCCTGTCCGCGCTTTTCATCATCGCGGCCAACTCCTGGATGCAGAACCCGCGCGGCTACACGATCAACCCGGACAACGGCCGCGCCCAGCTGACCGACATCGGGCAGGTCTTCTCCAATCCGGTTTTCCTCTGGGGCTACACACACGTCCTGCTCGTCGCGCTGATCTTCGGCGGCGCGGTCCTGCTCTCGGTGTCGGCCTGGCACGTGCGCCGGGGCAACCATGCGCCGCTGTTCCGCGGCACCGCGAAGCTGGGGTTGTTCGTGCTCGCCGTGGCCTCTGTGCTGCAGTTCCCCGTTGGCGGCCGGCTCGGCATCAACGAGACCAACTACCAGCCGATGAAGATCGCGGCCGCCGAGGCCAACTGGACGACCTGCCAGCCGTGCTCGTTCTCGGTCATCCAGATCGGCGGGTACAACCAGGACGAAACCCCGACCAAGATCATCGAGATCCCCCACCTGTTGTCGATCCTGGCCACCGGCACCTGGGACGGTCAGGTGCAGGGCCTGAGCGAACTGAACACCCAGTACAACCAGCAGTACGGACCCGGCTACTACGTCCCCAACGTCTTCGTCCAGTACTGGTCGATGCGCGCCATGGCCTACCTGGCGGTGCTCGGCTTCGTCATGGGCATCTGGGGTGCGATCCTGCTGTGGCGCAGGAAGTTCGAGAAATCACGGTTCTTCCTGTGGGCGTGCACGTGGCTCATCCTCACCCCGTTCGTGATGGCCACCGCGGGCTGGCTGCTGACGGAAAGCGGACGCCAGCCGTGGATCGTGCAGGGTCTCATGCTGACCTCCACCGGGCTGTCCGGGTCAGGCAGTGCAGCCGAGGTCGCGATCAGCCTGGGGCTGGTCGTCGTGCTGTACAGCACGATCGGGGTGATCGCCGCCATCTTGATGGTCCGGCATGCCAGACGAGGGCTTCTCGACGAACCGGCGTCGTCGCCGGAATCCACCACGACGGGGCCGTCCGTGCCCTCGCTGACCTACTGAGGTGCCGCGATGACCCTCTCGATCGTCTGGTTCGTCATCGTCGCCTTCTTCTGGACCGGCTTTTTCGTGCTGGAGGGTTTCGATTTCGGTGTCGGCGCGTTGCACAAGCTCGTCGGCCGGACCGACGTCGAGCGCCGCGTCGCGATCAACACCATCGGGCCCGTCTGGGACGGCAACGAGGTCTGGCTGATCGTCGCGGGGGCGGCGATGTTCGCCGCGTTCCCCCCCTGGTACGCCACCTGGTTCTCCGCGCTGTACCTGGCGTTGTGGGCGCTGCTGGCGGCGCTGATCATCCGGGGAGTGTCATTCGAGTTCCGCGGCAAGTTCGACGGCACCGCCTGGCGGTCGACCTGGAGCTGGACGCTGACCATCGGATCGGTGCTGGCGCCGCTGCTGATCGGTGTCGGCCTGGGTGATCTGCTGGTCGGACTGCCGATCGACGCCGACGGCAACTTCACCGGGACGCTGCTGGACATCCTGACCCCGTACGGCCTGTGGGTCGGGATCACGGTGTTGGCGCTGTGCCTGTGGCACGGCGCGACGTTCCTGAGCATCCGGTCCACGGGGATCGTGCTGAAGAGATCTGTGTCCCTCAAGCGGAGCCTGTCCATCCCGGCATCCCTGCTGGTCATCGGATTCGGGGTGTGGACCTACCTGGTGGCCCGACCAGGTGTCGGCGGCACCATCGCGTTGGCGGTCCCGGTGCTTGCCACGCTGGTGGCCTTCGCGCTGGTGCGCAGCGAGCCCGGCGCAGGCCGGGCGTTCGCCGCGACCGCGGTCGCCATCGGCGGCACCGTCGCCGCGGTGTTCGCCAACCTCTATCCCGCCGTGCTGGTCTCGACCACGGACGATGCCTACACCCTCACCGTCGCGAACAGCACGGCCAGCTCGTACTCGTTGACGGTGATGACGATCGTCGCGGCCGTCCTGGTACCGCTGGTGCTGGCGTATCAGGGCTGGACCTATTACGTGTTCCGAGCGCGCGTCAAGGGACCGGCGACGCCGCCGATTGCCGAACAGGCACCGACCGGCTAGCGCTAGCGCGACGAGCAGGGGTTACCTGCCGGTCGAGCCCGTAGCGGACTGCACCGGTCGGCGCGCCAGCAGCCTGGCCAGTCGTTGCACCAGCGGGCCGGGGTGCCGCAGCCGGACCCCGCGGCCGATGCTGGTGATCAGGGCATGCGCCGCAGCGGTGTCGATGTCGCGCAACGACGCCAGGTCCAGGTCGCGGTCACCGCCCCGGGCGGCCGTGGCGACGACTCCCAAGACCGCGGCGTGGTTGGTCGCGTCCATTCGGCCGGCCAACCGGAGCCATCCCGGTCGGGGGCGAGTGACCCGCAGCATCCCGTCGTCGTACAACGCCGCATCGATCACCTCCGTGTCATGCAATTCTCGGATCTGGTCGACCTCTTCGTACGTCAGGTTCTTTCGCCAATAAGGGCACAACACCGTCAGCGGTTTGCCCTGAACCAGCCTGTCCACGGCGGTCTCCTTGGGAGCCAGGCCAACGCCGGGATACAGGCCGCTGAGCCGGATCCCGCGGTACCCGCCACGGACCGCGTCGTCGATCTGATCGTTCAGGGCACCGGTGAGCTCGTCGGGCGACAGGTGGAAGAACTCCTGCGACAACCCATCGGGCATCATCACGAGGTCACCGCGCCCCATCGCCGTCTGCGGTTCGCCGCCGTCCTCGGACAGCCTGCTGGTCAGCTCGGCAGACTCTGCCTCGGTCAGCCCGACCAGAATCACTCGTTCCTCGCGGTCCATCCCGCCGGCGACAAATCCGGCCAGGACTTCCCACCCCTGCTCTTTGCTGGTCAGCACGGCACACGAGTGCGCGCCGTTGCGCACCACGTCATGGATCAACAGAGCGACCCCGCCTCCTCGCCCCCTTGATTCGCCGCCCAGCATCGGCGGTCTGCACAACCACGCTACCCCCACCGGGACCGACAGATCAGGTAGTTCGATTGAGCAGCACCAGCGACCGGGGTCCGACCGAGATCACCCGGCCGGGAACCACCTCTCCCCGGTTGGCCGGTTCGTAGCTGTCCGAAGCGATCGTCCAGTCTTCGTCGCCCGCCCAGGCCAGCGCGAAGTCCAGCGGTTCCCACCAGGCGTTCACCAGGATCGCAAGGTCGTCGTCGAGCATCGGCTCCCCATCGTCGTCCAGATCGGGATCAACCGAGCCGGACAGCACCAGGGCCACGCTCTTGGCACCATCATCGGCCCAATCGCGGTCGGTCATCGGCTCACCCGACGGGGCGAAGAACCGCTGGGTATCCGGATGACGCGGAAAGCTGCGGCGACGCAGCACCGGATGCGCCAGCCGCAGCGCGATCAGCGCTGTGGTGAACTCCCGGAGATCGGCGTCCTGCGCTGACCAGTCCCACCAGGCGATCTCGTTGTCCTGGCAGTAGGCGTTGTTGTTCCCCCGCTGGCTGCGGCCCACCTCGTCGCCGCCGAGCAGCAGCGGCACCCCGCGCGCCAGCAGCAGCGTAGACAGCAACGACCTGGACTGCCGGACCCGCAATTGCAGGATGTCCGGGTCGTCGGTGGGTCCTTCCACGCCGCAGTTCCACGAGCGGTTGTCGTCGGTGCCGTCGCGGTTGTTCTCGGTGTTGGCCTCGTTGTGTTTGCCGTTGTACGACACCAGATCCGCCAGGGTGAACCCGTCGTGCACGGTCACCAGGTTGATCGAGGCGTCGGGTCCGCGCCGGTGCTGGGTGTACAGGTCGGGCGACCCGGTGAGTCGGGTGGCCAGGTCCGGGACCAACCCGTCGTGACTGCGCCAGAAGTCCCGGACGGTGTCCCGGAACTTTCCGTTCCACTCGCTCCAGCCGGCCGGGAAGCGCCCGACGTCGTAGCTGTCGCCCTGCCCGACGTCCCACGGCTCGGCGATCAGCTTCACCTGGGAGATCACCGGGTCCTGCCAGACCAGGTCGAAGAACGCCGCGACGTCCTCGAAGCCACCTTCCTGCCGGGCCAGGGTCGACGCGAGATCGAATCGGAAACCGTCGACGCCCATCTCGTCGACCCAGTACCGCAACGAATCCATGATCAACCGCAGGCAGGCCGCGTTGCCGACATTCAGCGAGTTCCCGCAGCCGGTGGTGTCGATGTACCGCGAGGCGTCGGCCGGGTCCAGCCGGTAGTAAGCGGCGTTGTCCAGGCCACGGAACGCCAGCGTCGGCCCGTCGGGGCCGGCCTCGGCGGTGTGGTTGTAGACCACATCGAGCAGCAGCTCGATACCGGCGGCGTGCAGCGACCGCACCATGCCGGCAAATTCCTCGACCTGCCCACAGGGGTTACCGGCCCGCGCCGCGGCCGAATACCCGGCGTAGGGAGCGAAGAACCCGATCGTGTTATAGCCCCAATAATTGGTGAGCCCGCGTTCGACCAGAAAGGCCTCCGGCACATTGTGGTGCACCGGCAGGAGTTCGACCGTGGTGATTCCGAGTTGCCGCAGGTAATCGATCGCCACCGGATGGGAAAGCCCGGCATATGTTCCGCGCAACGCAGCCGGGATGTCCGGGTGGGCAGCGGTGAAACCCTTGACGTGCACTTCGTACATCACCGTGTCGGAGATGTGCCGGCGCGGTCGTTGCCAACCGTCATCCGCCGCCTCGATCGAGTGAATCTGGCCGATCCGGTCCACCATGACGCTCCGCGGCGTACAGCCGGCCGAATCCAGCGTGCTGGGCTCGCGCGGACTGCCGACATCGTGGCTGTAGATGGCCGGTGGAAAGGACGCCGAACCACTGATGGCGCGCGCATAGGGATCGAGCAGCAGTTTGCTGGGATTGCACAGCAGACCGGAATCGGGATCCCATGGGCCGTCGACCCGGAATCCGTAGGCCTGACCGGCCGTGACCCCGGCAACCTGCCCGTGCCACACCCCTGCGTCCAAACCCGGCAGCGGCAGCCGGGTTTCGGTGCCGTCCTCGTCGAATAAGCACAGCGTCACCTGATCCGCGACAGAGGAATACACCGCGACATTCGCGCCGTCGGCCGTAAGGGTCACGCCAAGCGGATGAGGACGACCCGGCCGGACTCTGACAGGCATGAGATGAATCTATGGCACTCGAGCGCAGCACGCCCTTCCATCCACTTTTCGTTCATGCTATCGACACGTTCGCCACCCCCGCGCGCGAATTCATGCGAATGGGACGATGATCCGCCGCAGGACACTCAGCAGAGTCGTTTCCGAAGGTGAATCGGGAGGTTCCGTGCCGAAGGTCGTCGTCGTGGGTGGTGGCATGGCCGGAGTGGCCTGCGCCCGGGAACTCGGTCGCAGGGACGTCGAGGTGGTCCTCGTCGACCGCAACGACTACCTGCAGTTCCAGCCGCTGCTGTACCAAGTGGCCAGCTCACAGTTGCCGGCCGAAGATGTGGCCAGGCCGCTACGGGTGGTCTTCGAGGATCGGCCGTCGGTGACGGTCGAGCAAATGGACGTGGCGAGCGTCGACGTCGCCACGAAGACGGTCACCGGGAACGACGGGAAGACGATGACCGGCGACTACCTCGTCATCGCCGCAGGCGCGCAGCCGAACTTCTTCGGCGTCACCGGGGCACGTGAACATTCGTTCCCGCTCTACTCGGTGGTCGACGCTGAACGGCTCCGGCTGCATCTGCGCGAACAACTACGGGTAGGCACGGCGGCGGGCTCCGCGGCCGGACCGGACCCGGACACCGCAGCCGTGACGGTCGTGGTGGTGGGCGGCGGCCCGACCGGGGTGGAAATCGCAGGGGCCCTGGGCGAACTGTTCGCCGCCCTGAAATCCGAGCACCGCTTGCCCGATTCGGCGGCGGTGCACCTGGTCGATCACGGCAGGGCGCTGCTGGCGCCGTTCTCGGACAAGTCCCATCAATACGCGCTGGACAAGCTCACCCACCACGGGGTGAAGGTGACGTTCGGCGTCGCGGTCACCCAGGTCGGGCCGGAGAATGTGCAGCTGTCCGACGGCACTCAGCTGCCCACCCGCACGGTGATCTGGGGCGGCGGGGAATCCGCCGGCCCGCTCGCCGGAACCTGCGGCGCGCCCCTGGGCCGCGGTGGACGCGTCGACGTCGGACCGGACCTGGCGGTCGCCGGCTTCGACGGCGTCTTCGGCATCGGCGACGTGGCCAATATTCCCGGGCCGGGCGACCGGGCATTGCCGCAACTGGGATCGGTGGCCCAACAGTCCGGGAAGTGGGCGGCGCGCAACATCCTGGCGCAGGAGGCGGGCGAACCGCTCAAGCCTTTCAAGTACAAGGACAAGGGCATCATGGCGATGATCGGCCGCGACGCCGCCGTCGCCGAAGTCGGTGCACATCGGCATCAGGTCGAGGGGCCGATCGCGTTCGCGGCCTGGCTGGGGTTGCACGCGATCCTGCTGAGCGGCGTGCACAACCGGATCGATGCCTTCCTGGAATGGGCGGACGACTACTTCCACGCCGACCGCGCCGCGGACCTGGAAGCCGGCGGCACGCCGAGCAGGATCGCCTGGTCGCAGGACCCGGCGGACCAGCCGAGAATCACCGTGACCGAGCCGGGCCCGGCCTGATCCACCGATCACCGCCGAGACATCCCAGCCGCCGACGCAGTGCCGAGGAGTCGAGTCACACAATGTCCGACCACTACGACGTGATCATCATCGGATCGGGCGCGGGCGGCGGAACCCTCGCGCACCGGCTGGCCCCGTCCGGCAAGCGAATCCTCATTCTCGAGCGCGGCGACTGGTTGCCCCGTGAGGTGGAGAACTGGGATGCCACCGCGGTCTTCGTGGACAACCGCTACGTCTCACCCGACACCTGGTACGACAGGGACGGCAACACCTTCCAGCCTCAGGTGCATTACAACGTCGGTGGGGCCACCAAGATGTACGGGGCGGCGCTGTACCGGTTGCGGGAGAAGGACTTCGGCGAACTCCACCATCACGACGGGATCTCGCCGTCCTGGCCGGTGTCGTATGCGGATTTCGAGCCGTACTACACGCAGGCGGAACAGCTCTATCAGGTGCACGGCATCCGTGGCGAAGATCCGACCGAGCCGCCCACCAGCGCGCCGTACCCGTTCCCGCCGGTGTCCAACGAGCCGCGCATCCAGCAGCTCTACGACGATCTGCGCAAGATCGGCATGAACCCGTTTCACGCCCCGGCCGGGATCCTGCTCAACGAGGCGGAACCCGCCTTCAGCGCCTGCATCCGGTGCGCCACCTGCGACGGTTTCCCCTGCCTGGTGCACGCCAAGTCCGACGCCGAGGTCATCGCCGTCCGCCCCGCCATCGCACACCAGAACGTCACGCTGCTGCGGAACGCGCTCGTGGAGCGTTTGGAGACCGACGCATCCGGGCGCAAGGTCAGCACCGTGATCGCGACGGTCGACGGTGCGCAGCAGCGCCTCACCGCCGACATCGTGGTGGTGTCCGCGGGCGCCGCCAACTCGGCCAAACTGCTTCTCAAGAGTGCCAGTGCAGTGCATCCCAACGGTTTGGCCAACGGCTCGGACCAGGTCGGCCGGAACTACGTGTTCCACAACAGCCGGGCATTTCTCGCTGTCTCGCTGGAGAAGAACACCACCCGGTTCCAGAAGACGTTGGGGGTCAACGACTTCTATTTCGGCGATGACGACTTCCCCTACCCCATGGGCAATATCCAGATGGTCGGCAAGAGTTCGGCCCCGATGTACCGGGGCGAGAAACCCCTGGAGACGGCGTTGGCACCGACGTTCGCGCTCGGTGACGTCGCCGAGCACGCCGTCGATTTCTGGCTGTCCACCGAGGACCTGCCGCGCCCGGAGAACCGGGTCACCCTCGCCCCGGACGGCAACGTGGCGCTCAGCTACACCCCGAACAACCGCAAGCCGCTCGACGAGTTGTACTCCCGTATCAAGCGGAATCTGAACCACCTCGGCTTCCACCCGCATCACCTGATCCCCCGCACCGCCTACATGAAGAACGACATCCCGATCGCCGGATGCGCCCACCAGGCCGGCACCGTCAGGTTCGGTGCCGACCCTGCGACGTCGGTGCTGGACGTCAACTGCAGGGCCCACCAGTTGGACAACCTGTACGTGGTGGACACCAGCTTCTTCCCCAGCATCGGTGCGGTGAATCCGTCGCTCACCGCCGCAGCCAACGCCCTTCGGGTCGGCGACCACCTGCTCGAACGGCTCGGCTGAGTCAGGCGAATGGCGAGCACCCGGGCGGCTGGACGAGCGGCTCCTGTCCTGGTCTACGGCGCCGGACTGGCGCAGGGGTTGGCGCTGGTCTCGTTTCCGGCTGCGAGTTCGGTCCTGACCAGCCCGACCGGCTACGATCTGAGCACCGCGCAGTACGGGTTGATGTTCCTGCCACAGGTGGTGCTGGCCATCACCGCCGCGGCGCTGTCTCCGGTCTGGGCCAAGCGCTGGTCGCTGCAGCGGGTGCTCCAGGCGGGCCTTGTCGCGAATCTCCTGGCGATGGTCCTGCTGGTGGTCAGCCAGTTCCTCGCGTCGTCCGCGGGGGCGTATCCGATCCTGTTGTGCGCGACCGCGGCGTTGGGTCTCGGTTTCGGGTCCACCGTGCCGGCGTTGAACACTTTCGCCGAGCACCTCGACCCGGCGCGCCAGGACCGGTCGGTGCTGACGTTGAACGCCCTGCTGGGCACCGGCACCGCCCTGGCACCGCTGCTGATCGCCCTTTTCCTGACGCTCGGGGCCTGGTGGTTACTGCCATTGCTGGCCGCCGCGGGTCTGGCCGGGTTCGTTGTTGCGGCACTTCGTGTTTCGCTGGACGCCGGACCGCCACCGGCCGGCAGCGCTGATGGAGCCGAAGGCGACCGTCGGACGGCACTGCCGGGCAGGTTCTGGTGGTACGCCGCCGCAGTGCTGCTGTACGGCATCTGCGAGACCCTGTTCGGCAACTGGTCCAGCCTGTTTCTGGCCGGTGAGCGGGGGCTGTCCGCAGGGGTCGCATCGCTCGCGCTGGCCGCCTTCTGGGCGTGCGTCACCATCGGCAGAATCGTCGTAGCGGCACTTACCCCGAAGGTCCCGGCGACCGTGGTGTACCTGACCCTGCCTGTGTTGATCGCGGTGACGAACGTTGCGGTGTCGGCCGCCGGGAATGCCGTCACGGCGGTATTCGCCTACGCCGCCGCGGGTTTCGCGTGTTCGGCAATGCTGCCGCTGAGCCTGAGCCTGGCCGGCCAGGAATTCCCCCGGCTCGGCGCGACGTCCTCGGGTGAGCTGATCGCCGGTTACCAGGTCGGTTACGGCATCACCGCTTTCGGGGTCGCTCCGCTGCAGGCGCTCACCGGGCTAAGCATGGGCAGCATCTACCTGGTCGGCGCCTGCGTCGCGGTGGCGCTGGCCGTCGTCGCGCGGATGGTCACGGCCGGACTCGCCCGGCACCCGGCCGCGCCGTAGGGGCCCACCTCAACCCGAGCGCCAGGCGGCCAGTCGGCCAGGGCCCGAAATCCTCTCACCAGCACAGAAAGAAGCGACAATGGCGACCAAGCGGAAGAGTCCGGCGGCGGCCGAACGGGCGCGCCTGGCCGAGGCCGACGCGGGCACGAGTCCGTGGCGGGACTGGGGACCGTACCTGTCCGAACGGGCCTGGGGCACGGTGCGCGAGGACTACAGCGCGAACGGGGACGCCTGGGACTTCTTCCCGCATGACCATGCCCGGTCCAGGGTGTACCGGTGGAACGAGGACGGCATGGCGGGGTTCTGCGACGAGACGCAGAACTGGTGCCTGGCACTGGGCCTGTGGAACGGCGTTGACCCGATCCTCAAGGAGCGGATGTTCGGTCTGACCGGACCACAGGGCAACCACGGCGAGGACGTCAAGGAGTACTGGTGGTACCTGGACGGCACCCCCACGCACTCCTGGCACACCTGGCGATATCACTACCCCCAGCGTGAATTTCCCTACGACGATCTGGTCGCCGAGAACGCCCGGCGGTCGAAACTGCAGCCCGAGTACGAATTGGTCGACACCGGGATCTTCGCCGAGAACCGTTACTGGGTGGTCACTGTCGACTACGCGAAGGACGGCCCGCGGGATCTGCTGATGGAGATCACGGTCGAGAACGCCGGGCCTGACGAGTCGACGCTGCACGTGCTGCCCACGTTGTGGTTCCGCAACACCTGGTCGTGGGGATATCCGGATCACTCCGAGCCGCACCTGCGCTGGGAGGGCGACCGCATCGTCGGGGACCATTCCAAGTCCGGACCGCTGGTACTCGCCGGGGACGGCACACCAGAGGCCCTGTTCTGCGACAACGAGACCAACGACGAGCGATTGTTCGGCGGCACCAATGCCAGCGCCTACCCCAAGGACGGCATCAACGACCACGTCGTGCACGGCGCCGACACCGTCAATCCGGCGCAGGTCGGCACGAAAGCCGCTCTGCACTATACGGTCTCGGTCCCGGCGGGTGGTTCGTCGGTCATCAAGGTCCGGCTCGTCGGTGTCCCCCACCCCGCGCTGGACGCCGACGCTGCCGCCCCCAGCACGGCAACCCTCGATCTCGGACGCGGCTTCGACAAGGTCGTGGCCGCGCGGAAGACCGAGGCCGACCAGTTCTATGCCTCGGTGTTGCCCGCGCACACCACACCGGAAGCGGCGGTGGTCGCCCGCCAGGCCTTCGCCGGCTTGCTCTGGGCGAAACAGTTCTTCCACTACGACGTCAAGCGCTGGCTCTCCGGCGACCCCGGGCAGCCG
>JADGOY010000015.1 GCA_017882715.1 Nakamurella sp. | reverse complement strand
TCCGGCCAAGGTCACCCGGTCCGCGCTGCAGAACGCCGCGTCCATCGCCGCGCTGTTCCTGACCACGGAGGCCGTGGTTGCGGACAAGCCGGAGAAGGCCTCGGCCGGTGCCGGCGGTGGCGGGATGCCGGGCGGCGGGGACATGGACTTCTGAGTCCTGGTTCGGCTGCTGGTTGTTGTTCACCAGGGCGGTCCCGCGATTGGCGGGGCCGCCCTCGTGGCGTTTGCGCCTGAGCGGCGAGAGGAACGTGTGGAACGCCAGGCCGTGGCCCGGCGTCCCGGGTCCGAAGGCGGCCCCAACCGAGCTGGGCCGGCGGGCTTCCCGCACGCCATGATCTGCGGGCTTCCCACCCGCCGTGGTCGCGCTGGTCTTATTGCGCGCCCACGCCCAGCGGACTGCCGATGAGCCAGACATGGCCGAACGGGTCGGCGATGCGTCCGTCGCGCTCGCCGTAGTCCCGATCGGCCACGGGAAAGATCACCGTGGCGCCGTGCCGCACGGCCGCACCAACAGTGCCATCGACCGCGTCGATGGTCGGAACCCGCAGGCTGAGCAGCACCGGCGTGCCGCCGAGGGCGAGTGGGTCCGGATCATCCGAGTCGGCGTCCTTGAGGTAGAAGCCGGCGTCCCCGATTGTCAGCTCGGCGTGGACGGTGGCGCCGGCGTCATCGGTGAAACGCACCAGCTCGCTCGCGCCGAACGCACTGGCATAGAACTCGATGGCCGCTTGCGCGTCCGCAACAATGAGGCGCGGGCGGAGTGAGGTCGTCATGCCGTTGATGGTGGACTGCGCCTGGCGGGATGTCTTGCCGAAAGCGGCTCCGCGGCCTGGATAGCTGAAGGACCGTTGAACCGGCGGTCCAGACAGCCACGCCCGTGGTTACGGCTTCGGCATGATGATCCAGGCCAGCAGGTAGGCGAGCAGGCCGCCGCCGAAGAACAAAACCAGAACGACGGTGATGACGCGCACCAGGGTCGGGTCGATTTCGAAGTACTCGGCGATGCCGCCGCAGACACCGGCGATCTTCTTGTCGGTGACGGACAGCGTGAGGCGCTTGGGCGGACGATCCGGGAAATTGGTCATGCGATGAGTCTCGCGGATCCGCGCCACCCCGGAATCCGGGTGCCCCCGGAGTGGTCCCTGTGTTCGGCACGACACAACCCTGACCCGAACCAGCGACCACCCCCGACCGGCATGAGGGCGCCATAGGGACCGGGGTGCTCGGCCGGCCCCTCCGCGGCAGTTCGCAGTTTCTGGTTCATCGGCTCGAGTGCGGCGCGGACAAGGTGCAGCAATCCGGCGTTCGCTGAGCAATCTGCTTCCGAACGCGACGGCGAGAGCGGTTGCGCCGATCAAACGGGCTATCGTGCTGCCATGCGCTGATCATCGACACCGAAATGCGCCCGCTTCATCCCCTTGGACGCGTTTTCATCCGCGCACATCCCGAATCCGGTGCATGAGATCCGCGCACATGGACCGCGCGGTCCATGAGATCCGCACCCGCCGGACCTGCAGGATCTGACCCGCACCCGCCGGACCTGCAGGATCTGATCCGCGCACCGAGCGCATCGCTGGCATCAGCAGCGCAGCTCCCGTTATGCACCGTCAAACCCGACCAGCCCGAGAGCCACCCGGGGCTCGCCGACCTCCATCGTGCTGTCGGAAAGACGTCACGGTTGGTAGGAATCGACGCCTGACGCCCCCTCGAGCCAGGTCAACGGGGTCATCCCCGCGGTCGCGTCGGGGTTCGCGACGGCCATCGCCGAGACCCTGGTCGCGGGCAACCGGGACTTGATCGGCAGCGCGGGATCAGCGGGCCCGAACAACGACTCGACCGATGACGGGCCGACCGTCGTGGTTGCCAGCTCCACTTCGTCGCGGGTCAGCGCGCGGTCGGCGCAGGCCTGGGTGAGCAGCCGGGTCCAGAGGGCCGCCGTCGCATAACCGGCCAGCAATCGCGGACCAGGATCGGTGCCACCCGCCTTGGCGAAGGCCGCTGCGACCACCGCCGCAGCGGGGTAATCCGACCCGATCGCAGGCGTCGGCACGCCGACCAGGACGCGCCCGGACCTCGCCGCGGACAACCCGGCCTCGTCCCACTGAGCCGGGTCGTAGCCGTCGGTGGTGGTGACGACGGTGGTCGTCGACGGAACGCCGGCGGCTACCCGAGCCGTGGTCTGCGGATCGGTGAAGGCGAGTACCGCAGGGACGCCGTTCCAATCCGGCAGGTCGGCGCCGTCCTGCACGGTCCGGACATCCAGGGTGACGTCGTTCTGCCCCGCCCACCAGCGCGCCCCGGCAAGGGAATTCGTGGCGGACGCGCTTTGGTCGGTCAGTACACCGACGCTCGCTCCGTCGTCCAACCGGCCGGATCCACGCAGATAGTCCAGCGCATTGATGGCCAGGATGTCGTCGGTGGCGCCGACCACGATCGGGCGGGACGGACCGAGTTGCGCGGACGTTCCCGTAGCGGTGAGGGCCGGGATCTGATCGGCAGAGATACGGGTGGTCAGGGCGGCGGAGTCGGATACTCCGGGCAAGGTGATCAGACCCAGGGCCGCGCGTCCGACCGCGTCATAGGCCCCGACGGCGTCAGCCGGTACACCTGCCGCGCCGTTCGCGATGATCTGGATCGCGCGGCCGCACAGCCCGCCTGAGGAGTTGACCGAATCGCGCCAGAGGATCACCCCGTCGGTGAACCCGCGGTCGCGGTGCGGGTCGACGAGCAGCCCCAAGGTGATCGTGGAGTCGGTGATTCCGGGGCCGGTCACCAGGCCGTCAGGCGTGACCGGGGTGATCGACACCGGCGTGGTCGTCGTGGGGGTCGTCGCAGTCGTGCTCGCGGGAACAGGATCGGTTCCCGCGGTGCAGCCGGTGATGGCCAGCACGGCCAGCACGGCCAGCACGGCCAGCGGCCAGCGTGCGCGGGCACGATGGCCGGCGGTCGGCCGCCGGAAGGTCACGCGATCACGCTACCGGCGCCCGGGCGTGGGCCCGGACCGCCGGCCGGCGGTCACCGGCCCACCAGGCATGTCGGTCGCCCTGGAATGCTGACCAGCCGGGTACCGCCACGCCGTGGCACACCCGGACGGGGACCGCCGCCGACCTGGAGGGGGCACTGGGCCTGCGGGTCGCGGAGTTGGTGCCGGCGGCGGACGATGCGGATTTCGCGGGCGGCGCGCCGGACGCAGACCAGGCTGGTCGTTGCTGGCAGCGGGTGGACGAACGGCCGGCCGCCCTGCTCGGTGGGTTCAACCGCCGGCGGAGCTGGCGGGCCAGGCTGACCCTGGCGTCCGTGCGTCGGCGGAAGCCCGCCCGGCGCGACTGATCAGGCCCGCGATGGCCGCCCCGGACCGGGTCAGGCGACGCCGCGTGCCGCCGCCCGCGGCCACCCGGAGCCGCGCCAGTAGCGGATGGTCGCGAGCAGGCTCTGCTCCGTATCTGGTAGAGCGGCTATGCCGAGGGCGCCCAGCTCACCGAGCGCGGTGGCAAAACGATCGCCCAGCGAGCTGGGCAACGGCTCGTCGCGCACCAGCCGGTCCAGCAGGGACCGGGCCGCCGAGTTCAGCCGCTGATCGGCGGTCCCGGATTCGCGCCCCACCCGATGCGGGGCCAGGGACGCTTCCTGCTCGCGGGTGTACGCCGCCAGCACGTCGACGATCTGTTCGAGGGTCAAGGCGCGGTCGCCTGCGGTGAGCCACACCTCCCGATCAGTGACGTGAAACTCGACCATCCGAGCAATGGCATCCGCCACGACGTCGCACGGGATGAAGTCCAGCAATCGCTGATTGCCGAATTGATGGCGTGGCGGACTTCCGGACGGCATGGCTCGCACGAAGTGACCGATCCGTCGAGTCGGCGCATGTCTCCCGGTGCGGCTGTCACCGATCACCAATGAGGTGCGGAAGATCGCGTACGGCAGCCCGCACGCCTCCAGCAGCGCGACCGGCGCGGCGGGTTCGGCAAAGCCGAACGCGGAGGTGACGAAATAGATCGGCGCGGCCGCGACCGCCGCGAATTCGATCACCTCTGACAGCTCGCCGGGGACGGCGCGAGAAGGTGCGTCGAAATGCACCACCGCGTCGACCGCAGAGCCCATCTCGGCGTATTTCTTCTTGGTCGGACCGAAGTACGACACGGCCGCCGCCGCCCGAACCACGTGGGTGTGGTCCGTGCGCGGCGGGGTCAACCTTTCCACCATCGCCGCGCTGAGTGCGCCAGGGGCACCGGTGAGCAGGATCTTCTGGTCGGCTCGCCTTCCGGCTGGAATCAGCACACCGTGCATGGCGATCTCCCTCGATGCCTGGCAATAGATGACGCTCTGGTCTCCGGATGGTATTCAGGCGGGCCTGATCCTGGCTGTGCGGCAATAGCCCGCGGACCTCCGCGGTGAATCACGATGAGGTCGTGGGCATCCAGACGCCAGAGGCAGCCACTCGGACACCTTCATCATACAAATGATCCAGCGCCTGACGAGGCATTTTGTCTGGTCCTGCGAAGGAGCGCCGGCCCCATCGGTTCGGTTCTCCGGGCGTTTCCATGAAAATGAGATATTTGCTGTGCCTACCGTCGTCTCCGGAATCCGGCGGCGGTCGGCGCGCCGACCGAGAGGCGAGATATGGTGTCAGACAACGACATAGCGGGATTCCTGGACGTCTCGACGCCGGTCGTCCCCGGGTATGGTATCCGCATCTCCAAACGATTAGCCAGGCTAATATCGCCCTGGCAAAGCTGTATCAGCCCCGACCCCAGGCGGTCTTCTAGGTGAACAAACGGCGAGCGAAACCGACCCGTCGCCGCCGGCCAGAACCCCAGTAGTTAACAGCTGAAAGGATCAGCCATGCCCGTCACCGAGTGCTCGATCGACTCCATCGTCACCCTCATCAAGACCGTTCAACCCGGACTGCAGGACGTGCAGATCACGTCGGAGCAGTCGGTGGTGGACGACCTGGGCCTGGACTCCCTCGATCTGCTGCAGCTCTCGCGCCGTATCAGCCGTGAGCTGGGCCTGGATTTCGACCTGGATTCCTGGAATGCCGATGCCGAATCGCACCACCGTTCGGTGGGTTCCATCGTCGACCAGGTCAGCGCCGCGGGCGTCTGAGCATCGACAAGGGTGGGAATGAATTGACCATCATGAAGACATCACAGCGGGTCGCCGTGGTCACCGGCGGTTCCCGAGGCATCGGAGCAGCCATTTGCCGTCAACTGGCCGGCGACGGGTTCGCCGTTCACCTCGTGTATCGCGGCGCCGAGGTCGAGGCCAAGAAGGTTGCTGAGGAAATCACCTCGGCAGGTGGACGGGTGACCGTCCATCAGGCGGATGTGTCGGACGAGGACCAGGTCCGGCAGCTCGTCGACGACGTCCATTCCCAGTCCGGCCGGGTCGATGTCCTGGTGAACAATGCCGGGGTCATCGACGATCGTTTGCTGGCCGTGACGACGCTCGCCCAATGGGAGGGCGTCATCAGGGTCAATCTCATCGGGCCGTACCTGATGTGCCGGGCGGTCGTTCCGCTCATGCTCGAATTCGGCTACGGCCGGATCATCAACGTCTCGTCGAATTCGGTGCGCATTCCAGGTCCAGGTCAGACCGCCTATGCCGCCTCGAAGGGCGGCGTCGAAGCGCTCACCCGGGCGCTGGCGATGGAGGTCGGACGCAAGGGCATCCGGGTCAACACCGTCGCGCCCGGCCGGGTCAAGACCGACATGACCGATGCCGTCGCGGCGCAGCTCGGTGGCGATGCCGGCCCGCGCTGGGGGCTTCCCGAGGACATCTCGGCGCTCGTCGGCTTCTTGGCCGGTGACGGTGCGGACTACATCCAGGGCCAGACCATCACCGCTGACGGCGGGCGGCTGGTCATGAGGCCGCAGGGTACCAGGAGGGCGTCGTGATGACAGCGCACATCGACACCACAGCGCGCGTCGAGACCCAGGAGCCTCGCTCCGGCCACCAGTCCGGTCGGGAGGACACGCGCTCCGGCATGAAGTACTGGGAAGACCTGGCCCAAGCGCCGGTACGCCGGTTCGGACCACTGACGTTCACCGGCGCGCTGCTCGACCACCTGCTGGACCTCATGGGCGAGAAGCACCCCATCCATGACGACGCGGAGTTCGCGTCCTCGGTCCAGCGGCCCGGGCGGATCGTCCCGGGTGGGTTCATCCACTCGATCACCTCCGGGTGGACCGTCCGGCACGGCGCGCCGGCCGCGATCATCGGAATGCGCTCGATGCAATGGACGTTCGTTCGACCGCTTCCGCTGGACACCGAGTTCTACTTCACCACCGAAAGCGTGGGCGCGTCGCCGGTGGACAAGCGGGTCGGACTCGTCGACACCGTTCGCAAGGTCATGGACGCCGACGGGAAGGCATATGCCATCGGCCGGATGAGCGTCGTGGTCCTGCGCCGGCCGGGCCGGGCGGCCACCGCACCAAACGTTCAGGCAGCCAACGACCTGGATTCAGCAGCACAACCCTCACCGGATTTCGCCTCAGGAAAGGACGACTGAGATGACCATTCCCTACCAGCCGCTGCACGGGAAGGTCGCCCTGGTGACCGGCGGATCGCGCGGTATCGGCGCCGGGATCAGCCGCAAGCTGGCGTCCTGGGGCGCCACCGTCTGCATCAACTACGTCGACCGTTCGGGACCGGCCAAACGGCTCTCTGCGGAGTTGCAGGAGCAGGGCACCAAGGTCACCCTGCATCGGGCGGATCTCTCCGACCCGGTGGGGGTCGAACGGCTCATCGACGATGTCGGTAACCAGCACGGTGATCTGCACATCCTGGTGCAGAACGCGGGCGCGACCAAGTTCAGCAAGCTGGAGGACGCGACGCTCGACCAGTGGCAATTCGTCCAGGACACGAACTCCCGGGCGACGTGGCTGCTGGCCAAGCACGCATTGCCGATCATGAAGCATCGCGACGGGGCCAGGTTCATCACGATCACCAACTCCACCACGACCCGCATCATCCCGAAGGCGGGCCTCTTCGCCGCGGCCAAGGGCGGGCTGGAGGCGCTGACCAATTACCTGTCGTACGAGCTTGCTCCCTACGGCATCGTGGCGAATTGTGTCCGCCCGGGACTGGTGCAAACCGACGTCTTCAACGTCCGGCCGGACTTCGAATTCGGGGTGAAACACGAGCTGGCGATCTCGCCCTGGTCCGGGGGCAAGATGACCACCGTCGCCAACAGTGCGGACGTCGTCGCCCTGCTGTGTCTGGAGGAGGCGAGCTGGATCGCCGGCCAGACGATCACCGTCGACGGCGGGTACCGGCTGTGGGGTGGGATCAGCAGCCGGAGCTGAATCCCCCAGCTTTTCTACACCGCCCTGAAATCCACTGAACGTTCGGCACTGCAGGGAGTTCACATGACCAGCTCGATTGTCATCACCGGCCTGGGAATCGCCTCGCCGGCCGGCGAGGGCCCAAAGCCACTGTTCGACGCCATGGTGGCCGGCGACACGTTCTTCGATGAGGCATCGACCAATGGCCGGTCGTCCCGGCCGTGGGCGATGGCGACCGTCGATCCGTCGGATACGCCATGGCCCAGCGGCGCGCCGTGGGACAAGACGAAGAAATACGCCAACACGGCGGCGCAGGCGGCCGTGTACACGGCGCTGCAGGCCATCGGCGTCGCGGGGCCGGCGACCGCGGCGGAAGCGGATCGCTGCGGAACGGTCATGGCCGTCAGCAGCAGCGGTGCCGACGACCTCGGCGACATCATCCCGCAACTCGCGGCGATGGCGCTGACCGATCCCCGGTCACTGGCGAAGCTGCTGTACGACGAGGTGCCCGACTACTCCTACATTCGCGGAATACCCTCCCAGCTCGGCCAATTCGTCTCGATGGCGAATGGGTTCCGTGGTTCGAATGTCGCCGTGTACGGCGAGGCAGGCGCGAACGGGCTCGGCGCCCTGGCTCTGGCGTGCCGGCTGATCGACAGCGGGGAACTCGATCGAGTCATGGTCGTCGGGGTGGCGCCGGCGATGTCGGTGACGTCGTTGGTCGCGTTGGATCGCGAGGATCCGCTGGCCAGGACCGCCGAAACCGGCCGGGGGCCGTTCGACGCAGGCCGCGCCGGTGCCCTGCTGGGTCAGGGAGCCGCGGCCCTCGTGCTGGAGAGTGAGCACCTCGCCGCCGCCCGCGGGATTGCGCCGCTGGCCATCCTCCGCGCCTGCGAGGCGTTCGCCGCCACCGACCGAGAAGAGGCGCTCGACCATGCGGTGCGCGCGGTGCTGAGCGCACCGGGCAGCGAGGCGCAGGCGTGGTGGGCTCACGCGAGCGGGTCGGTCGCCGTGGACCAGCAGGAGTGGCAGGTCGTGCAGCGCCACCTCCGCGTTCCGGCCACGTCGAGCAAGGGCACGATGGGTAACGCCCTGGAATGCGGCGCCCTGGTCGATATCGCCATGGCTGTCGAGGCTCTCGCGCGGCAGACGGTCCCCCCGGTCGGGCTGCTGGCGGAGCCCGACGCCGCCCTCGACGGCCTCGATGCCGTCCGCGGTACCCCGCGCTCCATGCCGGATCTGGATGCCGTGCTGGTGACCAGCCTCAACCACGGAAGGAGCGCCGCGACCGCCGGCGCCGCCGTCATCGCCAAAGGAGCCAACTCGTGAACGAGTCAACCGCGAAAGAAATCGTCATCTCCGGAATGGGTGTCGTCACGCCCATCGGATCCTCGATCGGCGCGTTCTGGGACGCGAATCTGCGGGGCCGATCCGGTCTGCGACTGGAGGACCGGATGGATCTGTCCGCGCTGCCCTGCGGGTGGGTCGCCGGACTGGTTCCGGAGGACGCCAAACAGGCCGTACGGGACCGTTGGCAGGTCCCGGGCCGCTCGTGGGGCGACTGTCTCATGCTGGATGCGGTCGAACAGGCCCTGGACGATGCCGGTCTGAGCGAGCCGCTGACCGGTCCTGCCGGGCTGATCTGGGCGCGGGTATGGCCAGGACCGACCGGCTCCGACCCGAAGGACTACGAAAACCATATGAAGTCGCTGGGCGCGCGGTACAGCCAGGTGGGCAACAGCCCGGCGGCGGTCGCCGAGTATCTGGCCGACAAGGACCTGCCGTTGGAAACCGTCGACCTGTCCACATTCCCTTCGGATATCGCGGCCCGGCTGGGCACCTCGCTGATCGCCACCAGGCTCGAGGCGACCTGTGCCGGCGGACTGCGTGCGATCGCCGAGGGCGCCCGGCTGCTGCGGATGGGGAAGGTGGAATGCGTCGTGGTGTCGGCCAGCGTCTCGCGAAACACGCCGTATGTGTTGTCGCAGTACGGACAACTCATGGCGTTGTCGCGGTGGCGCGAACCCGCGGAGCAGGCGTCCATGCCGTTCGACAAGCGCCGCTCGGGAATGGTGATCAACGAATCAGCCGGTGCCCTGGTTCTGGAAACTGCCGACCATGCGCGACGCCGGGGCGTCGAGCAGGTTCATGCCGTCGTGCAGGGCTGGGGCCTGGCCGTCGGCACCGGTCACATGACGGCGCCGAATGTGGATGCCGTCGAACACGTCATGCGCACGGCCATCAGGCGGGCGGGAATCGACGTCGACGAGGTCGACACCGTCAACTCGCACGGGACGTCGACGCGCCTGAACGACCTGACCGAGTCGCGCGCCATGCACAAGGTCTTCGGCAGCAGGATGCCCGACCTTCCCGTCTCGGCGGTGAAATCGCTGACCGGTCACGGCTCTGCGGCCTCGGGCATCATCGAAACCGCCGTCAGCGCGCTGACGCTGTGCAACGGGGTGATACCACCGGTCGTCACCTGCACCGAACCCGATCCGGCCTGCGCTGTCAGGACCTCCCTGACGCCGGTCGAGCAACCTGTGGACACCGTGCTGAAGAATTCGTTCGGCTTCGGTGGACAGTACGCCGCAATGGTCTTCGGTCGTCCGGACAATCCCCGGTTGACGCCGCGCCCGATTCAGGCCGCAGCCTGAGCCGGGGCGATCATGGGTTGCAGCAGCGTCCGCGACGCATACGGAGAAGAGCAGGATCAGCCTCTCGAGGTCGAGATCGACGTTCCGGACGGTGATCCCGTCGGAAGCATTATCTGGCTGCACGGCCTGGGTCAGGACGCCTCGGTGATGAAGGGAGTCTTCGAGGCCAGCGGATTGGCCGGCGCGGGCGTGCGGAGCGTGTACGTCAGCGCGCCCTACCGGATGATCGGCATGGTGCGCCCCGCCCCGGTGCGAGCGTGGTTCATGCAGAAGGTCACCCGCCTGGACGAGGGGGATGTCGCCACCTTGAATGACGCGGAATCGATGCTGCGCGAGATCGTCGAATCCGAATCGGCGGCCGTCGGCGCGGGCCGGGTGGTCATCGCCGGCTTCTCTCAGGGCGCTGCGATGGCAACGAGTCTCGCGCTGCACCATCCGGAACGGCTTGCCTGTCTTGCGCTCTACGCGCCGTTCATCGTGCGCGAGGACCTCACCGATGCCACTCGCAGCAACGCCAACGCTCATCTGCCGATATGGATCGGTCACGGTCGGCGCGACTGGACGGTGCCGATCAAGATGGGCCGCGCCGTCCGGAACATCCTCGTCGGATGGGGACATCCCGTCACCTGGCGGTCCTATCCAGGGATTCACGAGCCCTTCCCGGATGCCGGGCCCGATCTGCGCCGGTTTCTCGCCGAGAACTTGTTGGCGCTCGGCGCGGATGCCTGAGCGGGATCGACGTGGGTCATGGTGATTCCGCCGCCAACCTCGACGTCTGGCACGTGCCGCTGACGACGTCGAGGTTGGATTGGTGGACTCGCTGGCGCGGCGTGCTGTCCGATGACGAAATCGGCCGCGCCGAGCGCCTGCTCCTCCCCTCGGCCAGACGGCAGTTCGTGCTCTCGCACGTCGCGCTGCGCTACGTGCTGGCCGGCTACCTGCGCACCGCGCCCGGCGCACTGCCGCTGTCACGTGATCCGCACGGTAAGCCTCAGGTACACCAGAGCGTCGGCGCGCCAGTGCATTTCAATCTTACGCACACCGCAGACGTGGCGCTGATCGCGGTGTCGCCGGAGGTGCCGGTGGGCGTCGATGTCGAGCAGATCCGACCGTGGCCGCGCGAACTACTGGTCACATCCGGCCAATTCTTTTCCGACCGTGAGCAGCACCTGCTCGAAGAGGTTCCGCCGCATCTGCTTCCGCAGGCGTTCGCACGCTGCTGGACTCGCAAGGAGGCGATGGTCAAGGCGATGGGCGCCGGCCTGACGTCCTGGGCGCTGGCCGGCTTCGACGTCGGCGTGTGGCCCGTGGAGCGCGATTGCGGGCCGAGGTGGCACGACGGCCGGTCCTCAGGATGGACGCTCAGCGACGTCGGCACCGTGTCCGGTTGTGTCGCGTCCGTGGCGTCAGCCGGCACCGCGCATCACGTGCGGTGCCGCTTCGTCGCTGTCGAGGAGCTGGCGGGCTGAGATTCGCGTTCCCGGGCGGCGTGCCGGCCGGGTGCACCGCCCGCCGGCCGCGGTGCCCTCGACCCGGACACCACCCGGTGCCTTCCTTTGCCTGGTCGGGCGGCCCGGCCGCGCCGATGCAATCCCATTCTGACGGACTCGCCGATCGTGACCACGGCATCGTTCAGCGTGGAGATCGCCGTCCGCAGGTCGGTCAGCCCTGGGGTCCGGTCCTCGTCGGCCGCCGGGTCGGCAGCGTGCGCCGGGTCGGCAGCGTGCGCCGGGTCGGCCCCGTGCGCCGGGTCGGACGGCTCCACAGTGTCGGCTTCGCCCGCTGCGTCGGCCCCGTCCGCCAGGACAGCCCGGGATCGGAGGAGCGGCTGGGGATTCGCCGCGGGCCGTGGGCCCAGACTCGTCCGCACCGCGGCGATGTTGGCCAGCGCGACCGCGCTCAGCGCTGTGACGCTCGGCTCGACCACGGCCGCGGGATGCGCGATGGACTGACGCACCACGGTGCGCGCGGCGGACGAGCACGGCGCGGTCGCGTCGATCACGTCCGCCGGCCACCGCGCCGCGCGCCACCAGCGCCCCAGCGCGCGGCGCAGCTTGAGTGGACCGGCCAGATGATGAAGGGCGGCTACCCCGCCGACCACGTCGGCGGCGTGTTGCTTGCGGATGGCCGGTGAGGCGTCTCGGGCGGAGGTCAGCAGCGCACCGGTGGCAGCCAGCAGCGCGGCAGTGCGCTTGCGCACGACGTCGGTGGTACGGACCGGCAGGATGAACCACGACGCGCTGATCCCGAGGACGGCTCCGATGAGAATGCCTTCCAGGCGCTGCTGCAGCACGTCGCCGCCGCCCTGACCGAAATAGCCGTACATCAACGCGACGGCGGCCGTGAGACAGGCGGCCCAGTAGGCGTAATTGGCCGGCCGCAGCCACGTGGCGACGCCGAGCACGGCAAAAATGATGACGACGGAAATCTTGTCACCGGGCGGGAATTGATCGGCCAGTCCGGTTGCCGCCGCTGTGCCGACCGCCGCGCCGGTCGCCCGCAGCAGGCCCTTGTGGATGACATCCGCACGGCCCTGATTCCCGCTGCACACGATGAAGGCGGTCAACACCGGCCAGGCCCAATGGTCGGAGTCGAAGTGCCGCCCGACAGCGAAAGCCGAGCCGAGCGCCGCCGACATCTGGACAGCCATCCGGGTGGTTGCCGACACCCGCCGCCGCCCGACGGAGGTCCCGGCGGACGCCGCGCCGGCGGCAGCCGCCGGTGGCGGAGGAACGGTGGTCGGCTTGGTCAGCAAGCCGATGCGATAGGCGATCCAAAGGACGGCGGTGACCCAGCCGACGACCATGACCGCGATCCCGGCCGACCAGGCGGCACCCTGCCACCCGCCTGCCCTCGGGAACGGCATGACCAGGGCGGCCACGAACGGCAGGGCCGTCAGCGCACCCGCCTTCGACCAGCCGCGGCCCCAACGGCGCACCCAGATCGAGCAGCCCATCACCAGCGTGAACAGCACGTCGCCCCAGGTGTTGTCCCTGGCCATCAGCTCGCCGACCCCGCTCGCCGCCGCTGCCGCTGCCGCGAGCACTCCGGTGGTCAGCACGATCGAGGGGGACGCTCTGGTGTGCTCGGTCCGTGCCAGCATCACTGCCAGCGCGATGGCCAGAATGACCAGGTCGACCTTCTGGTCGAAGAGGTTGTCGACCAGTACGGCGGTGCCGAAACTGGCCAGCATGGCGGCCATGGACACCACTGCGAACCGGGGTGCGGCGTTGCCCAACTGTAGCCGTTTCGTCAGCAAAGAAGTAAGCGGAGCGTATCGATTGGTTGAGTCACGGGTGTTGTCGGTGCTCACTTCCGCAACGGTTGTCATGGACATATGGTACGTGTTAGCGTACTAGTATGTCGAATGAATCGAGCGTGACTGACTGGGACATCGCGGCGGAGATCCGGCGTGGAGTGACGCGGCTGGCCCGTCGCATGCGATTGCAGCGTCCCGCCGAGGGTCTGACGGGCAACGAACTGGGGGTCTTGAGCCATTTGCGCACGCACGGGCCGAGCTCGCCGGGCGACATCGCCGTGGCCGAACACCAGCAGCCCCAATCGCTGACCCGGGTGCTGGCCGGGCTGGAGGCCGCCGGTCTCATCCTGCGGTCGACAAACGCCAAGGATCGCCGTGGTTCGATCTTGGATCTGACCGAGCCCGGCCGAACGGCCCTTGTCGAAGACATGGCTCACCGGGACGCCTGGCTGTTCGCCGCACTCGCCGAACGGTCCGAGGTGGAGATCGAACTCCTTCGATTGGCTGCCGTCCTGATGAATCAGCTGGCCGATTCGAGCCTCTCAACAGTCAGCGTTGTTTAGCCCACCGAATTATCGGCTGGCAAGGAGGGGAAAGATGGCAGCCTGGACCGACCACGCGATCTGGTGGCACGTGTATCCGCTCGGTTTCGTCGGCGCCGAGAGTGCCTCGGGGAGCGGCGCCGTCACGCATCGACTGGACAAGATCATCGGCTGGCTCGACTATGCGGCCGACCTCGGGGTGTCCGGGCTTGCGCTGGGACCGATCTTCGCGGCCAGCACCCACGGATACGACACGATCGATCACTACCGCATCGACGAGCGGCTCGGCGACGACCGCGACTTCGACAGGCTCGTCGACGCGCTTCGCGCACGGGGACTGCGGCTGCTGCTGGACGGCGTGTTCAATCACGTGGGACCGCAATTCCCGGCTTTTCAACGGACGATCGAGATCGGTCCCGCCGCGCCGGAAAGCAGCTGGTTCAGTCCGGTGGATCCGGCAGCGGAAGGCCGGGTCTCCGGGCCGATGTTTCGCACCTTCGAAGGCCACGAGGGGCTCATTGCGCTCAATCACGCCGAATCCGCAGTGGCCGAATACGTCACCGACGTGATGGGTCACTGGCTCGCGCGGGGAGCCGACGGCTGGCGACTGGACGCGGCATATGCCACCCCGGCGGCATTCTGGTCGAAGGTCCTGCCACGCATCAGGAGTGCGCATCCCGACGCCTACCTCGTCGGTGAGGTGATCCACGGCGACTACCGCTCGATCGTCCGTGGACACGGGCTCGACGCGATCACCCAGTATGAATTGTGGAAGGCCGTCTGGAGTTCGCTGAACGACGGCAATTTCTTCGAACTTGCCTGGTCGTTGCGGCGTCACAACGCCCTGCTGGACACCTTTGTGCCGATGACGTTCGTCGGAAACCACGACGTCACCCGGATTGCGAGCAAGTTGAGTGACGAACGCCACCTTGCCCACGCCCTGGTCGTCCTGTTCACGGTGGCGGGAACACCGTCGGTGTATTACGGCGACGAGCAGGCGTTCCGGGGCATCAAGGAAAACCGGGTCGGCGGCGACGACGCCATCAGGCCGACCTTCCCCGACAGCGGGCCCGGTGCCCTGGCCAGTTACGGCTGGCCGATCTACCGGTTGCACCAGGAATTGATCGGGCTGCGCCGGCGAAATCCTTGGCTGCACACGGCGGTCACCCGGCCTGTCCAACTCACCAAGACAGTTTTCAGCTATGAGAGTGTCGGCGACTCGCAGCGGCTGTTCGTCGCGCTCAACATCAGTGATTCACCCGCCTCGATCTCCGCTCCGGGCTGTTCGCAGCTGCTCGCCGGATCGGCGAGCATGCACCACAATTCCTCCGGTGAAACCCAGCTGTTCCTCGGGGCTCATCAGTGGGCCGTGTTGGCCTGAGTTCGGGTGCCACGCCGCCGGGGCGTCAGGACAGGTTCGGTCACGGTGTCCCCCCGCGACCTGCTCGAGGACCGGGACATCTACCGGACCGGACCGGCCGTCAAACCGGTGATCGACGACTCGTGGGGCGGCGGCTGACCCCCGGGCGGTTGACCTCCCGCCGACCCGGCGATGCACTGCGCTCCGTCCAAGAGCTCAACCGGACGCGCGGCCCACGTCGGCGCAGATGTACTCGGCGATAGCCAGCGACGAGGTTGCCGCAGGCGAAGGTGCATTGCGGACCAGGGTGATCCGGTCGTGGTGGGTGATCCAGAAATCGTCGACAAGACCACCGTCGCGGCGGATAGCCTGCGCCCGGACCCCGGCAGGTGCAGGCATCAGCTGCTCGGGCCGCAGGTCCGGGAGGTAGGCGCGGGCCTGCGCGGTGAAGTGCCGCTTGGAGAGCGAGCCGAGCATCTCCCGCGCGCCCATCCGCCAGTTCCGCCGCGCCATCACCCGGAAACCCGGCCACGCCGCGATGGCGCGGACATCGGTCCAGGACACGCTGCCGCGCCGGTAGCCCTCCAGGGCCAGGGCCAATACCGCGTTGGGTCCGACGTCCACCTGCCCGTCGATCCGGCGGGTCAGGTGGATTCCGAGGAACGGGTATCGAGGGTCCGGCACCGGGTAGACCAGGCCGCGGACCCTGGCCGCGGCATCGGGCGTCAACCGGAAGTACTCACCGCGGAAGGGCACGATCTGCGGATCCGGATCGCCCCCGATCAGCGCGGCCAGCCGGGCAGACTGCAGGCCGCCGCACACCACCAGTCGGTCGGCGGCAAGCTCACCGGTCGTCGTGACAACGGCAACACCAGCCGGCAACTGCCGGACGCCCACCACCTCCGAATTCAGACGCACTGTGCCACAACGCGTTTCGATATCGGCGGCGAGCGCCCTGGCCACCGCGACGAAGTCGACGATCGCGGTCGACGGCGAGTGCACGGCGGCGATCCCGGCTACCTCCGGCTCGATCCGCCGCAGGCCGTGCCCGTCGAGCATGACCACGTCACTGACCTGGTTGGCCAGCGCTCGGCGCTCGATCTCGGCCAGCCCGACCTTCTCCGCAGCGTTCAGTGCGACGACGAGTTTCCCCACCGGATCGACGCGGATCCCATTCGCCTCGCAGAAGTCACCGAGCAGGTCGCGTCCCCGCCTGCACAGCTGCGCCTTGAGTGATCCCGGCGGGTAGTAGATGCCGGCGTGCACGACCCCGCTGTTGTGCCCGGTCTGGTGCGCCGCGACCTCGGCTTCCTTGTCCAGTACGGTGACCGGCTCGCCGGGCGTCTCGATCAGCAGTTGGCGTGCAACGGCAAGCCCGACGATGCCCGCGCCCACCACGACCACGCTCACCGGTCGTCACCCGCGGCCTCTCGGGCGGCGCGGATCCGGGGTGCCGCACGGCGGCCGGGAAAGTCGTGGATATGCAGGTCTCCGACGGACGACAACCCGATCACCAGCTCAGGGTATGTCCCGGCGGCCAGGTGGGTCACCCAGGTGGATTCAACGTGTCGTGAGCCACATCCGGATCGGCGGTTCCGTGCGTTCGGGAGCCAGCGCGTAGCGCGCGCAGTCTTCCAACTTGTGCCATGGTCGATTCCCCGGTCTGGCGGCCGCCGAAATACCCGCACGCTTTCTTGCGCTTCGGCGGCGATTGTCTTTATCGGAGGCATCCTGCTGGGGGTTCCCATGCATCGTGGGATCTGGTCGCTATCACTTCGCCGGGCAACTCCCCCCTACCCGAGATCGCCTGGCCACTTTCGGTGATCGGTGACGTCCTGAGACTGTTCGGCGCCTCATTGCGCCCGATAACCACGCGGTTACGCCTCGCTCGACGCGCTGGCCGCGACCGGTTCACCATCGAGTGAATTACCCTGGCCGGGAATACCACAACGCCGTCGACGGCACATGCGTTATCCCCGCCACCCCTCTGCAGGCCATCGCTTTCATGGGCCTTACTTGACCCGTCGGCACAGCACACCACTCATCATCTCTGTTGTCGCTCGTCGCCCAGATGAAGAGCACTGGCCAAGGGACTTCTTCCCGACCGACACCGAACGAGCGCTGGTAACGCTGATCGGTACCCAGAGACCGCGCATTTCTGGCCACCGAGTAGCCGGGCGTTGGCCCGTATGTGAGCTGCCTGCCGCGGACGTCACACGATCAGGTGGGCTGCCGGATTCCGGTGGCACATCGCCAGTGACACAATCGATGTCGACTCCGCTGGCATCCAACCCAGGGATCAGCATGAACGCGCACTCGACCGCTGGCCTGCTCGAGGTCGGCGTCGAACATCACCGATCAGACGCGCGATCACCGCCGGCTCATCCGCGACGTGAACATCGTCGTCACCCTCGGCCGAGAAGCCGAATCGACCTCGTCGAAGGCACCCGATTCGAGAAGTGGGACACCGACGAACTTCCGAACCCGGCATCAACAGAATCGACCGCATGCGACTCGTCAGCGACGACATCACCGGCCGATCCGATTCCCCGTGCGCCCAGCCGTTTCTCGCAACACTGGGCGACCTTCTGGTGTCCCGCGCCCGTGACACTGTGCATGAGTCGTCCGATTGAGGTACCGATCTCCTCGGCGATTTGGTCCAGATGAAGGGCTTCGCGTCGTCGTTCCAGGCCTTGACCTGGCCTTGACCCAGGCCCGGATGTCGGCCTCCAGGGCCTGGACGGAGCGGTGGTCGCCGCGGCCGACCAGTTCATCTGTGATGTAGGCGAACAACCGCTGGACCTGGTTCATCCAGCTCGAATAGGTCGGGGTGAATGGCATCCGGAGACGCGGGTGGTCGGCCAGCAATTTGCGGTGGCCGGGGTCTTGTGGGTGCCGTAGTTGTCGGAGACCAGAGGACCGTCCAGGTCCGCCAGGACTTCCGAGTCGATCGTGACCAGGAACTTGCGGAACTCGATGGTGCGGTGCCGCACAGGCAGAGCCCGTGCTCGCCCGTACGGCGGTGGCCGCGAACCGTCGGCCCAACCCTCCCGGCCGGGCGGCATCGGGGCGTGGGCGGTTGGGCTCGAACATCGCCTGCGCAGGTGTCTCCTACCGGAAGCTACTGTTCGGTCTGAGCCGTCCAGGCATCGCCCGTACGCGACAGATCGATATGGAGGCGGTCAGAATTCGGCAGCCACCGGTATGACCCGCTCACCCAACAACTCCGGCGGCCTGCTCAGAGCGACATCGGTCACCCGGCTGTGCACGTAAGAGATCCCGAGCCGCGCCAACCGCTGCAACTCGACCAGAACGGCGTCGACGTTCTCCCCGTTCGGGCCGGGGTTCAGCGGGTACATCACCGTCTTCTCGATCTGGTCGTATTCACGACCACCGGCATGGCAGTGCCCGCGCAGCAGGTCGAGCTCGTGCTCCAGATCCGGGGTCGGGAACAGGCTGCAGGCCTGGGCGTAACGGGCGACCAGACGCAAGGTCTTCTTCTCTCCCGTGCCCCCGATCAGGACGGCGGATGCGGCCCGGACAGCGGCTGCGGAGAGTTGAGCGTTCGTCCGAGTCGACAATGCTCTCCCTCGAAGGGCCCCTCATCCGCGCTCCACATCTGCAAAGAGATCTGCAACGCCTCCTCCGGCCGCTCGAACCGCTCTGCCGTCGGCGGGAACGGCAGACCCAGCCCGCGCGCCTCCTCCTTCCACGAGGCGCCTACGCCCAGCCACGCCCGGCCCTCGGACAGGACGTCCAGCGTGCTGACCAGTTTGGCCAACAATCCGGGTTCGCGATAAACGACCGCCGTCACCCAGGCGAGGAGTTCCATCCGCGTCGTGCATGCCGGCCAGGTATCCCGGCGTGGTGTAGGCCTCGAGCATCGCGTTCTCCGGGGGCCGATCACACTGATCTGCCATACGTGGTCTATCAAGCTCACCCGGGCGAAACCCGCTTTCTCGGCCACCATGACCACTCGGCGCAGATCCCGGGCCAGGCTCGGCGGGCCGCCCGGGCCAGGTGAAATCAGCGACGCGCAACCCGATCCTCATAATCGAGACCGCTCCTCTCGAACTGCAACCATTGACGGAATAAGCCCAGAATGCCGTCAAGCGCGAAGGCGCAATGCGGCGGCACCCTGCGATCACTGTCAACAAACACCAACAGGGACCTCATATCCGGCCGCCACCGGCATTGACAGGGGAGCGTCCGGGCGGGGGAGCGGGACCTGCCCGCTCCGTCCGGTGGTCTTGTCGGGGTCGTCGGCTGTGGGCCCACGAAGGACGAGGCAGGGAGCGAGCGCGGCAGGTCGGGCGATCCTCGGAGACGTCCGCTGCTGCGTCACGACATCGATGGCAGCGGACTCGGTGGGAATTGTCATGCATCGATCGGGGTGGTTGACTCCATTTGCCGCGGACTGCTGCACAGTTTCGGGCTAGGTGGACGGAACCTGCGCACCGAGCTACGGTCGCAGGAGACGAGCATATCGGCGAGCCGCTGCCGGGAAGCGCCCGACCACACCCAAGAATAGGTCAGGAGAGCCGCGGAAACGACCGCCGCTTGGGGTGAAGTTGAGACGCGAACTATTCTTCGCGTTCCTGGAGCGCTCGGTACGCACCAGTTCGGGTTCCGGCTGGGTGTCGGCCGCGCCGAGAAGGACAGGTCGCGTTGCTATCTGGAGTCGGTCGTGCTTGCACAATCGGTCGTGGGCAAGCAGGCGACGTCGTCGACCTTCGCTGACTCCGTGACCGGGTGGGCACCATCGAGCGAACTACTCCGTGGTAACTCGCCCAACCGGCTCAGGCATGGGCCATTCAGTGGGTCTGAATTCGGCACAACACGCGGCAGATGGCTCTATTTCCTCATTCGGCTTGGCCCGTCCCGGCAAAACGGACACAATGGCTAAGGCTGGGTCAACAGCCAGGCTGGGGGCACCGATGCCGCCAACCCTTCGGGGGGCCGCCGCGCCGGTACGGGGATCACCCCTAACGCCCGCCTTCACGGAGAGCCGCCAGTATGCGCGTCAACGGGGAGGGCCGCATGGCCCCGCATGGCCCGAGTACGGCGCGCACAATTTCATACGGTGACAGCAATCGGCCGATTTGCTCTGGGCGCATCGGGAAAACCATTACACTCCAAGATCAATTCGGGAGATTGGCGGCGTTTCGCATGGGGCGACACTGGCGCATTATCCAGGATGCTCTGGAGGACAATTACTCGGCAATGAAAGGTTGCCGTAATCGTCGCACTATTCGACCCCGGCAAGTCGCTGCACGGTATCTCTGCCGAGCCGACCTAGGGTCCCAGATTGCGATAGTGGATCGCAACGGTTGCCGAGGTCATCGCGGAGTCGTTGGACGACCTGTGGATCGGCGCGGAACAACCCCAGCGCTTGGATTGGTCGCCGTATTGGCGCTGGCCTCATACGGACAGCGCAACAATGATGCGCCGGTGGTCATTGGGGATCCGACGGGTGACCGAAGCTCGGACCAGATAGTTGCCATCCCGAATGGTTTCGGCAACTTGGCCACCAAGTACGTCGTGCTCGGAACCCGGATTTACACCATCCATCATTCCGCTGAGCCATATGGCTCGGTGTTTGTGGTGCCCGCCGATGGTTCGTGCGCAAGATGACCGGCAGCCATACGGAGAATCCTACGGCCAGGGCGCGCAACGAGCGACTGGCCCCGGTCGCCTCGGTCATTGCGGCGGTGCACTGCGGGGGACCGCTACAGACCTTAGGGAACGATCGGACCCGCGCTGGTTTACTTCGCGTCGCGGGCACGGCCCGGGAAATTAACGCTGAACAGGACCTGGGCTCGACACCGTGTGGTCAGCCCGCGGTGACCGCCGATACGTTTCCCGATATTCCCGGGGTACATGTTTGCGTATGCATCAATTGCGGGCGACTGCTGGACAAGGGGTCACCCGCCGATGATATTTGCGCGGCCTGTTGGGTCACCATGCCCGGCCGGGCCGGTAGCCCGTAGGCTACGCGTCAAACTCCGGGCATTTGCCACCGAGGCAATAGACAGATCTCACCGTGGAAATCTTGGCGATAAAGGGGCGGCCGTGTTTGTGTGATTTCTATGTGACTGGAAGTCAATTGTTGTACCCCAGACGGAAAGGGCGTCAGACTTGAATGAATGCATTAACGTTGTTATGCATAGGGGCGGCAGGGCTGGCCGCGCAATTACGCCATCGGTGGGCCGAGTACCGGACGACCTATATCTTTGTGTCCCGCTGGGTTAGCAATTACGGCCGCGCGATATGAAGGTCATCGGCGCACCCGGCGGTGTCATCACGCTGATCACCGCGTATATGTCCTTGGTGACCCTCCTGATGGCACTTATTATCCGGCGGTACGGGGGGCGGGCACAGTGAGCGGGACGCCGCGTGAAAGGATCCTAGCCGAGGTGGCGGGAGAGTCTGCGGTGGTGTGGGAATCGCGGGGTTTCGTCGAGGTCCAGGTCAACCGGGAAATGTGGGACGAAATTCAAGTGGCCTACGATCAGGTGGCAGAAATGGTCGCGAATGATCCCCCCGGGAGCGCACGCGCCTGCGCTGACCGGGGCCCAAGGTATCCAGTCCGTGGATCACGTCAGCGGCTTCCGCACGATGATGGCGCATGCGTTGACCAGGGCACGGGACATCCAGTCGTCCGGCACCCGGCATGGCCGCGGCGCTATCCGGGGGACCACCGTGGCTGCCGCGGTGGGTGTGACTGAATCGTCCTGGTTCTGCTGGCAACCGGGGTTCGCGCATATTCCCCGGTTTGGGAGCGGCTTTGACGGTATCGCTGTTTGTAGGTGTTCGTAGTAGGTACCGAGCTGGGGTGGAGATGGGTGGAGATCCAGAAATCCCGCGCGGAGTGAGCTGGCTCGATGCGCGCGGATATCGGGGGTCGGCGCCGGGGGGGTGGGCGGCGAACTGTGGGGGAACCTTGGGCGAACCTCACCGTGACCCACTCTGCGCCGGTTTTCTGCACTGCGCGCCAACATATGTTGGCGCTGAGATCTGAAAACCGGCGCGGAGTCGGCTGAAGGTCCTGAGAACAGGCGCGGAGTCGGGGTGGAGACCCAGCAAACCGGCGCGGAGTGAGCTGGCCCGATGCGCGCGCGGATATCGGGGGGTTCGGCGCCGGGGGGATGGGCGGCGCACGGGGAGGCGGCGTGTGGGGAGAGGCCCAAGGCTTGCGCTCGCGGGTGCGGGTGCCTCATCGGTGCTTGTCAAGCCGGTGATGGGTCACCACGATCCAGCCACGACCCACTCCGCGCCGGTTCTATGGACTGCGCGCCAACATATGTTGGCGCTGAGATCTGAAAACCGGCGCGGAGTGGGCTGAAGGGTCCTGAGAACCGGCGCGGAGTGGGCTGGAGGTCCTGAGAAACCCGGCGCGGGCGGTCTGCGCTATGCGGAGATCGGGCTCGGGTGCCTGTGCCTGATGGCGTACATGGCCTGCTCGGCGGCTTGCAGTGACTGCGACGCGGTGTCGTTGGGCGCGGCCAGATACCTGCCGACGCTGGCGCCCGTGAGAACGCCTCGACCATGAATCAGCTGCGGCTCGGCCAACACCGCAGCGATACGATCGGCCAGTCCTGCCAGGTGCTTCGCCGTCGTACGGGTGGCGCAAATGGCGAACATGCCGCCGCCGAGCCGGGCGAGAGTGTCCCTTTGGTCCAACTGCACGAGAATCCGATGGGCCGCCACCATCAGGAACTCGTCACCCGCGGCGTGACCGTACCTGTCGTTCACCGCGGCGAGGGCGTCAAGGTCGATGTAGAGGACGCCCACGTCCGGGCGCAGGTCGCACCCCGTCCGGCCGCTCAATGCGGCCGTGAGCCGCCTGGTGAACAACAGCCGGTTGGCCACCCCGGTCAGGGGGTCATGCAACGCCAGCTGCTGGTTCTCCAGCTCCGCCCGCTTGCGCCGGGTGATGTTGACGTGCGAGGCGACGGCCCCGCCTGACGGTCCGTCGATCGCGGTGATCCTGGAGATGAACCAGCGGCTCACCGATGGAGAATCGCACGGATACTCCCGGTCGCTTTCCATCGTCGCTCCGCCCAGCACAGCCTGCAGGCCGGCGAGCACCGCCGCGGCATCCGAGCTGCCCGACTCTGCGGCGCGGGTGCACACGTCCAGGTAGCTGACGCCCACTCCGGTCGACTCCGCCGGCCCCCCGTTGTCCAGCGCGAACATCCGCCAGGCCTCGTTGACAGCGGTGATGGTGCCGTCCCGGTCGAGGATCGCGGTGGCGTCGGGCAGCGCCTCGAACACCGTTTCCGCGAAGCCGGCGTCGTTGAGCGCGCGGATGGTGACGTAGTCCTCGCCAATCGCGACCGTGTCGGGCTCCACAGCATGCTCAGCCGTGGCCGGACGACCGACATCGAGCGCATGCCCGCGATGAGATCCCGAAATAGCGAGTTGGACTTGTTGGGTGGCCTTTGCGTTCTCTTGCCAGTGCGCCCATTCCGCGGGCATCAGCGACGGTCGGCCGAGATAGAAACCCTGACCCGCTCTCATGCCCAATTCGGTGACGGCGCTCAATTCTGACTGGGTTTCGATTCCCTCCGCGACGACCTGCGCACCAATCCGGCCGGCGAAGGAAACCACCGCCGCACACAGCGCGCGGCCGGCCGGACTGGTGTCGAGGTCGGCGACGATACATCGGTCCAGTTTGATGAAGTCCGGCCGCAGTCGAAGGATGTGCTGGAAGGAGGCGAACCCCGACCCGGCGTCGTCCACCGCAACCTTGACGCCCAGGCAGCGCAAATTCTTGAGCGCCACCCCTAACCGGTCGTAATCGGCGACGACATCGTGCTCGGTGAGTTCGAGGATGAGCCGCCCCGGTCCGACTGCGCAATGGGCAATCAGCGCGGTCAGCCTGGTGTCGAGACAGGTCGTGGGGGAGGCGTTGACGGAAACGTACAAGTGCTCGGGCAACGACTCGGCGGTTGTCAGTGCGGTCTCGATCGCCAGCAATTCCAACCGAGTTCCCAATCCCACCGATGCGGCCTCCGCGAACCACAGATCCGGCGTACGAGCGAGCTCGGCGCCGAACCTGGAGAGAGCTTCGACGCCTATCACGCTATTGGTCGCCAGACCGACGATCGGTTGAAATGCCGTCATCAACGACCGGTCCGTCAGGACTGTCTCGATCCGGGCGGTGATCCGTTGTTGCTCGGCCACATTCTCCGCATCCGGCCCGACCAGCCGGGTGGTGCCGGTGCCACCGGCGACCGTTCCGTCCGGGTCATACCGTGGCCGGACGGTGGCTTGCAGCCACACTCGCGTTCCGTTGCGGTGGTGGGCCTCGACGAAGACGCCTGGCCATCCCGTGCCCGGGCCACCCAGTGCTTCGGTCACCGCGCTCGCTCGTTTCAGCTCGACCGCGTCCAGGACCAGGGAGACGTTCTGGCCGACCAATTCGGCCGGACCATAACCGATCATGTCGAGGCTGGCAGGGCTGGAAGAGATGAAGTTCCCGGCCCTATCGACGGACCACGTCCATACCTGGTTCGGCTGCGCCTCCTCGTCCGGTACAGCGTCAGGCGGCGTCGAGAGACGATCGGGAAATGCCCTGTTGACGCGCCGCCGTAATGCACCGGCGACGAGAAGGAGAGCCACTCCTGCTGTGGTCGCACAACGGACGCCGACCCGCAGGCCATGCCCGGCGGACATCAAGACCAGGCGCCGATCGGCTGCGCAGGTCTGCGGCGCAGGCACAAGGCAATCTCGGCTTCGCCGCGGGCGTCGATGACCGCGAAGAAACGCTGTATCCGGCCAGAACGACCGCCGGACATAGCTGTGGAGTTCGCAACCCAGGCCATGGTGCGCTCCCTCTTCCGGTTGCCTCGCATCGTGATCCGCCGGTTACCGGAAAACGGTCGCCGGGGGCATACGTGAGAGTCTATCGCCCGAATGCCAACGGAGCAATGTCGAATTGACTGCCTGGCTGCTTCCGGTCTCACACTCATGCGCAAGAAATGCGCGAATGGGTGAATGTGCCAGCTATTCGAGTAGGATTCGGCAACCCGGACCAGTGAGGCCCGTTACACAATGATGCCGGGCGTCACATCCGGGTTCCGGGCCTTCGACGTTATCGAGGTTCGGTCCTTACTCAATACCGCTCGGTGTGGGCAGAATGTCGATCAAACCGGGCGTTGATCTATCCCGATGCAGGGCGGTCCATGGGCGGCACGAAAGCGGGCGGCACGAAATCGGGCGGCACGAAATCGGGCGGCACGAAAGCGGGCGGCACGAAAGCGGGCGGCACAGAAGCGGGCGGCACAAGAGTGTGCCGTGCTCGGGTCGGCGGGTTCGACGGGACAGCGATGACCTGGTAACAGGCCATCCGACCGCCTGAAAGGCAGTGTCAGCCGGACGCGGATCGACGGTGCAGCGCCTCGGCCCGTTCCTTGATTCCCAGCAGCATCCTACGCATCATGGCGACGTCGCCGAATTCCATCAACAGCACCCCGAAAACGGCGGTGGCCGGTTTGTGCCAATCGTGGAGAGCGCGCACCCGGGTGACCAACCGGGTCTTCCCGTCGCCGATCTCAGCCAATGTCCAGACCCAGGTGCTGTTCGGCTTACGCCAGAGCATCCAGCTGTTCAGCTGGAAGCTGTCGACCTTCAACGCGGTCGTCTCCGAGGGAGTGGGCGCCATTGACACCCATTGACCCACTTCCAGATGCCCGAATTCCCGGGAGCGCCGATGCCACGGTGCTGCCGACGAAACCGGGACCGCCCTGGTGACCATCGCCGGCCGAGCCGGACTTCGATCGGCCCGACCGGTCGGGTCTCGGCGTTGTCGACCGGCGTGGGACGGTCGCGGAACCCCGAATCCAGGATCGGTGGGATCCGGCCGAGCGGCCGGGCATCCCCGATGTTCTGGAACGTCACCAGGGAGTTGGCCTCGGAGGCGATGAACCGCGGCGGGATATCGAGGACCGTCGTGGCCGGCATGCCGTCGCCGCGTTCGGCGAGCGCGGCTCGCAGGTCAACGCCGGCCCCTGAACCCTCGTGGACGGCGAACACGACGTGATCCGCGCCAATGCTGGACGCCGTCATGACCGAGCCGTCGATCACCAGGTGGGGTGACCGGGAGATCAACACCCTGTCCTTGATCGGGGTGGGGTCGCCTTCGCAGCAATTGGCCCCGGCGACTGCGATGGATCCGACTGCTCACGGCCACCACAGCGGCGATCTTCGTGGCGATGGGGAATCGCGGCTTCGCCACGACCGCGCAGGCCGGCAGCGGAGACGTCGAGGTCAGCGATGACGCAGACAACGCGGGGACCGGGCCATACCGCAGCAGGTGCCCCGGCCAGCTGGTGGTGTGGCCGGGGCGGGGAGCAGGCGCGTCGGGCCGGCGGGTCCGGTGATCGGCGAAGGGGTCTGGACGAGCCGTCTGGTCGGCAGCGGGTGACTCATGGCGGTTTCCGCTGCGGTCGGCGGGCGGGACGCACGGCCGTCACGATCCGTCGGACTTGGCTTGTGGTCGGCTGTTGTTCACGGGCTGCACCGGCCGATAGACCGGCGGCTGCGCCCGAGCTTTGGGCGCGGCGGTGGTCGATGGTGGGGTCGTGACGTAATCCGAGGGCGCCGCGACAGGCGGCGGTGTGGTGGACGGGGCCGCCGCTGCGGGTGACCGGGTGGATGGTCCGCCGTGGACGGAGCGGCCGTCGACCGCAACCGGGTGGACGGTGTCGTGGTCGAGGGCGGCGACTTCGTTGCCAACGCCTGATCGTCGACGCCCCGGGGTCGTCGGGGGTGTTCGCGGTCTGTTGCTGATTCTCGGTGTGATTCTCGGCTGCCGTGGCGATCGCGACCGTGCCCACCACCGATGCCAACCCGGCGAGACCCGCGGCACCGTCCGTGAGCAGGCGAACCCCTGCGGAGCATGCGGTCGGAGTCCACGCGGGGTGGGCGCTCGGTCATCGTTCCCTCTTGATTGCTGTGCCCGGTGCGTGGGTCCGGTCGACCCCTCGGTGACCACAGTGCCGCGTCCGAGCGGACCCGCCCCCAGTAAACCATTCTTGGATCGGGCGGGACCCACGCTTATCGTTTTCGGCAGGCCACTGGAGCAGATCTCTGAGATTGTTCTGAGAACTGCGGAGTAGTGGCGATAAATCGCTGATCGAGCCGTCGGTCGCTCTCGGGTGAGTTCAGCCTTGCCTTCCTGGCACAGACAACCGCCGAACCATTACGATGCAATAGCGAAATTCCCTGGGCGTGACATTGTGGTCGGGCTCGATTTCATCGCCGACCCACATTGCGGTCGTCAGCCCACCGGACGGACAGGAATCTGATGGACCAGATCAACGGCCTGCCAACCCATATCATTTTGGTGCACGCAGTAGTGGTGTTGGTGCCGCTGACTGCGCTGCTTGTCCTGTTGTGCGTTTTCTGGCCGGCCGCGCGGGTTCGGCTGGTATGGCCGACCCTGATCATGGCGTTCGGTGCCTTGGCGTTGACCCCGTTGACCACCCAGGCCGGAGAATGGTTGCAGCGGCATGTCGTCGAGACGCCGTTGATCCGCACCCACACCCAACTCGGCGACACCCTGATCCCGTGGACCATCGGTCTGTTCCTGGTCGCCACTGCCATCGCGTTTCTTCATGTTCGGGAAACGCGAGCGGCCAGGCGGTCGACGGCGGTCGCGCCGCGGGGGGGCGCGGTCGCGCCGCGGGCGGGCACGGCCGGGGCCCAACCAGGCGATGACCTGGGCGCCACTGCCACGACTGCGGCGACGATGAAGGCCACAGCCGGTTGGGAGCGGGTGGTAGCAATTGCTCTGCCGGTGATCGCGGTGATCGTCGCGGTCGGCGCGGTGATCACGGTGTATCGGATCGGCGATTCCGGTGCGCAGGCCGTGTGGCAGAACAACTTCAGCCAGACCGCGACGAACGGCCGTCCCGGCGGCTGACTCGCCCTCAAGAATGCCGGGCAGTCGGAGAACTCGAAGACCGGTCGGGTCGGCGCCGATCAGGAGCCGTCGGGCGACCGGTCGTCACCGTTGCTGCCCGATCCGGGCAACGTCATGGTGGCCGTCGCGCCCTGGCCCGGGACACCGGTGAGCTGCAGAGTACCCGAGTGCGCGGTGGCGATCTCCCGGACGAGCGACAGGCCGATCCCAAATCGCTTGCTGCCAGCGGCTGGTGCCGGCGAGGCTGGATGGACCGGCGTTCCGCGGGCGAATCGTTGCATCAGTCTCTCGGCGTCTTCCGGGTCGATGCCCTCCCCGGTGTCGAGAACTTCGAAGATCACCTGCTGGTCCTCCAACCGGCAGGACAGCGTGACGAAGCCGCCCGCCGGGGTGTGCGAGACAGCGTTGTCGGTGAGGGCGATCAGCGCGCGCCGCAGGGCGGTGCGCGAGCCGTTGACGATCACCCCGGGCTCCGTCCGGGTGCGCAGGTCGACGTTCGCGGTCTGCGCCAGCGCGGCCATCGACGACGCCACGTCGGTGACGAGGTCGCCGGTATCGACCGGCTCGGCCCGGCTCGGGTCATGGGTCAGCGAGGCGCTGGCCAGCAGCTCTTCGACGATCTCAGCGAGCACGCGGGAATCGTCCAGCAATTGCTCGACGACCGGCCGCGCCGGGTCGTCCGGGCGAATGCGCCTGGCGAGCAGCTGCGCCCGGGTGTGCAGGATGGTCAACGGCGTGCGCAGCTCATGACCGGCGTCCGCGACGAACCGGCGCTGCAGGGCCAGCGCCTGGCCGAGCGGACGGACGGCATTGCGCGCCGCCCACCACCCCACCACTCCGGCGATCACGATGCCCACGGCCCCGGCGACCAGCAGCCCGTTGCGGACCAGTGCGTCGTTGTCAGCGTCCTTGTCGCTGCCCGGTGGCGGCCCGCCAGGGCCCGGGTGATGACCGATAAGTGTGAAGGCCAACACGGCGACGACTGCGATCGCCAGGGCGCAGGCCGCGGCGATCCGGATGCCGACCGAGCGTGCTGCCGCGTTGACGATGTCCTCGTCGCGAGCCGCGCGTTTGCGTTTGATCACGGCGCCCCGATCGCAGCCGGCCCGATCGCGGCCGGCCGGATCCGAGCTGGCCCGGTCCGAGCTGGCCCGATCGCAGCTGCTGTGATCACAGCGTGCCCAGCTGGTAGCCGACCCCGTACACGGTCCTGATTGCCCGCCGACCCAGCTTGCGCCGCAGGTAGTACACGTAGGTGTCGACGGTGCCCGCCACGTCGGCGGGATCGAACACCGTGGCCAGCAACTCCGGCCGGGTGAACACCTTGTCCGGCCGCCGGGCCAGCACCGCCAGCAACTCCGCTTCGCTGGCCGACAGCTGCACCGGGGTGGCCTGCTCGCCCACCACGGTGCGGGCGTCGAGCTGGAGACTGCGGGTGCCAACGGGTAGCACCGCAGAGGTGTCCGGGTGCCTGCGCAGCAGAGCCCGGATCCTGGCCAGCAGTTCATCGATCTCGAACGGCTTCACCAGGTAGTCCTCGGCGCCCGCGTCCAGACCCTCGACCCGTTCGGTGATGCTGCCGCGCGCGGTCAACAACAGGATCGGCGTCAGCAGACCTCGGGCGCGCAACCGTTCCACCAGATCTACGCCTTCGATGGCCGGCAGGCCCCGGTCGATGACCATCGCGTCATAGTGGTGGGTCAGGGCGAGGTGAAGACCTCGCTGACCGTCAGCGGCGATATCCACCTGGTAGTCGTCGCCGAGCACCTCAGCGAGCATCGGGGCGAGCTCCCGGTCGTCCTCCACCAGCAGCAGACGCGGCGACTCGCGGTAGCCGCCCCGCACGTGAGTCACGCTCCGATCGTGACACGGAGTGTGGCCGCGCCGATCAACCCCGCCCCTGACCCAGTGCGGATCAACCTCGCGGGCACGCGGATCAAGTCGCGGCTATTGGTGCCGGTGTGACAAGAGCGCACGATTTCGTCCGCGCGGTTGAATTTGATCCGCGCTCCGGTCGTCGCGTGGCACGCCTGGTTGGGCGCGGCGCGACTCCGCGCCGGGGTGGTCACTCCGCGCCAGAAAAAGATGGCGCGGAGTGCTGAGTGGTGGCGCGGAGTGCTGAATGGTGGCGCGAGGCTGATGATCGGCGCGGGCAGTGATGAACGGCGCGTAGCGAATGGTGGCGCGGAGTGCAGAATGCGGGCGCGGGGTGCTGATGTGCGGCGGGGTAGCGCTGATGCGACCGGATGGGTCACGGCCGGGTGCCGGCCGGGCTGGAGAAATGTTCGGCGGGCTGCTGGTCCAGGGCGCGGCGGTCGGCAGCAGCACCGTGGCCGCACCGACCCCGACCACAAGGCATCGTGGTGCCGGACTTGAGCAGGACAGGGCCGAGCGGCAGGACACCGACGAAGACGTGCACAGTGATCATCTGCCGCACGCTCAGCAGGGTGACGCCCGCGACGGCCAGCAGGGTGACGCCCGCGACGGCCAGCGGGGTGACGCCCGCGACGGCCAGCAGAAAGAAGAGCACCACGCCGGTCGCTGCGGTGAGCCTGGTGTTGCCCTCGACTCCGGGTCACGACCTGTGGTGTGTTGGTGACGGTTCCTCGCTGTCGATCGTGGGGGTGGCGATCCACTCAGGCACCTTCATCAAAGAGCTCCCCACACAGCCGAAGGGCGGCCGCCCTTCCAGTCCAGGATGCCCAGCAAATCTCAGAGGACCCTCGGGCGTGGATTCCACTCTTTCCGATATCCGGGGTGCGGGGCGGAGTCAGATGATCACCCAGGGACGCGCCCGGGGATGAGCGGCGAAGGTGTTGATCATGTGGCCGGCCCGCCGTCCGAGGCCGGCGCGCTGATCACCGCCGCTGGACAGGCAGGACGGCGGCTGGCGTTGTGATAGAAATCACCTCGAACTAGGTCGCCCGATCGGAAGCTTGGTGCTGTCAACCCAGTCGACACAGTGTCCGACATCGGCACAGACGGTGTTCGAGGGCCTTCTTCCGGGTCGATCGGACAACGATAACTAGACACTCACAGGGCCAAACGGGTGAACATGCGGATGAACAGGGGTTACGCTTCAGTAGCTACGCGGATGCCCCGTGTGGTCGCGCGCCCCTCTTGGGACTTTTGGCCCTGGCTTTCAGCCATCAGGTAGGTCAGATTGACTGCCAGGCACTGTCGGATCACCAGCGAGCAGTTTTCGTTTTGTATGGACCGTAATTAGCGCGGGAACCTGCCTGTCAAGGGTCCGGGTTGCCTTCGCGGCCAAATGGCCCGCGCTTCATCCGCGACAACGGCGTTGCGAGAGGATCGACGAACGTGGGCACCTATGACGAGGTTTTCCGGGCGAGTGTGTCCGACCCTGAGGGATTCTGGTTGGACGCGGCAAGCGCGATCGATTGGTCGGTGACCCCGACGCGGGCGTTGGACGCGTCGAATCCGCCGTTCTATCGGTGGTTTCCAGACGGCGAGTTGAACGTGTCGTACAACGCCTTGGACCGGCACGTGGAGGCGGGACGGGGCGAACAGGCCGCAATGATCTACGACAGCCCGGTCACTGGTACCCGCCGCATCTACACCTACCGGGAACTGCGCGACGAGGTCGCCACCTTCGCCGGCGTACTGTCCGGATTGGGCGTACGTAAGGGTGATTTGGTGGTGATCTACATGCCGATGATCCCGCAGGCCGCTGTCGCGATGCTGGCTACCGTCCGGCTCGGCGCGGTGCACTCGGTGGTGTTCGGTGGATTCGCCCCGAAGGAACTCGCGGTCCGCATCGATGACGCGAAACCCAAGGTGATCGTGTCGGCGTCCTGCGGCATCGAGGGCAAGAAGGTCATCGAATACGTGCCGCTGTTGAACAAGGCCATCGAACTGGCCGAGCACAAGCCGGAAAAGCGGGTGATCCTGCAACGCCCGCAGGTCACCGCCGAACTCGGACCGGACGATGTGGACTGGGCGCAGGCCATGGCTGCCGCGACACCCGCCGATCCGGTGATGGTGAAATCGACCGACCCCCTGTACATCCTGTACACGTCCGGGACCACCGGAAAACCCAAGGGTGTGGTCCGGGACAGCGGCGGGTACGCGGTGGCGTTGGCCTGGACGATGCCCAACATCTACAACGTCGGGCCCGGGGACACCATGTTCACCGCGTCCGACGTCGGGTGGGTCGTCGGGCATTCCTACATCGTGTACGCGCCGTTGCTGACCGGGTCGACGACCATCCTGTACGAGGGCAAACCGGTAGGCACGCCCGACGCCGGGCAGTTCTGGCGGGTCGCGGCCGAGAACAACGTCAAGAGCATCTTCACCGCACCGACCGCTTTCCGGGCCATCAAGAAGGAAGACCCGAACGGTGAGTTCCTCGCCGAGTATGACCTGTCCGGCCTGCAGTACCTGTTCCTGGCCGGTGAACGACTGGACCCCGAGACCTACCACTGGGCCACCGAGCTCCTGGGCATCCCGGTCATCGACCACTGGTGGCAAACCGAGTCCGGCTGGCCCATCGTGGCCAACCCCGCCGGCATCGAGCTCCTGGAGCTCAAACCCGGTACACCGACCCGGCCCATGCCCGGATGGGACGTTGAGGTCTTGGGCATGAATGGCCAGCCGGCCGATGTCGGCGCGGACGGCGCGATCGTCATCAAGCTGCCGTTGCCACCGGGAGCGTTGCCCACGCTGTGGAACGACGACGAGCGCTTCGTCGGGTCCTACATGTCGGCCTTCCCGGGCTACTACCTGACCGGTGACGGCGGCTATTTCGATGCCGACGGCTACCTGTACGTGATGGGCCGCACCGACGACGTCATCAACGTGGCCGGCCACCGGCTGTCCACCGGCTCCATGGAAGAGGTGTTGGCCGGGCACCCCGATGTCGCCGAATGCGCTGTCTTCGGTATCGCCGATGCGATGAAGGGCCAGCTTCCGCGTGGTCTGGTGGTGCTGAAGTCGGGCGTGGCCAACGACTACGACTCGGAGAAACGTCTCTGCGCAGAACTCGTGAAGATGGTCCGCGAACAGATCGGAGCCGTCGCTGCCCTGAAAGAGGTCAGCGTCGTCGCGGCCCTGCCCAAGACCCGGTCCGGCAAGATTCTGCGAAAGACGATGGGCAGCATCGCCGACGGTGAGACCGTTGTGGTGCCTTCAACCATCGACGACGCAAGCGTCCTGGACGCGCTCCGTCCGGTCCTGCGCCACGAACCATCCACCACCGTCCAGCAAGGGGGTCGCCACGCCGCTGCCGAAACCCCTGTCAGTGTGGAAAACCCGCTCGAGGAAACGCGGCGGTGAACTCGAACGCTGCTCGGCACAACCCGACTTGATCATTTCACGACAATTCTCAGCTACCGGCGTTGACGTGCAACGCCGCACCAGATTGAAGGGACGTCAATTATGCCTGAAGCCGTCATCGTGGCCGTCGCTCGTTCGCCGATCGGCCGCGCGGTCAAGGGTTCGCTGCGGGATACCCATCCCACCCAACTGGCCACCACGATGGTGCAGGCGGCGCTGGACCAGGTTCCCGAACTCGATCCCAAGACGATCGACGACCTGTTGCTCGGCTGTGGGATGCCGGGCGGCGAGCAGGGCTGGAACATGGCCAGGGTGGTCGCGGTGCTGCTCGGCCTGGACGGCCTGCCCGGTGCGACGATCACTCGCTACTGTTCCTCCAGCCTGCAGACCAGCCGGATGGCCATGCACGCCATCCGCGCCGGTGAGGGCCACACCTTCATCTCCGCCGGCGTCGAATGCGTCAGCCGGTTCAAGGTCGGCGGCAGCGACACCCCACCCGTCACCGAGGCGGACCCGAAGGGGCTGGGTCCGAACCCCTACCTCGACGCCCAGTTCGACACCGCGCACGCTCGCAGCGTGACCCGGGCGAAGGGCGGGGCAGGGGTGTGGCACGACCCGCGCGAGGACGGCGAACTGCCCGACTACTACATTGGAATGGGCCAGACCGCCGAGAACGTGGCCGGTTTACTCGGCATCACCAGGCCCGAGCAGGACGAGTTCGCTCTGCGGTCGCAGACGCTGGCCGCGAAGGCCGCCGCGAACGGCTTCTGGGCCAAGGAGATCACTCCGGTGACTTTGCCGGACGGCACCGTCTTCGCGGCCGACGAATGCCCGCGACCACAGACCACGCTCGAAGGGCTGTCCAGCCTCAAGCCGGTGTTCCAGGTCGACGGCACCGTCACCGCCGGCAATGCCTGCCCGTTGAACGACGGCGCCGCCGCACTGGTGATCATGAGCGACGTGAGAGCCGCCGAGCTCGGCATCACGCCGCTGGCACGGATCGTCGCCACCGGGGTGTCAGCGCTTTCCCCGGAGATCATGGGGCTGGGACCGATCGAGTCTTCCAAGCGGGCGCTGGCCCTTGCAGGCATGACGATCGATGACATCGACCTGGTCGAGATCAACGAAGCCTTTGCCGCGCAGGCGATCCCGAGTTACCGCGAGCTGAAGATCGATATCGACAAGCTGAACGTGCACGGCGGCAGCATCGCCGTCGGCCACCCCTTCGGGATGACGGGCGCGCGGATCACCGCCACCCTGCTGAACGGGCTGCGTGAGCGCGACGCCTCGATCGGGCTGGAGACCATGTGCGTCGGCGGCGGTGAAGGCATGGCGATGATCATCGAAAGACTCAGCTGACTGTGCGCGCTGCATTCCACCAGCGGTGAGGGTGCAGCGCGTTTTCAATTCACCGCCGTCACATCAAAGGCCCGCCCCGCGGACCCAGCAGGCCGTCGGTGACACCGCGGCATCACGCACGATCGGTTGGCACCGAATATGACGAGGAGTCAATGATGACTGCAACGGACGATCCGCTGAAGGCAGGCGTGTCGCTGGACACAGTGGACAAGTCTGTGCGTGATCGGTTGGCGCAGACCGTTTTCAATGCCACCGAGCAACTTGACCGCGGTGTGTTGGGGCAAGCGGATCAGGTGTCGCTGATGCCGGCGTTGACTCGGCTGAGCGCTTTTTGGGCAATGCATCCGACGAAGGCGTTCGACGGGGCGATGAAGTATTCGCAGAAGGCGATGCAGGCGTCCATGGCGGCCGCGGTACGGGCCATCGGCGGGACCGCCCAGGGCCCGGCGGAGCCGGTGAAGGACAAGCGTTTCGCTGATCCGGCATGGCAGGACAACGCCTATTTCTGGTGGTTGCAGCAGGAGTATCTGCTGTTGAACGAGGCTGCCATCGCGGTCGTGGCGGATGCCGAGATCACCGAGGTGGATCGGCGGAAGGCAGCGTTCGCGACTCGGACGTTCCTGGATGCCGTGTCACCGACGAACATCGCGCCGACGAATCCGGCGGTGCTCAAACGCGCCGCGGAGACCGGTGGGTTGTCGTTGGCGCGGGGGATGCGGGCGTATCTGCGTGATCTGGCGACCAACGAAGGCCAACCGCATCAGGTCGCGAAGGGCGTACACGTGGTCGGCCGTGATCTTGCGGTCACGCCGGGAAAGGTGGTGTTCCGTAACGAGTTGATGGAACTGATCCAGTACACGCCGACCACCGAGAAGGTGCACGAGATCCCCTTGCTGTTCAGCCCGCCGTGGATCAACAAGTACTACATCGTAGATCTGGCGCCGGGCCGGAGCCTGGTCGAGTGGGCTGTCGCGCACGGGCACACGGTGTTCTTGATCAGCTACCGCAACCCGGACGAGTCGATGGCGCATGTGACATTGGACGACTATCTGGTGTCCGGGCCGATGACCGCGCTGGACGTGATCACCGACATCACCGGCTCGGAGAAGGCCAACATCTTGGGTGTCTGTCTGGGTGGCACCTTGACCATGGCGACACTGGCCTATCTGAATGCGACGGGCTCGGATCGGATCAACAACGCCACCTTCCTGAACACGATGATCGATTTCAGTGAGCCCGGCCAGTTGGGTGTGTTCACCGATGAGAGCACCGTCGCGAAGCTGGAACGCACCATGGCGAAGACCGGTTTCCTCAAGGGCGAGAACATGCGCAAGACGTTCGACTACCTGCGCGGGAACGACCTGATCTGGAACTATGTGGTGAACAATTGGTTGCTGGGACAGGACCCGCCGGCGTTTGATTTGTTGACGTGGAACGCCGATTCCACGCGGATGCCGGCCGATATGCATTCGTTCTACCTGCGTAGCTGCTATCTGGAGAATCGGCTGACGCAGGGCAAGTTGGAGCTGGCCGGGCAACGGCTGGACTTGGCCACAGTGGATCAGGATCTGTACTTCCTGGCCGCCGAACAGGATCACATCGCCCCGTGGCACAGCTCGTACATCGGGGCTCGGTTCCCCAAGGGTGACGTGCGGTTCGTGTTGTCGAACTCCGGGCACATCGCTGGCATCGTGAACCCGCCGAACCCCAAGTCACGGCACTGGGTGGGCGCCACCACCGAACTGCCGAAGGATCCGGAGGAATGGCGCGCGAACGCGGTCATGCACCCGGTGACCTGGTGGGAGGATTGGGCGACCTGGATCGGGCAGCGAGCCGGTGAGGAGCGCACCCCGCCACCGATGGGCAGCAAGGCCTATCCCGTGCTGGGTGACGCACCTGGCACCTACGTTTTCGGTACCTGAACCAACCCCCTGAACCAACCCTTCCACCCGAATCAAGCAACTCTGATCAGTAAGCGACGAGGACATTCCAGTTTCACGCCCGCGACCGATATCGAGCAGCAAGCAAAATCCACGCACCACTGAACTGCAAGGAGAAATGATGTCCGACCGTTACAGCGTGTCCAAGGCCGTGGTGACCGGCGGTGCCCGCGGGATCGGCGCCGCGATCGCCGAACGGCTGGCCGGCGAGGGCCTGGCCGTCACCGTGCTCGACGTCAACGAGGCGGGCGCCCGGGAGACCGCCGAGCGGATCTCGGCGAAAACCGGTTCGGCGGTTTTCGGGTTCGGTTGCGATGTGACCGACCGGGCAAATGTGCAGGCCGCCTTCGCGGCCGCGGCCGACGCGATGAACGGCATCGACACCTACATCGGCAACGCCGGAATCACCCGTGACCGGATGTTCCACAAGTTGACCGACGAGGATTGGGACCAGGTCATCGCGGTCAACCTGACCGGCGCGTTCAACGGGTTGCGGGCCTGCGTGCCGTGGTTGCGGACGGAAGGGCCGGGGCGGGTGGTGCTCATGTCCTCACTCGTGGCCAAGGCGGGCAACATCGGGCAGATGAACTACATCGCCTCAAAGGCAGGAGTGGTTGGGCTGGTGCGGTCCGGCGCGCTTGAGCTGGCCCGGTTCGGCACCACCGTCAACGGGATCCGGCCCGGGTTCATCGTCACCGAGATGACCGCCAAGATGCCCGAGGCGGCCCTGACCAAGCTGTCTCAGAACCCGATCGGTCGCGCCGGGCTACCCGCCGACATCGCCGGCACCGTGGCGTTCCTGTGCTCGACCGACGCCGATTTCATCACCGGCCACATCATCGACGTCAACGGCGGCTTGGACCTCTAACCGGCGCCACGTGTTGCGGGCGACATATAGCGTTAGCCTGATCGGAAAGACCCTCGGCCCACGGTCGCGATGACCGTGGGCCGGGGCCGATCCGCAAGCTGTCACGGCCACGCCGCGGCGTTGGCAGCGTCGACTCCAACAGCGGCACGCCAATGACCCCAGCCGACGGTTTCCGTCGCTGTTCACCTTCGACGGAAGTGGCTGACATGGTGCTCGGGGCGACCTGGGACGGGTCGGACACGAGGTTCGCCGTGTTCTCCAGCGCCGCCGCCTATGACGGCGACGTGCGGTTGTGCCTGCTGGACGGTCGGGGCGGGGAACAGCGGGTTCCGATGACCGTCGAGAACGACATCTGGAGCGTGACCGTCCCGGGTGTGGTGCCGTCTCAGCGATATGGCTACCGCGTTCGGGGGCCGTGGGCGCCCCACCGCGGCCTGTTCTTCGATGAACGCCGGTTGCTGGTCGACCCTTATGCGCGGGCTCTGGAGCCCACCGCACCGCGGGAGGCGCATTCTCTGGTGGTGGCACCCGGGTTCGACTGGGGCGACGACCACCCCCCGGACACTCCGTGGGCCCAGACCATCCTGTACGAGACTCACATCAAGGGCATCAGTCAGCGGCACCCCGGGGTGGCTCGCGACCTGCGTGGGACCTATCTGGGCCTGGCCAGCCCGGCAATCCTGGACCACCTGGTGCGTCTGGGGATTTCTGCGGTCGAACTGCTGCCGGTCCACCAATCGCTCACCGAGCAGCGACTGCTGGACCTGGGTCTGACGAACCATTGGGGCTATTCGACTCTTGGATTCTTCGCTCCGCACGCCGGCTACCGGGCAGGCACCGTCCCCGCCAGTCAGGTCATCCAGTTCAAGCAGATGGTCAAGGCGCTGCACCGGGCGGGGCTGGAAGTCATCCTGGATGTGGTCTACAACCACACCGCCGAGGGCGAGGCGGGTGAACCTTCGATCGCGTTCCGCGGATTGGCCAACGAGAAGTACTACCGCCTGGACCCCGACGACCCGTCCCGGTATACCGACAGCACCGGAACCGGCAACACCCTCAACGTCGACCGGCGCGAGGTGCTCCGGCTGATCATGGACTCGCTGCGGTACTGGGTCACCGACATGCATGTCGACGGGTTCCGCTTCGACCTGGCAACGACGCTGGCGCGCGACACCGGTTCGTTCGACCGGCTGTCCGCGTTCTTCGACCTCATCTACCAGGATCCGGTCATCAACCGGGTCAAGCTCATCGCCGAACCGTGGGATGTCGGCCGCCCCGATTCCTACCAGGTCGGCCGGTTCCCCCGCGGGTGGGCCGAATGGAACGACCGCTACCGGGACGACGTTCGCGACTTCTGGCGTCGCCGCGGCGGCGTGGCAGCGTTGGGATATCGGCTGACCGGGTCCAGCGACCTGTATGCCGCCGACCGCCGCGGCCCGGCCACGTCGATCAACTATGTCACCGCGCACGATGGAAAGACCCTGCGGGACCTGGTGACGTATGAGCGGAAGCACAACGAGGCAAACGGCGAGAACAACCATGACGGCACGGGCGACGACCGGGCGGACAATTTCGGTATCGAGGGCCCCACCGACGACGAGCAGGTACTCGCCGCACGTGCCCGGCAACAACGCAATCTCCTGGCGACGCTGTTTGTTTCCCAAGGCGTTCCGATGATCCTGGGCGGCGATGAATGTTGCCGCACGCAAATGGGAAACAACAACTCTTACTGCCAGGACAACGCGATCTCCTGGTATGACTGGTCTGCCAAGAACGGCCAACGGTTCACCGAGTTCACCCGGCGGCTGATCGGACTGAACCGGGCGCGCCGGAGCCTGCGCCGTCCGGCGTTTCTCACCGGTGCCGGGGACCCGCCGGACATCGCGTGGTTCGACGCGGCGGGCCGACCGATGGCCGAAGACACCTGGAACGATCCCACGAATCATTTCGTCGCCTACCTGCTCCGCGGCCGGACCGCCGAACTCCCGGACGACGACGTGCTGGTGGTTCTCAACGCCGGCCCTGCGGAATCCGGTTTCGTCACCCCCGGCAGACCGGGTCAGGAGTTCACCGTTCTCCTGGACACCGGCACCGCGGAGGGCCGGCCTGCGCCGGGACCGGCTATCACGTCGGGATCCACGCTCTTTGTCCCGGGCCGCACCGTCCTCGTGGCCGCCGGACCCAGGCCCCCGCAACGGCCTTCGGACGCAGCGTGATGCCGCCCAGCGGCCCTGATTCCTTGGATTCAGGTCCGCTCTCCGTTGTTTCCCTTGATTCACCGAGATTCGACATGGAGGCTGGGATCATGCAGCAGGGACGATGGACGTGACCCCCGAACGGACGCTGGCCGAAGAGACTGATCTTCCGCATCTGCAGCCGCCCGGTGTGGAGGGAATCGAGCAGGTCGAGATCAAGCGCTTGTCGCTCGCCTTGCTCGCCAGGGCCTTGCCCCCCGACCGTGTCGAGCATCTGCGTGCTGTCGCCGAGCGGGCGCGCCCACTGCTCGCCGGCCGCATCGTGTGGAACATCAACTCCACCGCGCACGGTGGCGGCGTCGCCGAGATGCTGCAGACGCTGCTGGCCTACGGGCGGGGCGCCGGCGTGGACACCCGGTGGCTGGTGCTGCAGGGCGATGAAGAGTTCTTCGCGATCACCAAGCGATTGCACAACAGGTTGCACGGCGCTGTCGGTGATGGTGGGCCGATGGGCAGACACGAACACCGTCACTACCGGAAGATTCAGCAGGCCAATCTGGACCTGATCAAACAGGTCGTGCGTCCCCAGGACATCGTCCTGCTGCACGACCCGCAGACGGCCGGACTTGTCGACGGGCTGCGAGCACTCGGCGCGATCGTCGTGTGGCGCTGCCACGTGGGCTGCGACGATCAGAACGAGTACGCCGAGCAGGGCTGGACATTCCTGCAAACCTACGCAGAGCACTCAGACGCCTTCATCTTCTCCCGCGAAGCCTATGCACCACAGTGGGTTCACCGTGATTCCCTGTGGGTCATACCGCCGTCGATCGATCCCTTCTCGGCCAAGAACCGGGAATTGGAGCCCGC
>JADGOY010000290.1 GCA_017882715.1 Nakamurella sp. | reverse complement strand
CACCACCGCTCGCCCGGAGGTTGCCGTGCTGATCCACATGGACGGGCAGGGCACCCCCGGCCTGAAGGACGAGACGTGGCAGGCGGTCACCGCGGCCGCGCCGCCGGGGGTGTCGCTGGGGTGGAAGAACTTCTACCGCGACGACACTCCGATGCTCACCCCGACCCAGACGATGAGCAGGCAACCGACCCCACTGATGATCTCCTACCAATAGCCCACACCGCCCCGTTGACAGCCGCCGCCACCCACATCCATCCCCCGCGGGCCGGCGGATGAGGAGCCGTCGGATCGGCGCGGGCGACTTCCTCCCGTTCCGTGCACGCCTGAGCCCCAAGCTGTGGCGGCCGGCGCCTGGCCGGCCGGGTTGTCGATGTGACACCCACGTAAGGCTCGGACAGTCAATGGCAACCGTGCAAGGACACAGTCCACGATCTTCGGGCGGCCACCACGGCCGACCACGATGCCGACCCGGTCGTTGCGCGGCGGGCTGGCCAGTGGGCCGCGGGAACCTCCTCCTCCATGCCGGTTTATCCCGGCGCTTTCTCACGATTTCCTACCATGCCCACCCCTGGCAAGAGCCGGGCGACTGGTGTTGCGGGCACAGAGTTCTCAGCCTCGGCCGCCACGACTATGCCGACGCACACCGACCCGTCATCGCGGCGATGAACCAGGAACCGCCACAACGCTGCGACCGGCTGTTCCGCCGCGCCGCGGGGTTCCTCGGCACGATGGTGGTGCAGATCATCGGCTGAGTCCACCAACCTCGTCGGACTCGTTGATGACGAACCTGTCCGTTGCCTTTGAAGTCAGCCGAGGTGCGCGTCAATCCGGCCCGTTGGTGTTGCGTGCCACTGCAGCTGGCCCGCATAGAAGGACCATCGGGCGCGAGCTGCGACTTTGGACCGGCTCGACCCCAGGTTCGGAGAAGATTCATTGACACGGATTCGCATCGGCGGGAAGCCCGAGATGCCTGGCTCGAAGATCCCACCCGTGCCAATCAAAATATTCGCCCAGGTCAGCGCGCCGAGGTCGGGCAATCTTCGACGTCAACGGACAGTACCGTCGAACTCGACGCGCACGCCGAACTGAGCGCCGAGGAAGCTGATCTCTGCGCTGGCAAATAGCGCATTGTTGAGCGGGATCTCTGCGGCGGTGAAATTTTCGCCTGAGTCGGGCCGTAGGGAGTCGGCGGGTTTACCGCAAGCTCGGCACACTCGGCGTCGTCGAGGCTGGTCGACAGCTGTACCGCCTGGAAAACCCGCACGAGATTGAGGGTTCAGATTGGCGAACTCCATGCGTCGATCATGGCGCGCCAAGGCTACTTGCGAGGCGCCATGCCCCAGCGCTCTACAAACGATTTCGCGTTGAGATTCCGTTCGATCAGCTGAGGGCCGACCTTCCTCGGGTCGCAGTAGGCATTGTCAGCGGCGAGCGACGCGAAGGCATCGGTGACTGCAGCGCGGAGCGCCGCGAGCTGGTCGAAGGTGATTACCCGGGTTCCGGTACGGGCCCAAGCGTCCTTCCGCAATTCGGCGCTCTTGTGGATAAGGATCGGTATTGGTTTGCAGGTGTTGTCGTAGGTGCTGGCGAACCAGTCGATAGAGTGCGAGAGTTGGGCTGCGTCGTGTCGTCGGATCTTGTCCGTAGTCACTCCGCTCTTGCACTCGATGACGAGGTAGGCCAATTCGCCGACCGACCACAGGACATCGGGGCCCTCCCCGGTGTCGCGTTCGGAGAGTTGAGAGGCGAACCCCAGGTGCAACCCTAAGTCGTGCATGGCGCGCTCGAACCGCTTGACAGCGGCTTGGTCTGGGTTTGGAACGAGGTCTTCCAAGACGGCTGCGATCCCGATAATCAGTTGGTTTCCGTCCTGGTATACGGCAGCGAGGTGGTCGGCGGCCCGCTGAGCTTGGTCGCCCACCCCGCGCAACCAGTGATATTCGACTCCGTCCCGTGGCCGAAGCACGGCCTTATTGTCGGTTTGCGCCGACCTCTGCATCAGCAACGCGGCCGATGGATCAATCAGGTGCAGGTAGCTGGCCGCCCGCTGTTTTAGCCAGCCGCGCAGTCGCATGTCGTCGCCGGTGGCTCCGACAGCTTGCTGGATCTTAGCGGCAGCCTCACGGTAGCGTCCAAGCTCGGCGAGCGTAAAGGCTTCGCGCTGGGCGATGGCGACGTTGCCGATGGTGCTGGTGGCGGGGTAGGCGACTCCATCGAGAGCGTCTCGGCTGGCAGTGACCCATTCTGGATCCCGGTCCAAGCATTGGTTGATGACCGGGGCTAGGTCGGCGAACGGAACGCCGTGCAGCATGTCCGCGACCTGCTCTGATAGGGCCAGTTGGGCGCGCGTCGCTGGGCTAAACTTGGCCGCGCCGCCCTTCCTATGCAGTCGTTGCGTGAGTTTGGAGCCGAGAAGCATTACGACGCAATAGTCGTCGCTGGAACGCACACCGCGACCCATACCCTGTTCGATCCGTTGGATCTGCCGGGTGATCATGGATTCGCTTTCCTCAAGGGCGAGCGCCTCGATACGGTCGAGCGCGGTGTGGGACTCTGGCAGCCCGTCGAGTGCGAGGACCCGGCATGCATCTCCGGGGAGATCAACGCCGTCGTACTTGCTTATCAGCACCACGAGTCCGACGTGGCCTTCGCGTAAAGCTTTGACACCTACATGGATCGACTTGCTGTCATGCACGGCATCCGATACTGGTTCCCACCATCCAGCTCGGCGACGAGAGGGGACTATGACCACTACGTTGTGATCAGAGGACTGGTCTCTCAGGAAGTCTCGGACCGTTTCGTCGGTCGTCCCTGGGTGGGTCTCCAAGGGTGTAAGGATCATTCGGTCGCCCAGATCGTCGGCGGTTTCCGGAGTGACTGGGGTCGCGATCGTTGTGGGTGCGGCGTCGAAATGCGTTACGAGCACGCTGTCATCGGCCAACGTCGCGGTTAAGTAGATCCTCCTCCTAGCCGTGGAGATGCTGGGAATTCGATCGATCGGGGGGCAGGGTGGCTTGATTTCGATCTCTCGGTAAGTGATGGCAGCGTCGCAGAGGTGGAGTACGTCCTTGATCAGTGGCCAAACGAAGATGAACCCTTCGGACGTCCGGTGTGGGTGCAGGGTGTCAAGGACTTGATCACGCCGATCAGCCCATGCCCAATACGGTATTCGAAGCGCGACCCCCGCAACGTCTTCAGCAAGGTCGCGGAACTCCGATGGTGATTGCTCGCGCAGCACGTCCTCGAACAGTCCGGCCAACTGGTTGTATGCGGAGTGGCCGCGGGTGATGGTCAACGTGAACTGGCCCTCAAGGGTCGCCACGCAAGCATGGGCGTCGTCGATCAGCACCGAGCCGAGGTCGATTCGCGGTTTCCCGTCGCCGCGCACTCCAAACACCGACAGTCCGTTGATCACCTTGTGCACGTGGGTCACAAGGATGGCCTTGCCAGACTGGAAGCGCCCGGAGCGTGGTTCGTCGGTGGTCTCGATTCCAAGGGCGATCGCCTCTTCGCGAACCTGGTTGGCGAGGTAGATGTCGGGCGAGATATAGGCGGCCGGGCCGACCCCCTCGTTTAGGCAACTCTTCAGCATCATGAGGCCGACGACGGTTTTGCCACCGCCCGTGTTCATCTTGATCAACAGATCCGAGTCGGCACGCCGGCTGTGCCACCTCTCCCAGACCTGAGCCTGCACATCCCAAGGGCGGGCGTAACGCGGGTCCCGGGCAGGCAAAGCCGTGAAGATCCGCCTCGGTTCGGTAGCTGTATCGACAACGGAATGAGCAGTCAACCTCCCGAAGTTCAAACCAGCCACCATCGGCTCCTTCCTCAGCCGGAAACTCTGCTGCCGAGACCGTGCCTTCCAATCCAGAAGGCCTTATCTTCCCCCATGTCGCCCGGCGTCAGTCTGACTCGGCGATCAGATCCAACCCTTCTGATTGGCGATAAAGCAGGTGATCGCTATTCAGATGTCCAGTGAGGCTTCGCCTCTGACCACCCAGGTCGTGGTCAGGGCTGCGCTGTCGAGTGCGACCCCAATCTTCCGGAGACACACCACAGCCGCCGTGCCGATCGCCGAGACACCACCACCCCGGCCGGCTC
>JADGOY010000125.1 GCA_017882715.1 Nakamurella sp. | reverse complement strand
GGTGATGATGACATCGGGCATGGTCCTTCGTACGCAGCGTCAAGGATCCGAGCCCGGCGTTTCCCACGGATGTCGGGGTCCAGAAGGACGCTGAGGTACACGACGATGATCGATTCGGACCCGGTCAGGTCAACATCGGTTCAGATGGGCATCCGGTATCCGTAGAACTCCTGATCTTCGTTGTACCCGCCTTGCCCCGCGCCAAGATGTTCGAAACTGGCCACGAACTCAACGGCCTGCACCCATTTGACCTGCTTGAATCCGAGTTCGGCCTCGTCACGCAGACGCAGCGGCGCGCCATGAGACTCGTTGAGCGGCTCGCCGTTCATCTCGTAGGCGAGGATCGTCAGTTCGTGGCGCATGTTCTCGATCTTGTGGCAGTCGTAGTACAGACCTCCCACGGGTCCGGCGCCGTACGAGTAGAAGACGACCCACCTCGCGTCCGGCCGAGGGTGGACGACGTCCAGTAGATCGCACATGGCCACGCCGCCCCATTTTGCGATCCCGGACCATCCCTGAATGCAATAATGCTGGGTGGTCTGCTCGCGCTTGGGCATCGCCTTGAGTTCGGCGAAACCGATTTCTACGGGGTTGTCCACCAGCCCGTCGATCCGCAGCCGGTAATCGGCAAAGCCACCCGCCTTCAGCCGGGTGTATTCCGGCGAATCTGGCAAGTGCCCGTTGGGCCAGAAGAACGCGGAGATGTCTTTCTCCTGGTACGTCGATCGAGGGTCCCACCACTCCATGAGTCCCTTGGCCCAGCCCACCATGAATTCGCCCGCATGCTGCACCGTGCGCGGGTGGCGGATCGTGAAAGGCGATGCCCACGCCCACAGCGCGACGACGACCGCCATCCCGCCTGCGTAAATGGCGATCGCCCACCACGAATCGGTGTTGGTGCCCAGCGTGATGTGGTTGACATTGCCGAGCAGCCCGGTGATCCACACCATCAACGTGTGCACCGCGACGAAGAAGATCATCCAGGACAGCACCCAGAAGTGGATGCTGCGTGCCACCTGCCGGTTCAAGGCGCCGGCACCCAGACCCAACTTTCCGGCGATCGCCGGCGATTGCAGGAGTCCGGTGATCAACGCCAGGGGAGCGGCGACGAACACGGTGAGGAAGTACGCCAGCAACTGCAGCCCGTTGTAGTTGGTGAAGCCGTCGTTTGCCGGCAGATCCAGCGACGCGTACTGGACGGCGGTCGACACCGCGTTCGGGAGCACATCCCAGGAACGGGGCACCAATCGCTGCCACTGACCGGTGCTGAACAAAAGGATGAAGAAGATCGCGCCGTTGATCAGCCAAAGGAGATCGAAGCTGAAATGCCACCAGCGGGCCAGCCCAATGGAATGGCGTAACCCGGGGATGCCGAGCCACTTGGGCAGCGCCACCGAGTCGTCCTTGGCGGTCCAGACCTCGTGCGCCTTGTCCGGATCCATCCGGTCGGCCGGTACCGCGCCGCGTAACCGTAGCCATTCGGTACCGGGCCGACTGCCGGAGTTGACATACAGTCGCGGGTGGTCGGCCAGGATCTGCAGGCCGGCACGAATGATGAACATCATGAAGATGATGTTGAAGAAGTGCTGCCAGCGCAGCCACCACGGGAATCCCGAGGTGACCGACGGCACGTAATCCGGTGAGGTCCCAGGATATTCCCGGAGGAAGTCCTGCATCCACTGGTACGTACGCAGCTGTTGCGCGACAGCGATGCCGAAAACGAGTGTGACGACTCCGATGGGAATCAGCCACAACCCGCTGACCCATCGCTGCCCCAGCCGGACCGACGGCGCATGAGCGGGGTGCTGCGGAACACCACCAGCCCAGTCCTTGGGGACTATCCGGCCATCGGGCGAGCCCTCGTTCGAATAGCCGACAAGGTCGCGCTCCAGCGGATCCGGTATTTCCCGTGCCCCATCGCCGGTGGAACCGGTCATACTCACCTCCGGGAATCCCGGTTTGAAATTCCTCTGAATCCGTTCCGAACCTTACCACCGGTTTCCGCGGACTGGCGCTGGCTATCATTTGCGAAGGACACGCGGCATTTGCGCACGGCCGCGCACGGCCGCGCACGGAAACCGTTGCCGAAGATCATTTGTTGTGACTCGGCCACGGTTTCAGCCATGCGCAGGAGGCGAATGCTCACCCCGACGGGTGGTGAAGTCACCGAGAGTCAGGCACATTCATTCCGAATGGCGCTTGCGGCAAAGAACGCTGCGTCGTTCTTCGCTGCAATGAAATCTTCGATCTTTCCCATCGCACGAGTTGCTGCTTCAGCAGCGGGTCACCGTTCCCGTCGCTGCGGGTCTCGCCGTGGCACACCAGCGCGAATGAGGACATGCTGGATAGATGAGGTGTTGCGGTCGAAGCGTTGGCCGATCGCGGCGAGTACAGGCCTCGGGCGTAGAGCCGGATGACGGTCTCTACTTGCTCGGGTGTCATGCTCTGGTAGCGGAGCTGGACACCATTGGCTCGGAGCAGACGTCGGACAGCGCCCTTGCCGAGGTTGTAGCTGGCCATCAGCTGGCGGGTGGTGGCGCCGGCTTCGTAGGCGGCGACTAGTTCGGCTGTGCTGATGGGGTCGAGCCCTTGGCGGGCCTTGTGAGTCTGGGGAAGTGACCTGGACGGATTGGTAGGCGCCAAGAGCGTCTGGCCAGTTCAGCTCAGGCTGATGACTTCTCGGAAACCCTGCCGGGCGTCAACCTCCACCTGAACCGGCGGACGGCCCGCGTGGGCGCTGGTCTCCAATTCCGCTGCCAGAGCCATGAGTCGCCGGCGCAGCCACTGATGGCCCGGATCGCTCTACGCGGGACGTCCATAGCATCAGCTCGTGGATCGGCTGCAGCTGCATCGGCGGCTCAAGGAGGCGAAGCGACGTCTGCTCCGCCATGGTCCAGGCCAATCGCTCGTGGATGAGTGCGATCATTCCGGTGCCGCGCAGCAGGATCGGCGCGAGGCCGAACGCGGTGGTGACCTCGATGTTCCGGGGGATGCCGAGCCGGTCCAGCTGCGCCTCGGCCGGGGAGATCTCATGACCGCATGAGGTTGCCAGGTAAGGCATGGAGCTGAATTCTTCGAGGGTGATCGTCTCCCCGACGGCCTCGTTGTCGGCGTCCACCGCGCACACGAAGCGGTCCCGGAACAGGATCCTGTGCGGGAAGTCCCGATGCTCGGTGACGACCTCGCGTGGCATGACAACCAGGTCCACCCGGCTGCGCCTGAGTCGCTCGATGAAGTCGATGCCAGGAGGCGAGACCCACAGTCGAATGCCCGGAGCTTCCTGACTCAGGCGAGCCAGCAGTGGCGTAACGAATGTGACCGAGACGTGGTCGCCGGCGATAACCGTGAAAGTCCGTTCCGCGCGGGCCGGGTCGAAGGTGTTGCGGCTGGCCAGGGTCGATTCGACCCCTTCCAACAACTCGCGAACGGGCTTGACCAGCGACTCCGCCACCCGTGTGTCGACCAGTCCGCGTCCGTCCCGCACGAGCACCGGGTCGTCGAGCAAACGTGCGGAGCCTGGCCAGAGTTGAACTCATTTGCCGATTGTCCGATGCACAAGCGTTCCGCCGCGCGGGTGACGCTCCGCTCCGCCAGCAGCGCGTCAAAGGCGACGAGCAGGTTCAGGTCCACGCGGTTGAGATCCACCACCGGAGGCTACAGACCCATCGATTCCATCAATGGGTCTGATCGTCAGAAACTGTTGGTGGCGGCACGACGCGGCGACCTGCGGTCTCTGAGCAGCACGGACAACAGCGACCGTGCTCCAGCCTTCAGGAGGAACCCACGTGACGGCGTTGATGACGAGTGACATGCCCGGAACCACCCAGGAGGCCTATGAGCGATTGGCGGCCGCGCTGCTCGCGGAGTTGAAGGCAAGCAACGGGTTCATCGCGCACGCCGGCCGGCCCGGTCGTGGGCGGCTACCTGGTGACCGAGCTGTGGGAGTCCGAGGAAGGCCACTGTGCCTGGTATTCGTGGTCCCCTCGATGCCGCCCGGCGCCACCCCGCCCAGCATCACGTTCAGGCCGATCGCCAAGATCGTGACCCGCGACTGACGACTCGATCAAGGCCGCACGGCACAGTTGCCGGCTGGGTAACCGTCAGGGCGAACACCGATGATCTGCACCTCGGAGCGCGGCGACCAAGCCCGCTGACGTGGCGCGCGACAACAGGCGGCAAGCGAACGCGCGAAACTCCCTTGCGCGTTTACTCGCACGAGTTACTCTTAACTCATGCCAGTAAACACCAGCGCGCTGGACGACGCTCGGTCGGTGACCTCCAGCGTCCGGCGACGGCAGATCATCGATGCGGCGATCGAGGTCATCGCCGAGTTCGGATACTCCAGGGCCTCGTTCGCCCGCATCGCCGAATGCGCCGGCCTGTCGAGCACCCGGTTCATCTCCTACCACTTCCAGGGCAAGGGTGACCTGATGGCCGCCGTGGTCCAGGACGTCATCACCGCCATCGGCGACTACGTCCGCCAGCGGGTGCAGGCGGAGGCGACCGCCGCGGGCATGCTGCGGGCGTACATCGAGGCCGTCGTCCGGTTTATCGACGGCCACCGGGCACCGATGATCGCGCTGACCGAGGTGATGCTCGGTGCAGGCTTCGATGACGGCGTCGCCGGTGACCAGGTAGCAACCGGCCACCTGGAGATGATCCTTCGCCAGGGTCAGTCCTCCGGTGAATTCAGGGATTTCGATCCGTGGGTGATGGCCACGGCGGTGCAGCGCTCGGTGGACGGCCTGCCGTTCGCCCTGCAGGCCAGTCCCGGCATCGACCTCGATGCCTACGCGCGCGAGCTGGTCACCCTCTTCCAGCTGGGCACCGCACGGAGCGAGCGATGACCGCGGCGGCCACGGACCGGCCGTCGAGAGCGCCGGACAGAACCCCGCGCCGCAAAGCGTTCATGGTGCTGGCGAGAATCACCATCGGCCTGCTGATCCCGCTGCTGATCTACTACGGCCTGCGCGAAATGGCGGTGGACGTCTACCTGGCCCTGCTGGTTTCCTCGCTGATCTCCGCTGTCCCAACGGTTGCCGGGTTGTTCCGCCGCCGGGTCAACGCGCTATCGGCGTTCTTCACCACCATGGTGCTCGGCGGTGTGGTGGTTTCCCTGGTCGCCGGCAGCACCGAGTTCCTGCTGGCCAAGGAGGCCGTGCTGACGTTCGTCACGGGTGTCTGGTTCCTGGCCGGCGCGTTCACCAAGCGTCCGCTGTCCTACACATTCTCCCGGCCGCTGCTGGAAGGTCGGTTCCGCTGGCCGTCGGACTGGGACCTGTTGTGGGTGGGCTGCCCTCGCTGGCGCCGGATGTGGCGGCTGTCCAGCGTCCTGTTCGGTCTGGGGAGCATCACGGACGCAGTGATTCGCGTGGTGTTGGCTTACACCCTGCCTCCGGACGTGGTGCCGGCACTGGGCACCGCCCTGGTCGCCGTGACATCAGGGGTGCTGATGATCGTCGCGAACGTCCACTACATCCTCAGTGGTGTTTTCGACCGCTCGTCCCGCCTGTACGACCTCACACCCGTGGCGATGGCAGCGGTGCGCTGAGCGCCGGCGGATACTCAGTGATCGACGGCGCAGGGGGACACGACACATGACGACCCGTTGACGACGTGGCCGAACTCGGCCGCCAGGACAAAGGGCTTGCTTTGTGTCGACGCTGCGCACCGACGGCACTATCCAGTCCTCCCTGGTCAACGCCGGCGTGATGAGCGATCCATTCATTTCACAGCAGGTCCCGGCGTTCGTCGCCTACGGCAAGGTGAAGCTGGCGAACCTGCGGGAACGATCGCAGATCGCCGTCACCTACCGGGCCGGGTGGCGCTGGGTGGCGCTGGGCAATCATCGAAGGACATGCCCAGCTGATCGGGCCGGACGAACCGGACCCGACGGTCGACGCCGAAAAGCTCAGCTCGTTGCACCGACCAGGGTCTATGGCAACTGACTCCTGCACTGCCCCAAGCGATACGGTCAGCGACGGGCGACCGTGAGAACGACCAGATACTGCCCACCGCCGGGCTCGACGGTGCTCGCGACGGGTAACCCGGGCGTCAAGCGAGAAAGCCGGTCCGCCAGCCACTCCGCGGTCTTCTTTCCGTCGGCGCTGCTGGGGCAGCGGCCGACGACTTCGCGGCCACCCTTGCGCTCGAGCCGATCGACGGTGGTCAACAGCACTGCGGGATCCGAGACGAACAGCCTTTCGGGCCAGCGGATCACCGGGGTGGTGGCGCCCTTCCTGGTGTTGCAGGCGCGGTGGGCGAGTCGTTCGACGCGAGGTCGGCCCTTTACCGATTTCGATGCGGTGAAGTAGCTGTCGATGCTGGGGCCGCGCGGGTCGTTGACCGACGTGCCGGCATCCACGGGCTCGTCACAAATCCAGCACCGCCAGCCGTCACGCGTGCCGACCTCGTCGAGTCCACTCACCGCCCGACGCTATCAGTGACGGGGAACGCAGCCGCTTTCGTGACCTCAGGCCCTACGCGACTGGGCTACGTGCACGCCCGGGTCATCGATCTGGCAGAGGCAAAGAGGCACTACGGCTACCCGATGGGCCTGATCCCCGCGCTGGAGGAACCCGGCCGGATCTACCACAAGGGCTGGGACGAGTGGGACCACCACTCCGTCGTCCTGGAAGAGGGCGGCAGGTCGGGTCGGTCGATCCGGAGGTCTTCCCGCGGCACCTCGAAGGTGTCGGTGCGCCGATCTGGTCGGTGCTGAGCAACGCGGATCGACGTGCCGGGTGTGCCTGACGTACCGCGCGGTCCCGCTCACCGAGATATCGACCCGGGCCACCGCCTCGTTCAGTGCAGCAGGTCGATCTTCCCGACCGCCTGCCCCAGCTCCCGAAGCTGCCGCGCCTGCAACACGCCCAACTGCACGTTCGTGGTCAGTCGTTGACCCGACCTGTCCTCGTAGGCCTGCACCGTGGCCAGCCCGTCCTCACCCACGTTGAGCAGGATCTTGATTGGTGAACCCTTGGGCAACTTCGGAAGTCCTTGGAACACAAAGCCTCCCGGCGGGGTGACCTCGCGATTCAAGGCAACCACCGGGGACGGCCGGTCGCCGTTCTGTTCGAACAGCTCGAAGCCCTGTGTTTCCACGGCGTCGGCCTTTGTTGCCACGGTGAGTTCCCGGTCGAGAATCGGCAGCGGGTCATTGGCGTGCGCGAGGTACTCGACGTACAGGTCTTCACGATCGTGGTCCATCTCGCGGTCCAGCTTCACCCCGAATGATCGCGGAAGAACTTTCTGCACCTTGGGCACGTGCAGCGTCGGCGAACCCGTCGATTGCGCGCGAACCCCCTCGGCATAGATCGCGGCACCCTTCACCACCGCCAAGTGCGGATCAACCCTGCGAGCGGACCAACCGAATTCTTCGGTCAGCCGTTGGCGTACAGAAGGCATCAACGTCGCGCCGCCAACGAGCAGCACATCGACAATGGTCTTCGTCGGCACCGACTTCGACGCGGCCGTCTTCAGCGTGCGGCGCACGATCTGGATGGTGCGCTCGAGCAACTCCGAGGTGAGTTCTTCATAGCGTTCGCGAGAGAGTTCAATCGTCGCCGCGTGCGCTCCGTACCGGATCGGAACCTTGGTCGTCTGCACCCTGGACAGCTGGATCTTCGCGGACTCAGCCTGTTGCAGCACCAGTTGCTGGAACCCTGCGTCGCCCAGGTCGGCGTCGTCATCCGTGCGCCGGGCGAATTCATCGACGAGCCAATCGGCAATGCGGCGATCCCAGTCTGCGCCACCGAGATTCCTGTCCCCGTCGATGACCATTGTGTCGATGGCATCCGAGCCGATCCGCAGGATCGAGGTGTCGAACGTCCCACCGCCGAGGTCGTAGACGAGGAGTGTCTCGGTGGATTCGCCCGGCCCCACCCCGTAGTGCAGCGCCGCCGCAATGGGTTCGGGAATGGTCGATATCACGTTCAGTCCGGCAAGGGCGCCCGCCTCGATCGTCGCCTGCGACTCGCGCATCCCGAAGTACGCGGGCACGGTGATGACCACCCCGTTGTCCGGCGCATCGACCGCGCCGACGGCGTCTTCGTGCAGGTGCTTGAGAATGAGGGCCGAAATGCTCTCCGGAGTGTGCACGACGTCGTGCAGCGTGAACGTGCGGGCTTCGCCCATGCTGCGCTTGACCATCGAGACGACATTCTCCGGTTCGGCAACGGCGGCGTTTCTCGCGACGTCGCCCACCGCGACCTCGGTGGGCTCCTGGAAGTAGACGACCGATGGTGTGGTCGGGTGTCCGGTGACGCCATTGGGAACCACGACCGGTTGGCCGGCGTGATCGACGTAGGCGATGGCGGAATTGGTCGTACCGAGGTCGATGCCATATACGTGTGACATGTCAGCCCTTTCTCGTCGAGGAACTTTTCCAGGCGTGATTCAATTCAGCCGGGCTGATAGCGGTTGACTTCGACATCCGAATATACAAGCATTCTTCTTGTGCGTTCGGAACGGTAACCCTCCCGGATGACCTTGCCGATCAATCGGTCGAGACTGACATCGTCGGTGGGGATTCGTCGGAGCGCGCGGTGGCGATTGGGGTCGAATCTCTCGCCGACCTGGGTATCGAGCGGGGCAAATCCCAACTGGAGCAGTATATTGTCCACTTCGGCTCGGAATGAATACAGCAGGGCAGTGATCGAGTCCGGGCGCAGTTCGCCGGAGATGTTCTGGGCGGACTCGGTGATACCCAGCGCGAGATGTGCCATCGAGTTGGCGGCCAGGGAGAGGTTGCGCTTGGCTTCGACCAGCTCATCCGTCGTGACGCGTTCGACCTCAGCGGTGATCTCTGAGGTGATGCGGTCACCGACGTCCGCGAGTGCCCGTTGCTGGACGGCGAAAGCCGCCTCGAGGGCTGAGATTCGCTCCGTGAGTTCTGCGAGCTCCGTCATTGCGGTGATCTCGGTGATCTCGGTGATTTCGGTGATGATGCTGTCGCCGGCCGGTGGCCCGGCGCTGACAGGTCCATCGCCGACGAGCTCGTCGGCGTCACCGAGTTCAGGGGCATGATTGGTGGGCTGGTCTGCCGAATTCCCCTCGGTTGCTTCCACGGATTCGGCGGGGGTGCCCGGTGGGTCCTCGACGGCAACGGCGGTGGAAGTGGAAGGTATTTCCGGCACTTTGCGTTTCGGCGTCGTCATGACCCGCTCGCTGTTAGCCAGATCACGTGGACTCCTCGGAGCTGTCTGTGCTATCGACGGAGGACAAGGTGTTTGTTTGCGGCATTGCTGACCAGCCTATCGGGTCGCCTGGTCCGCGTCGGGGCTTTGGGATGTTGTGTCCTGGCGCGAGCTCCGGGCAGGAGTGGCTCCACGCGCCGCGGGCCGCTGGTCCGTGAGATCTATCACGATCTGGCCGTCACCGATGCGCCGCGGGGACCCGAATGTGGACAGCAGCGACAACGCACGGTCGTTGCCATCAGCGATCTGTGTGACGATGCGCTCCGATGGCTGGGGCCGATGCTCGGCGAGCAGGTGAACGAGGATGTGTCCCAGGCCGGCGCCGTGATATTCGTCGGCGACGGTCACCCCGACGTCAAGGGTGTCGGGATCGTCGGGATAGCGCAGGATGCGAGCCACACCCACCAGCCGCCCGGGCTCGTCCTCGGCGAACGCGGCGAATGCGACGTGGTCAACGCCGTCCACGGAGTCGACAAGGTAATGCAGTCTCGCCGCGCTCAAGGTGTGCGGCACGGAACCGAAACGCAACTGCTGCGACTCGTCGGACAACCTCACGAAAGCCTCGGCGAGCGCATCGCGGTCCGAGGGGACCAGCGGGCGCACCAGCACCCGACGTTGATCGCGCAGCGTGACGAGCTCGGCGGGTGCGGAAGTCGCAGCGTGTGCGCTGCGCGTCTGGACGGGTGTCATCGGTCGTCCAGCTGAACGGTCACCTGGCATCCAGGTCCCTCTTGCCATATCGCCCACTCTGCCGCACGGGCAGCGTGCGGCCGTGAGTACTCGTGCGTCGAACCTGACCGGAGTGGGGTGATCGGCGTGAACTCGGCTGCCCCTGACGTTCCAGGCTTCGAAGGCCCGGGCGAGATGCGCCAGTTGTTCCGGTCGATGGAGCGCCGAGGGACTGGCCGCCGGTGCCGACGATTACATCACCGATCAGTTCTCTGCGCAGGAACTGCTGGCCAGGGTCTGGGTCGACCACGAACTGCAGCAGCTGCGCGAGAGTGCCGTCGACCGGGCGGAGGACAGTGCCACGCAGCTCCGCACCGCGTTAGATCCGCACCGGGTTGGACAGCAACAGGGTCATCGGCACCGCGATCGGCATCGTGATGGCGAGCTACTGGCTCACTGTCGCTCAGGGATTCCAGCTCCTGGTCAAGGCCAGCCAGCAAGCACGACGCCGCACCCTGTGATCAAAGGTTCCCCGACGCAGCGTTCAATCAACCGCCTTCCGTCACCCCGGGGGCGCGGTTGCGTGCGGTCTGGGGTATTTGTACGGGAGGTGACCGCTTCGTCGGACGTTGTGGTCGCTCAGGCCTCCTTGGTCCAAGACAGGGCTGGCCGGGGCGGTCCCGTTGAATCTGCCCGTGCGATCGCGCGTTACGGGCGCGGCCCGCTCGCCTCCAGAAAGGCCAACACGGCCTTCACCCGGCGGTTGACCTCACCCTCGTCGACCAACCCGAGCTTCTGGAACACCACCCCGATGTGTTTTTCCACGGCGCGGTCGGACAGGAACAGCGATCGCGCGATCGCCGCATTGTTCTTTCCGGTGGCCATTTCCGCCAGCACATCCCGTTCCCGGTCGGTCAGCCCGTGCAGGGGTGACTTCGCTTCGCGGGAGCGGCGATTCATCAAGCCATCCACGATCTTCGGGTCGAGCGCCGACCCTCCACGGCAGACGTCCTGCAGGGCTCGGACCAGCTCGTCGACCTGCGACACCCGCTCCTTGAGCAGATAACCCAGGCCGGCAACGCCGTCCGACAACAGATCGAAGGCCATCTCGTTCTCGGCGTACTGGGACAGCACGACGACGCCCACCCCGGGGTATTCGGCCCGGATTCGCTTGGCGGCGTCGATGCCCTCCGAGGTGAAGGTCGGTGGCATCCTGATGTCGGTGAGCACGGCGTCGGGATGCAGCTCGGCGACCGCCTTCATCAGCGAGTTCGGATCCTCGACCGCCCCGACGAGCTCGATCTCGTCAACCTCGGCCAGCAACGCGGACGTGCCTTCCCGGACGAGGTAGTTGTCCTCGGCGAAGACCACGCGCAACACCACGGACGGACTCTAGCGCCTTGCCGCGCTGTTGCGCCCTCGCCGTTCAAGGGCAAATCGGCTGATGGCGTATCGGCGCCGTGCACCTTTCGACGCCGGCGATCCGGCTGCGACAATCTGCGGCGGTGACGACGTGCACCAGCGCGGTGGCCTGCAGCCCGTCCTCGATGATCTCGGTGTCCCGGTCGTAGACCATGCCCAGCCGGTGCATGACCGCCTGGCTCGGCCGGTTCGGCTCGTCGGTCATTGAGATGATGTGGTCGAGTCCCAGGTCGCCGAATCCGTGGTCGAGCCAGCCGGTCGCGGCCTCGGTCGCGTACCCGTTGCCCCAATGCTGCGAGGCGAACGCCAGGCCACCTCGACCTCGTTGCGATGCGAGGAGTGCCGGTGCAGTCCGCACATGCCGAGAAATGTTCCGTCGGATCGGCGCTGGACGGCCAGCAGTCCGTAGCCCTGCCGCTCGTGACATTCCTGCGCCCTCGAAGCGATGTCGTCGGAATACTCGCGGCTGAGCGGCACGCAGCCCAGGTGGCGTACGACCTGGGATCGGCGTTCAACGCGGCGTACAGCGGCAGGTCGTCCTCGCGGAAGGTCCGCAACACCGGGCGCGGGGGTTGTCGTCACGTTCGTGCCTGCCCAGTCGCCCAAAAGCCGAAGCCTCCCTCGTTCGCCCTTCCTTCCACGCCCGCGGTACAGCCAAGTGTCCACGCTTGGACGACGACAAGGACCGGTGATCTGGGGAGCCTGGTTTGGTGCAGTCCTGTCAGGCATCAGGAGACCCGATGATCGTCCTTGACCACGTCAGCAAACGCTACGGCAAACACACCGCCGTCGACGACCTCAGCCTCGAGGTGAAACCCGGTGTGGTGACCGGTTTTCTAGGCCCCAACGGGGCCGGCAAGTCCACCACCATGAGAATGATCATCGGACTGGACCGGCCGACGTCCGGCCGGATCACCCTGAACGGACGGCGCTATGCGGATCTGCATGCGCCGCTGCATGAGGTCGGTGCGCTGTCGGGCGCGGCCGGTTGATCGTGGAGCTGCCGGTGTCACAGTCTGCCGCCCGTGCCGCCGCCCGGTCGGTGCTGGTCAGATCACCCGAGGGATGCTGGTCAGATCACCCGAGGCCGGCCGGCTGGCCGACGCGATCCGGGCCGACGGCGTCGAATGTCCGCACCGGTCGGATGCCGAACTTCTCGAGCTGACCGGACTGGACGCCCGGGTGATCGGCCGGCGCACGGCGGGCGCCGGCATCGTGCTGTACGAGCTGACGCCGAAGGCCGTCTCGATGGAACAGG
>JADGOY010000014.1 GCA_017882715.1 Nakamurella sp. | reverse complement strand
CCCGACCATCAGCAGGGTCGAGGCAGCGGTGTCGTGCAGCACCGCCCAATGCTCGCGTTCGGCGGCGCGGCGCGCGGTGGCCACCTCCAGGGCGACCGCGGTCGACAACCGCGCCGCGGCCGCCCGATCCGCCGCCCGGGCTGCTGGGACGACGAGCTCCAGCAGCGCGCGGGAGACAGCCGCCTGGATCGGGAGCAGATAAAAGGCAGGTGTCGACCATGGCGGGCCCACCCCCTCGACCATCGACGCGCCGATCAGGTAGCAGACGATCACCAGGGAGCACAGCCGGGCGGCCGCCCACCGCCGCGGACGCCAGGCAAAGGTCAGGCTGGCTGGATTGGTGGTATTGAGCCCGATTCCGTTTTGGGTGATCAACGCCGTCGGCGTGCTCGTCAACGGTTGCGTCAACCCCACCAGGCAGACCAGGGCCGTGTCGAGCGCCAGCAGGATCGCAGTGGTGGGCCGTCGGCGTTGGGCAAATCGGATGGCGGCCCATCCGACCACGAGTGCGCAGATGGGGACCTGCCATCTCGACACCCGGGGGCTGAGCAGACAGAACACTGCAGCCGCTAGCGAAGTGATGCAGCGGATGGTCACCGAGTATTGGTCGATCAACCGCAGGGTGCGAGACTCCGCTGATGCGACCTGAGTAGCCATGCATACGCTCCGGTCGCCTCTGCGTCTGGTTTGTCGGTCGAACGGATGATATTGAAGTCGCGGTTGGATCCCCTAATGTGCGGAGCGCAGCTGGATTTCTCCATGCCGTCCACCGACGAGGTTTCGGCCAAGGGGGGTGTTGTCGGCGATCGGTGTCCAGCCGCGCCCCGGTCGTGGTTCTGCGCCGGCCCTTGCCGGCCAGAGCCACGACCGCGGGCGGGCCGCGGGCCGGCTGCATCGTTCACACTGATCGTCATGACCACCATCACCACTGCCGACCGCCTGTCGTCGCTGGCGTCGTCCGTTCTCGGCGGCGAACTGCCGATCCGCATCAGGGCCTGGGATGGCACGATCAGCGCCGTCGGCACGGCCGACGGCTCCGCCACAACAGGGCCCGACGTCCCTGTTCTGGTGATCAACAATCGCCGAGCGCTGCGTCGGCTGGTGTATTCGCCGGGCGAGCTGGGGATGGCCGAGGCGTACATCAGCGGTGACGTCGACGTCGAGGGCGACCTGGCGGAGGGTCTGTCGACAGTCTGGGCCGCCAACCGCAGCGGCCGGCTCGCCCGTCCGAGGCCGGGGATCACCGAATACCCCAGGCTCGCCGCGGCGGCGGTTCGGCTGGGCGCGGTCGGCCGGCGTCCGCCGGTGCCGGGCCAGGCTGCCTCGTTGCGCGGGCGTCGTCATTCCCGGGACCGCGATCGGGCCGCCATCGCCCATCACTACGACCTGTCGAACGAGTTCTACGAACTGCTGCTCGACGAGTCGATGGCCTACTCCTGCGCGTATTTCACCGACGGCCCGACCGGGTCACTTCAGGACGCCCAGCGCGCCAAGCTCGACCTGATCTGCCGCAAACTCGGCCTGGCCCAAGGGAAACGACACCTGGACATCGGATGCGGCTGGGGTTCGCTGCTGTGCCACGCGGCGCAGCACTACGGCACCGTGTCGACCGGCGTCACCCTGTCCCACGCGCAATTCGAGTTCGTCAGCAAGCGGATCGCCGAAACCGGGCTGGGTGATCGGGCCGGCGTGCGGCTCGCCGACTACCGCGAACTCGCCTCTTCCGGTGCAGACCAGGGAGCCTACGACGCCGTCTCGACCATCGAGATGGGCGAGCACGTCGGCGACGCGGAATACCCGGCCTTCGCCCGGATCCTGCACGACGTGCTGCGCCCCGGCGGACGGGCGATGGTCCAGCAGATGTCCAGGGGAGCGGTGGCCTCCGGTGGCGGGGCATTCATCGAGACCTACATCGCACCCGACATGCACATGAAACCGGTGGGCAGCACGGTGTCGCTGATCGCCGACGCCGGCCTGGAGATCCGTGACGTGCACGCCCTGCGGGAGCACTACCAATGGACCGCGCAGGCGTGGCTGCGCACCCTGGAAGGTCGCTGGGACGACGCTGTCGCGTTGATCGGCGAGGTCGGTGCCAGGGTGTGGCGGCTGTACCTGGTCGGCGGCGGGTTGGCGTTCGCGGAGAACCGGATGGGCGTCGATCAGATTCTCGCGGTCCGGCCGGCCGAGTCCGGCCGGACCTATAAGGAGCCCTCCCGGCGCGGCTGGGAGGCGTGAGCGCGGGCCAGCGCGTCCTCGTACCGGACATCGGCGCCGGGGGCGGCGGGATATTCCAGCGCTGCGCCCTCCCGGGCCAACGCCTCCGCGATCGACTCGTGCACCGGCCGGTCGTCCTCGCGCCGGTCGTCCTGGCCGGGGTGGACGAACTTCCCGCCGCGGAACAGCGAGGCCACCGCCGCGATCAGCAGCATCGCGATGGAGACGCTGAACGCGACCGTCAATCCGTCCTTGAACGGCCCGGAGATCAGCGTCGGGAAGAACGTCTGGCCGGTCAGGGTGGCCACGTCGGCGCCGCCGCCGGGCTGCAACTGCGATGGATCGACGGCCTGCATCAACTGCTCGATCGGGTTGGCACCCAGGAACGCGGCGAACAGCGTGCCGACCGGCGGTGTCTGCGAGATCGTCTGCGCCGCGGCTGATGTGACGCCGAGCGAGGTGAGGCCGTGATACATGGCGGAGGGCAGCGCACTGGCCAGGCCGATCGCCATCAGCGAGAAGAAGCCGCCCATCGACAGCACCATGCCGGCGTTCATCCCGGTCGCCCGCACCCCGGAGGCGGCACCCCGCTGATCCGGCGGCACCGAGTTCATGATCGCCGCCGAGTTCGGCGCCGCCATCAATCCCGACCCGATGCCGTTGACGGCCAGCAGCAGCGCGAACAGCGGATAGGAGAAGTTGGCGGGGATGAGCATCAGTCCCAGGAAGCTGGCCGCCTGGATGAGCAGGCCGCCGGTGGCGAAGACCCGGGCCCCGAACCGGTCGGACAGCGCTCCGGAGATCGGCCCTGCGACCAGGAAACCCACGGTCAGCGGCAGCATGTAGATGCCCGCCCAGAGCGGCGTCTGGTCGAACGCAAAGCCCTGCAGCGGCAGCCAGATGCCCTGCAGCCAGATGATCAGGATGAACTGCAGGCCGCCCCTGGCCATCGACGCCAGCAGGTTCACGATGTTGCCCGCGGCGAACGCGCGGATCTTGAACAGCTTCATGTTGATCATGGGTTCGGGTACCCGGTTCTCGATCAGCACGAACGCGACGAGCAGCAACACCCCCAGCGCCATGCCGCCCAGCACAGTGGGACTGGTCCAGCCCATGGTGTGGCCGCCGTAGGGCTGCAGCCCGTAGGTGATGCCGACCAGCAACGCGACGAGACCGAGCCCGAAGGTCAGGTTGCCCCACCAGTCGATTGTGACGACGCTGGCCCGGTCCCGGGCCTTGTCGCGCAGGTGCCGGTACCCCATCCAGGTGCCCCACAGCCCGACCGGCACGCTGACCCAGAACACCGCGCGCCAGTGCCACTCGGACAGCAGTCCGCCGATGATCAGGCCGAGGAAGGAGCCCGCGAGGCCGGCCACCTGGTTGACGCCGAGAGCGAAGCCGCGACGATCGGCGGGGAACGCGTCGGCGATGATCGCGGTCGAGTTGGCGGTCAGCATGGCCCCACCGACGCCCTGAAAGACCCGCAACGCGATCAGTTCCCACGCGCCGGCGGGCCCGGTGCTCGGGATCAACGCGCAGGCGATGGACCCGGCGGTGAAGATCGCGAACCCGAGGTTGAACAGCCGGGCGCGTCCGTACTGGTCGCCGAGCCTGCCGAAGGTCACCACGAGCACTGCGGTGACGAGCATGTAGCCCATCAGCATCCACAGCAGCAGCGAGATGTTGCCCGGAGCCAGCGGGTCCAGGCCCAGCCCGGCGAAGATCGCCGGCAGCGAGATCAGCAGGATGGACGCGTTGAGGGTGGCGGCCAGGATGCCGACCGTGGTGACACCCAGCGCCACCCGCCGTTCGTGGACCGCGGACGTGGACGTCATGCCTCTCCCTCCTGCTGGTTGTTAGATAGGCTAATGACTATGAGCGGGGAACGGAAGGCCGGGTAGCCCACAATGGCGTCATGACCTTCCCCACAGGCATGTTCCTGACGGTGCTGGGCTGTTCGCTGGCCGCGGTAGCGCTGCTGATGGCGGTGTCGTTCGCCATCGGCACGTCCACCGGCAAGTACTCGATCATCGACGCGATCTGGGGTCCGGGATTCGCCGTCATCGCCGTGGTGGCTTTCCTGGTCTCACTCGGTAACGGCGATCCGACGCTGCGCTGGCTGGTGCTGGCCATGGTGGTCATCTGGGGACTGCGCCTGGGTGGGTACATCCTGTTCCGCAACAAGGGTCTGCCCGAGGATCCGCGCTACGAGGAGATGCTGGCCGACGCAAAGGGGCCGGGGGTCATCGTCCGGAAGGTACAGATACCGCAGGGCCTGACGATGTGGTTCGTCTCGCTGCCGGTTCAGCTGGCGATGGTGCTGCCCGGTCCGGCCGGCTGGGTGATATGGCTGGGGCTGGTTGTCTACCTGGTGGGCCTGTTCTTCGAATCCGTCGGCGACGCGCAATTGGCCGCGTTCAAGAAGGACCCCGCCAACAAGGGCAAGCTGATGGATCGCGGCCTGTGGCGATACACCCGTCACCCCAATTACTTCGGTGACGCCTGCGTCTGGGCGGGGATCTTCCTGACGGTCAGCTGGACCTGGGTCGGCTGGCTGACGATCCTGTCGCCGGTGCTGATGATCTGGCTGCTGACCGCCAAGACCGGCAAGGCATTGACGGAGAAGCGGATGTCATCGTCCAAGCCCGGGTACGCCGATTACGTCGCGCGGACGTCGGGGTTCTTCCCGTTGCCGCCCAAGAAGCTGCCTTCCTCGCGATGATCGCACTGCTCTTGCCGTTGGCCGCTCATGGTCCGCCGGTGAACGGTGCCTCCCCGGCCCGCAGGACGCGGAATCGCAGCGCCGACCACACGTCGTCAATGGCGACCTGGCTGACGGGCCGCATCCCGTAGTCGGTGAGGATCGGCCACAGCGTGTCGCGGTTGATGTCGGCCATGTTGCCCTTGGGGTACGCGATCCAGATCGTCGCCGTTCTCTCCAGCTGACTTCTGCGGGCGCCCATGATGTGTCGCACCGAGGCGGCGTCGTCGGCGAACACCACCGCGGTCTGGGCGCGATCGGGTCCGTCCACCAGACGGACGCTCTCGGGTAGCGGTTCGATGAGGTTCAGTCGGACCGTGTGCGACAACCACAGCGTGGTGCCCGGTTTGATCAGAAGTTTCTCGGCCACCGATTTGGGACTCATCGAATACTTCCTTCGCAACGGAACGCGCGTTTGATACTCGTTTGATATTAGGGACGCCCGTGTCGGAGGTGGTGTGATTTGCGCGCGTTGCAGCGAACGTCGACGATGGCTGACACCACGGTGCGGACGGGGCGGAAACCGGCGAGCACGGAGGTCCCTGCGAGTCGCTGCTCGTCCAACTGCTGGCGGGGATCGTCGCAGGCCCGGCGGACAGGTCCGGTGAGGATCTTCCGCGCCGAGGTGGGCGCTGCCGAATTCCACTGCAGACGGGTGGATGGGAGGCCGAGCCCCCCTCCGCCCGGGTCGCACCGAGGCCGACCGATGAGTACTGGTCCGGACAGCGGTCGACCTGTTGTGCCAACCTGGACCAGCGACGAGCGTCGCATCAAAGGAGTGTGGAGCGAATGGTGTTTGCAGACAGCGAGGCGTTCAGCGGTTTCTCGGTGAACGACATAGCGGCCGCCCGAGAGTTCTACGGCACCACGCTCGGATTGCCGGTGTCCGAGGTGCAGGACATGGGTGGGTTGATGAGGGTGCATCTGGCCGGAGGTCGCGATGTCCTGGTCTACGAGAAACCCGGTCATGTGCCCGCCACGTTCACGATCCTGAACTTCCCGGTCAAGGACGTCGATGCCGCCGTCGACGAGCTCATCCGTCGGGGGGTCTCCTTCGAACGCTATGACGGGATGCCCCAGGACGCCAAGGGTGTGATGCGAGGAAACGGCCCGGACATCGCGTGGTTCACCGACCCGGCGGGAAACATCCTGGCGGTACTCGCGGCAGCCTGAAACGCAGGTCGATACTGGCCAGTTCGCCGCCGCGGACATGGACCGACGCCAGGCCGTGTCCGCTCGGATCGAGCACCAGTAGGACCCCTCGATGAGCTCGGCGAACACCGCCCGGTCACCTCGCCATCTCCGTACCCGCGGCGCCACACACCGGTGTGGATCAAGATCGGCGGCTCGTGTTCCGACCTCAGGTGCAGCTCGGTGCCGGCTGCCGCCGGGTCCATCGTCGCGACCAGAGCCCCGACATTGCCGCCGATGTCCAGCACCGGCGGGCCGCCGCGGACGTGGGTATGCGTGTCCGCGGGAACGTGCGACTGACCGGAAGAATGCGTCCCCGCGGGAACGTGTGTCTGCGTGGGCATGGTGCTCACGCCGAGACCGACAGCGGCACAACCCGATATCCACTCACCGGATGGTCCAGATACGGGAACGCCTTCAGGTAGCTGACGGTATTGGGCGGGTTCGGCCCGTCGGTCAGGTCGGTGAGTACACCAGACGCGCCGTCCGGGACGAACGTGGGGTCGACAAGCGGGTAGCTGGCCCCCGCCACCGCCCGTAGTTCGATCGCGACCACGTTGTCGAAGACCCTGCGCCCATTGGGAAAACCGGCCAGATCACCACCCCTTGCCGATGCCGCGGCAGTTGCCGTGGTTCCGCGCCCGCTCAGCGCGGCCATCGGCACCGCGACCGCTGCGCCGGCACTGGCGCGCAAGAGGTTTCGACGTGACCAGTCCTTCATGAGCCACTCCCTTTTCTGGCGGCCGGCGTTCGTGAGCCACTCCCTTTTCTGGCGGCCGGCGTTCGGATCGCTCATCGACTGTTCGTTTCGCCGCGGGCGAAGGATTGGCAGGAATCCAGGAATCCAGGAATCCAGGAAGAATCCATGAATCCAAGATCCTCGTGACCAGGAAAGGGGATCGGTGCACATTGGGTCCGGGTCCGTCGACGTGCCCACCCCGGCGTCGCCGACCGTCTTGACCCGCCGTCGTGTTCTCGTCGTGGCGATCGCAGTATCCGTTCAGTGACCCGGACGTGGCGTCGCGCGCCGCTGACGGTGTCCCGGTGGAAGGGCAGTCGTACGTGTCGGACAACGGGTCCCGGTAGGTTCAGGGCGAACCTAGGGACGGGTGGTCGTAGATGCGCGCAGCTGTTCTGACCGAAATCGGTGCGCCGCCGAGTTTCGCGGAATTCGAGGACCCGGTCGCCGGTGACGGGCGGGTCGTGGTGGAGGTGACCGCGGCCGGCGTCAACCACGTGGACCTGGCGAAGGCCTCGGGAGGCTTTTACCTCGGGCCGCCGGCGGTTCCATCGGTGCTCGGCAGTGACGGCGTGGGACGCCTGGCCGACGATCGCCGGGTCTTCTTCGATGCCCCGGTGTCACCCTACGGGTCGTGGGGCGAGCGGTCCCTGGTCCGGCAGGACGCCCTGCTGGACGTCGCCGAGGGGGTCGAGGACGCCGTTGCGGCCGCGCTGGGCAACACCGGGTTGGCCGCTTGGCTGGCCCTGCAGTGGCGGGCTGCGGTGCAGCCGGGGGAGTGCGTGCTGGTGCTCGGTGCCAACGGAGCCGTGGGCAGCGTCGCCGTGCAGGCCGCGAAGATCCTGGGTGCCGGCACGGTGGTGGCCGCCGGCCGTGACGCGGACCGTCTCCAGCGCCTGCGCGAGCGGGGTGCGGACGCAAGCGTGGTGATCGGTGACAGCGGTGGTGACGACGACCTGGTGGCCGCGTTCCGGGACGCTGCGGATGGTGGGCCGGACGTGATCATCGACCCGTTGTGGGGAACTCCGGCCCTGGCAGCGATGAAGGCCGCCGCCCACGGAGCCCGGCTCATCCAGATCGGCCAACTGGCCGGAGTGCACGTGAGCCTGCCTGCGCCGGTCGTCCGCTCCGCGGGCCTGGACGTGCGGGGATTCGCTGTGTTCCATGTCCCGCTGCAGACCAAACGGGAGGCCTACCTGCGCCTGACCGAGCATGCGGCGCACGGCGAGATCGTCGTCGACATGGAACGACTGCCGCTGCGGGAGGTCGGCACCGCCTGGGGGCGTCAACAACAGGGCGCGGGCACCAAGCTGGTGCTGATCCCGTAGCCGGCCCCGGCGTGCGCTGCTGATCACAACGGCGGCGGATCCTTACCTTTTCTTCATAGTCTTCGATCAGCATGGATAGGTGTCAGCTAGCCGGGGGACCAGCCGCGTCGCTGCGGTGACCCTCGCGCTGGCCCTGGTTGCCGGACCGACCGGCTGCGCGTCCACCGACGCCGCCACCCAGGCGACAAGGGTGCCCCAGGTGACCTATGCGACCGAGACGACAGCTGACGTCGGCATGGCCGATGTCCCCGCCCTGGACGCCGTCACCGACCCCGTCACCGACGCAGGGGCTCCGCCGGCCGAGTCCACTGCTGCCGGCCCGGTCGTGGAAACCATGGTGTGGGTGCCGGCCGGCGACCATCAGGTGCCGGGCACCCTGGCGTTACCCGTGTCGCCGCCGCAGGGCCGGATGCCGGGCGTGTTGATGCTGCACGGGGATCTGGGCAGCCGCGACGAAACCGGCGACCTGTTCGGCCACGAGGCCGCTGACCTCGCCGGCCAGGGCATTGCCTCACTCCGCATCGATTTCGCCGGCTCCGGCGATTCGACCGAACCGGACCTCGCGCTGGACTATCCGAACATGGTGGCGGACGCGACCGCGTCGGTGCGGTACCTGCAGTCAGATCCGTGGATCGATCCGAACCGTGTCGCGGTGCTCGGTCTGTCCCGCGGAGGGTCGATCGCCGCGACCCTGGCCGGGACGGTGCCGGGGGTGGCAGCGCTGGTCGAGTGGAGCGGCGCGGTCTACAACGGTTACGACGAGGATCCGGCCGCGCACGAGCAGGCGCGCACGGACGGCTACGTGCCGATCGATGTCGGCGACCGCGACTTCATGTTGTCGCTGAACTGGTACGACACGATCGAGCAGTCGCACCCGCTGGACGACGTGGCCGGCTATCGAGGCCCGGTCCTGGCTGTTGTCGGGTCCGACGACAACGTCGTCTCCCCCGACGTGGCCGACGTCTTCCTGAAGACCGTGGCCAGCACGGACACCACGCTGCACACCGTCGCCGACGCCGACCACCTGTACGGCGCCTACTCCGACGATCAGTCCCACGCGGATGAGGCCCGCTCCGTGACCACGGCCTGGCTGGCGTCGCGGCTCACCGCCTGATCAGGTGGTCGACCCTGGAGCCGTGCCGGCCACCACGACGAGTTCGCAGGGTCCGACAAACCCCGACGGACCGTCGTAGGCGGCCAGTCGATCCACGATCTCCGACCACGCGGCCGTGCGCCCCGATTCGTCCAGGCCCGCGAGCATCTGGTGCAGCGCACCGAAGGATTCCCGCTCGAATCTGACGCACTCGGCCGCCGTGCTCATCACGAGCGGCGCATCGAGGCGGATCTCCACGACATCGACGAAGCCTGCGTCGCGCAGTGCCCGACCCGCGACGCCAGGTGCGCCGAGACTGAACGGGCCGGGTTGCCCCGGAGTGGGCGGCGGTAACGCGGCCCGCTCCCGGATCACCGAGACGGGTACCGAGAAGAAGCCGTTCGTCTGTGGCGTCGAGTACACGATTGCGGCGAGCCGGCCGCCCGGCCGGAGAACGGTTCGCAGACCGGTCAGCGCGCGGTGCTGGTCGGGAAGGTAAATCAGTCCCAAACGGCTGATCACCGCGTCGAAGTGGCCCGGCTCGACGTCGATCCGCTCCCCGTCCATCTCGCGGGTCACGACGTTGGTCAGTCCCGCACGGTCCGCGGTGGCCTGTGCGAGGGCGAGGATCGCCGGGGCGATGTCGGTGGCCAGCACCGCGCCCGATGGGCCGACCCGTCGGGCGGCCGCCAGTGTCTGCCCTCCGGCTCCGGCAGCGACGTCCAGCACCCGCCGCCCGGTGGACACCCTGGCCAGGTCGAGCATCACCTCGGTGGCGCCGCCGAGCCACTGTTCCAGCGTCGGACTCCACCGGTCCCACGCCTGTGCAGCCGCCTGCCACTGTTCCCGGGTCGTCTGCTTGTAGCGGACCGGGTCGAACGTTGCTGTTGTCATGGCTCCTCCTTGACGTGTCCGTGCTGGCACAATCACTACCGTCGCAGCCTTGGCGCGGTCTTGGAGAAAGCATGGCGTCGCCCTCGTCCCGCATTCAAGTGTGCGGTCGGATCGTCATCGAGGCGGACGGCGTGCGTCGCGAGCACCTGCTGCCCGGTCAGCAGGGCCGCACGCTCTTCGCGTTCCTGGTCGTGCACCGGGCGGAGCAAGTCACCCGCGACGTGCTCGTCGACGCGCTGTGGGGCCAGAAACCGCCGGTGGCGAGCGAGGCCGCGCTCCACGCCCTGCTGTCCAAGTTGCGTCGCGTCCTGCCGTGTCGCTCGGAGCAGGGAGCGGTGCACCTGGAACTTCCGGTCGGCAGTTGGGTCGATCTGGAGGCGGCCCGCGACGCGATTCATCGCGCCGAGTCCGCCACCGCGCAGCGGGACTGGGCGAGAGCCTGGGCGGCGGCCCAGACGGCGATGTTCACCGCGCGCCGCGGGTTCCTGGCCGGCAACGAATCGGCGTGGGTCCAGGGCGTGCGCGCCGAACTGCAGTTGCTGTACCTGCGCGCGCTGGAGACCTACGCTGCGGCCTCGCTCGGTGTCGGTCACACCGAGCTCGCGACGGCCGAACGCGCGAGCCGCGAACTGGTGTCCGTCGCGCCCTATCGGGAGAGCGGCCACCGGCTGCTGATGTCGGCCCTGGCCGAGCAGGGTAATGCGGCCGAGGCGCTGCACGTCTACGAGACCCTGCGGGTGCTGCTGCGGGACGAACTCGGCGTCATGCCGAGTGCGCCGACCCGACTCCTGCACGCACAGCTGCTCGGCGCAAAGGATATCGAAACACAACGTTGACACGAACGTCCTTGTCGAGGAACACCTCCCACCAGAGAATCCCCCATGGCAACCACTGAGCTTGCTCGCACCGATCGTCACTACGGCGCGAAGGTCGCCGCGGTCGAGCCGGTGGCGCAGAAGCGATCCCGCTCGCACAACGGCACGGCCGGCCCATCCAGCTGCTGTGGACCTGGACGTCGCCCAACATGGAGTTCGCCACTGTCTTCGTGGGCGTCAGCTGCGTGCTGTTCTTCGGACTGACGTTCTGGCAGGCCGTCGGCGCCATCGTGCTGGGCACCGGGCTCGGCGCGATCTCCCATGGCGTGCTGTCCAGTTGGGGCCCGAACACCGGTCAGTGCCAGATGGTGCTGAGCCGGCGCGGATTCGGCTTCCTCGGGAACGGGACTGTCGGCTCTTTCGCGGCGCGGCCTTTGACAGGCACGTCGTGGGCAGCGTCCCGACGATCGACCTGACCCCATGGTTCGCCGCGACCGCGGCGGACCGGCGAGCCGTGGCGGACGAGATCGACCAGGCACTGCAGTAATTCCCGGATCACCTGGTCCTCGTTCTGCTGGCTGGGCGTCCGGTGCCTGGGCGAGGTGCCGTCATCGTGTCCTGGACTACCGTGATCTGTACGCGACCTGGCATCCCGATCTGGTCGTCCGTGACGAGATGGATTTCGGTGCAGCGGTTCTCGCCGAGGCGCTCAAGATTCTGCGCGCGGTGGTGCTCGTCCCCGCTGCCGGATCTTTCCCGAGACCGGAGGCTGTCGCACGACCCGCCGGCTGCGTTACGCGCCGAACACGGTCTGCCGCCCGACATGGACCTCGGGACCTGCACAGCGATCTCGTGCTGTCCCCGTTTCCGCCCGGCTTCCGGGATCGGCGGCCACGCTGCCCGCGACCTCGCAGTTCTTCCGGCCCCCGATCCCGCCCCGCCCGATCCCGACTCGCTGCCGTCATGGTGGAGGAGCCTGCCCGGGGGGCCAGTCGTGTACGTCACGCTAGCTGATATTCGCGGGTTGGTTACCGCATGACGGACTGTTCGGCTGGAGCGTCGCGCTTGTCCAGGAGGCGAGCGTGGCAACGAGAACCGTTGCTGCTCATACTAGATCGCGGGTTCGCTCCCCGCGTTGCCACATCCCGTCCGTCACCGCCTGGTGGCTATGTGGGGTCCCCCCGAGCTCCGGGGGTGTGTTGAGTGGGGGGCTGAGCGCCGCGCGCCCCGCGCCTGAATCGCAGTGGTGGACAGTCCCTCGCGGGGCGCGGCAGCCTGCCCCGAGACACCCTGCCTGGCGACATGTCCAACGGCACACCCCACCCGGTGTTTTTCCAACGCTGGGACGGGAGCGGCGATCAGCTCGTCGACCGGGCCGTGCAGGGTACCGATCGTTGCAACGCTCGAGGTGATCCGGACGTCGGACGGGTCACTGCCGTCGCCCGGGGATTGCTCATCGACCTGATGGATCCTCCCTGAGCCCCGCTATCGGCGAAGAGTCCCCTTCGGCCTCGTACTTGAACGAGACCTGCAGCTTGATCCGGTAAGTGACCGCGCCACCCTCATTGATCTGGACGTCTTGCCTGACGACCTCGGCAACTCTGAGGTCGCGCAGGGTCGTGCTGGCCGTTTTCACCGCGGTGGCCGCGGCGTCCTCCCATGACTCGGCGCTCGTCCCGATCAGCTCGGTGACCCTGTACACACTCATGACATTCCTCTCAGTCGCACAATCGCGACAGTCTGGCTCGAGCTGAGGGCTCAGCCGCCATCCAAGTTGCGTCCAGCCCCGGCATGGAACGTGATGAGACCGGACGACGAGCCGCGCCCCCCGATCGTCTCGGTAAGCACATGACAACGCAAGGGTGCGTGCCCGCCGAGAGCAGTTCCACACCAAGGGTTCGGCATGCGAGCTGACTTTTCCTGCGAGCTGGGTGCGGTCCGCGACGGCGTGCACGGCGCGGAGATGCGGGGCGGTGACGATCTCGACCGTGTTGATCAGCAACTCGTTCGTCACGGGCGGAAGCCCCGATCCGGGCAAGCAGCTCCGGGGCCGCCGGACTCAGCTCGCCGCTGCGTCGATCGACACAGGCAATCCCCATCGATGCCGAGCCGCAATCGTTCCGGTTGGGCGAAATCGATGCCCATGTGGTCGTATGCCGACGTTCGGGCGGAGAGCGCTGCCACTCGGTGAGCTCAATGGCGGGAGCATCCACCATCGCCCGAATGGACGCGCTGTAGACCACTGGCTACCCAGCGCGATGATCCTCGCCGGTCGGGTTGACAATGTCCGGCTGGATGACGATTGTCAGGTCGTGCGCACCGCGATGAGGTCCAGGTCCGAGGCCTGCCGCGTGCTGATCCGTCGCCGTCACGTCGACTACATGCGCATCAGCACGGCCCAGTGTTGCGAAAGCCGCTGACCACTCGATTCCGCGGGTCACCTTCCTACACTGATCCTCTTCACTTGTTCCTCCGGGTGCTTCCCCCTGGTTCCTTTCCGAGTTCCCGAGGACCTCTGCCGCATGAAAGAGATTCCGATGAGCACTGCCGACGACCTGCGCAATTCCAAGGACTATTCCGCCTTCGACAGGGGCGAACCCCTGCTGCCGCCGGCCAGCCAGGTCGCGCTGCTGGCCTGCATGGATGTGTCTCAACGTGCACGACGTGGCCAGCGGCAGCCCTCCGCGAGGTCAGCTGACTCATCAGGAACGGAACAGATCATGACTGAACTGATCAACCGGGGATTCACCGACGTCGTGCACGTCGAGGGCGGATTCCCGGAATGGAAGCACGCAGGCGGACGGACATGCTGATGAGGACTGCGGTCAGGAAGTTGCTGGCATTCCCGAACCCGGTCAACGAGTACGCCGCACGCTCGGTCGCCGCCATGGTGGTGCTGCTTTGTCTCGCGACGCTGGAGTTACGCACCCCGTGGCTGCTCTGGCTGCTGGCCCTCGGGTTCCTGGCCCGGGTGGCGTCCGGCCCGAGGTTCTCACCATTCGGGCTGCTGGCCACCAGGGTGATCGCGCCGAGGCTGGGTCCGGCCAGGCTGGTGCCCGGCCCACCGAAACGGTTTGCGCAGACGATCGGCGCGACCCTTTCGGTGGTCGCACTGGTCGCGTCCTACCTGGACGCGCCAACGGTGTCGTGGGTACTGGTCGGGATGATCACCGTGGCCGCGTTCCTCGAGTCGGTGTTCGGGTTCTGCCTCGGCTGCGCGATCTTCGGCAGGCTCCAGGCGGTGGGCCTGATCCCGGCGTCGGTCTGTGAGGCCTGCAACGACATCCGGCTGCGGTCTCGCGTCGCAACCGGGGGGCTCAGTGTGCGGGGCGACGGTTGAACAGTCTCTTCGCCCAGTGATGGGCGAGCAGTGCGATGCCGACGCACCAGCCCACGGCGATCGCTGCGCCGTTGCCGATCGGCCCGCCCAGCAGCCAGTCCGCGTAGCGTCTCCACGACCGGTGTGAAGGGCTGGTAGTCGGCGAACCAACGCGGTCCGATCGGCATCCAGTCGGTGGGGACCAATCCGCTGCCGAGGGAAGGGCAGGAGCAGCAGGATCATCGGGAGATTGCTTGCGGTCTAAGGGCTCTGCTCGGCCGCCGGACGGGCCACCGACTCCAGCGCCGAGTCCGGCACCGAGAGTTCCGCCGAACACGTAGACGAACAGCAGCAGGAAGATGATGGGGATCACCTGCGGACTCCAGTGGCGCGGTCAGTCGCTCGGCCAGTGCACGGAAATCTGCTGACAGTCACTGATCGACTCAGTCTCAGTGCCGCAGGCCGACCCTCTCGTGGAGCCGCCGCAGCGGCGCCGGAGCCCACCAGTTCCAGTCACCCAGCAGCGTCATGGTCGCGGGCACGAGCAGGCAGCGCACGATGGTCGCGTCGATCGCCACGGCGACCGCGAGCGCAACGCCGGTCTGCTTGATGACCAGCAACTCGCCGACGGCGAATCCGGAGAACACCAGCACCACGATCAATGCCGCCGAGGTGATGATCCGCCCCGAGCGCTGCAGGCCGTGCACGACGGCATCGTTGTTGCTCATCCCGCTGTCCTTGAATTCCTTGATCCGGCTCAGCAGGAACACCTCGTAGTCCATGGCCAGCCCGAACCCGAGCGCGAACACCAGGATCGGGATGAAGCCCTCGATCCCGCCGGTGGAGGTGAATCCGAGCAAGGACTCGCCGTTGCCGTCCTGGAAAACCCACACCAGCACCCCGAGCGAGGCGCCGAGCGATATCACATTCATGATCAATGCCTTGATCGGGATCAACACCGAACCGGTCATGAAGAACAGCAGCACGAAGGTTGCCACGATCACCACGGCGAGCGCGGCGGGCGCATCGTGCGCCAGGGCGTCGGTGAAGTCGACGAGACCGGCGGTCCGTCCGGTGACCCATATCGGATAGTCGGGCCGGTCGTCGCGCACGGCGGCCACCACCGCCTTGGCCGCGTTGCTGCCCGGATCGCGGTCGGTCAGGAACACCGACACAGTCGCGTACTGCCCGCCCACAGCCTTGGGCGGAGTCACCAGCTCCACCCCGTCCAGTGCGCGGATTTCATCGGCGAGACCGGCCATCCCATCAGCGCCGGTCTGCCCGACCACCTGGATGGCTGGGATGCCCGACGCCGGGTACTCCTGCGCCAGGGTGTCGAAGAACTGCCGGTCGGGAGCCCCGGGTGGGAGGAGTTCGACTCCGGAGTTGCGCAGCTGCAGGTTCACTGCGGGCGCGGCGAGCACCGCCAGCAGCAGCACCACCCCGGTCACGACCAGCCAGGGCCGCCGCTGGGTACGCCGGGCGAGGCGGGAGAAGAAGCCCTCCTCGGGTGCCACGTCACCGAGTTTTCGTCCCAGGGATCTCAGGCCCGGTACCCGGTTCAGCAACCCGGGCCGGAGCATCCTGGCCCCGGCTATCGCGATCAGGGCCGGGACCAGGGTCAAGGCGACCGCCAACGCAACGACCACCACACTGACGCCGGCCGCGCCGACCGCCCGAAGGATCTTGGCCTGGAACAGCAGCAGCCCGCACAGACTGATCGCCACGGTCACGCCGGAGAACAGCACGGTGCGCCCTGCGGTGCGCATGGTGGTGACCAGCGCATCGGTGCGGGCGGCGCGGGTCGACCGGGTCTTGCCGCGCCGCAACCGGTCCCGCAGTTCCTCCCGGTAGCGGGAGACGATCAGCAGGCCGTAGTCGATGCACAGGCCAAGACCCAGCACGGTGACCACGTTGACCACGCTGGCGTCCAGATCGATCAGGTAGGAGAAACCCAGAAGCACTGCCAGCGCGCCGCCGATCGAGGCGATCGCACCGGCGATCGGCACACCGGCCGCGAGGAATCCGCCGAACACCAGCACCATGACGAGCAGGCTGACCGGGAGCGCGATGACCTCGCCCTTGAACAGGTCCTTCTCCACCTGGCTGGTGATCGCGTCGAAAACCAGCGTGCCGCCGCCGATCTGGCTGCTCGACCCCGGGACGGCGACGGCGATCTCGTCGCCGAGCTGCTGCAGGCGCGGCTGCGCTGCGTCCAGGGCGGCATTCTCGGTCGCGGTCGGCAGGTCGGGTGCCAGCACCGCCGTCACCAGGAAGCCGGTGTGGTCTCGGGCGATCAGCCCGGCTGCCTGCGGTGATGCCGGGCCGCCCGGCACCGCGAGCGGGTCCAGCACCTGCGCGACCCCACCGATGGCCAGCAGGTCCGCGGTTGCCCTGGACACCGGATCGACCACCGCGGGGTTGTCCGGGGCGGCGCCCCGGATCAGCAGGGTGATGGTCGGTCCGGTGGTGGCCTGCTCGTTCAGGATGTTCCGGCCCTGGTTGGCCTCCCCGTTGACGGCTGGTTCGCTGGCGGCCAGCCTGGCGAACAACCCCTCGCCCGTCACCCCCAGTGCGGTGGCGAACCCGGCGATCGTCAGCAAGATCCAGATCGCGACGATGACGCCGGGTCGGTGGGCAATGAGGCGCCCGAGAGTGGCCAGCACCGCCAGATCGTGTCACGAGTCATTCACGCGGCAGGCGGGATGTTCTGGTTGAGCCGGAACAGGTTGGTCGGGTCGTATTCGTTCTTCAGCGCGACCAACCGGCGGTAGGTGTCCGGCGGGTAGGCGGCGACCACGTTGGAGGCGTCCCCGTCACCGGTGAAGTTCACGTACATGGCGGCGTCCGGACCCAATGCGGATGTCACGCCACGCGCCCATTGGACGACCTCGCCGAAGCCCTCCGCGGTGGGCGTCCGGGCGATCACCTCGACGAGGTACTCCTGATCACGTTGCGCGAACGCCGTCGCGTCCGCCGCGACCCTGCTCACCGCGCCGCCCAGGCGGTACAGATGCAGTTCGCTCAGGGCGTTGGGCACCCGGGCGTAGGAGTCCAGCAGCGACTGCAGGGCCGCGTCGTCGGCGGTGCGCAGGAACGCCGAGCGGAAGTAGTTGTGCAACCCCCGCGGCAACAACGGGTCGAGGACCTGCTGCCACGCCACGTAGGGACGCGCGTCGAAGATGTCGGCAACCACGGTGCCCAGCGAGCGGAAGGCCGCGGTGGCCGCCTCGCCCGCATCGGCATCGCCGGACCAGCAGCCGACCACCGCGATGATCGGCTTGCCGTGGGCCGACTCCGGCAGGAACGGCACCGGCGGCGCCGTTGTCATGTTGAACAGGGTGGTCAGCTCGTCAGGGGCCTGGGCAGAGGCCTCGCGGTACCCGCGGAGCACCTGCTCCGCCTGGTCCGCCGGATAGAACACCAGGCCGCAATACACCGTCGGTCCTACCTCGTGCAGTTGGTACTCGAAGGACGTCACCACGCCGAAGTTGCCGCCTCCGCCGCGCAGCCCCCAGAACAATTCGGCATTCTCCTCGGCACTGGCGTGCACGAACTGGCCCTCGGCGGTGACGACGTCGGCCCCGACCAGGTTGTCGCACGTCAGGCCGTACTTGCGGAGCAGCCACCCGATGCCGCCGCCGGTGGTCAACCCGGCAATGCCCGTGGAGGAGACCAGGCCGCCGGTCACGGCGAGCCCGAACTGCTGGGTCTCGGCGTCCAGGTCCTTCCACAGGCATCCGGCCTCGGCGGTCACCCGGCGGGTGTCCGGGTCCACCCGGATACCTTTCATCAGCGACAGGTCGAGCACGATGCCGTCGTCGACGGTCGAGAATCCGGGGATCGAATGGCCACCGCCGCGGACCGCCAGCGGCACCCCTTCGCTCCGCGCGAAGTCGACCGTGCGCATCACGTCGGCGACCCCGGCGCAGCGAACGATCACCGCCGGCCGTCGGTCGTGGGCTGCGTTCCAGATGCTCCGCTCACGGTCGTAGTCGTCGTCCCCCGGCAGGACGGCGGTCCCGCGAAGACCGCCGGCGAACTCGGCGATGGTGGCCTGGCCGATACGGCTCGGTCCGGTCTGTGTCGATGTCATGCAGCTTTCCTCCGTTGTTTCTCGGCTGTTGTTTCTCGGCTTTCCCGATCCGAGACCGACGATAGGCAGCACACCTCAACACGATCTCAACGCGATCTCAACGATGCCATCCGCCGGCCGGCGACGACGCAGCCAAGTCGGTCGAAAGCCGCGCCGGCTGTTCTGGTCTCCCGCGCAGCCCGGCCACGATCTCCCAATTCCGCGGACAATTCGGCGACCATGAGGCGTTGCCAGGCCGCGAGACGGCCCCACGGTGCGAGCTGGTCGGCAGCTCGGCCGTACATCTCCCGCGCCGCACGCAGCTGCCCGCACAGCAGTTCGATGGCGCCCAGAATGGTCAGCGCCGCGCCGATACCAGCCGGGTCCCCAACGGACTCGAACGCGGTCAGGCAGCGGCGTGCCGCGTCCAGCCCGGGCTCGACATCGCCCCGCATCGCTTGCAGGAGCGCGATGTTGATGTCGGTCAGCAGCTCGCCCCGGCGGTCGCCGAGCGTCAGCCGGAGGTCGCGGGCGCGGCGCAGTTCGGCGTCGGCGGCGTCGAAGTCACCGCTGTCCCGGTGGATGCACCCGAGCTGGTGCAGCGCCTGGGCCCGGGCCAGGTCGTCCTTGAGATCGGTGAACTGCTCGACCGCGTGGCTGACGACGGCCGCTGCCGCCTGGGGATCTGCCGTCAGCCGTGCCGAGTAGCCGAGCGCGGACAGCACGTAGGCGTTCGCCTGTGCGACCCCGACCCTTCTGCACAGCAACAGGGTCTCCTCGAAGCACGGCACGACGCCCCCGTTCACCGGGACCAGTTGCAGGCAGGGGGTGATCACCGGAAGGAATGGGGGGCTGAGCGGGTCGGCCTCGGCGAGCTCAGCCAGGCACCGGTTGAACCGTGCGGCGGCCAGCGCGCCATCCTCCCGCGACAGGGCGCACTGGCCCAGCAGCCAGGTGGTCGCCGCCACCACCTCCGCGCGTCCGACGTCGTCGGCATCGGCGCGGAGCTGAAGTGCCAACCGCTCGGCCTCGTCGAGGTCGAAGGTGCACCAGGCGAGCGTGGTGTTCATGAGCCGGCACAGCACCACCTCGTCGGGGTTGCCCAGCTGCTCGGCGATCGTCAGCGCCTGGGCCCCCAACGTTCGGTGCCGATCGGAGCGGCCCTGACGGCTGTCCAAGCCGGTCAGCCCGAGTAACGCCCGGGCGCGAGCCTGCGTCGGGGAAGTCGCGACCGCCAACGCCCGCTCGACCCAGCGGGCCCCCTCGACGGAGTGCCCGCGCAGCACCCAGTAGCGCCACATCCCGGCCGCGAGCCGGATCGCGCTGTCCGGGTCCTCCGAGCACGACCAGCGCAGCGCGGCGCGCAGGTTGTCGTGCTCGAGGTCGAGCACCTTCGGGTGCTCGGTGACGACACCGTGCGCCCGCTCGGGATCGTGGGAGACGGCGAAATCCAAGTAGTACGCGCAATGTGCGGCCGAGAGTCGGCGCGTCTCGCCGGCATGGTCGAGGATCTCCCGGCAGTACTGCCGAACCGGCTCCAGCTGCCGGTAGCGAGATCCGCCGCTCGCTCTTTCGGCCAGCACCAGGGACTTGTCCACCAGCCTGCCCAGCAGATCGAGCAGCTCGGAGCCGTCCAGCGGGGCGCCACCGCAGATCTCCTCCAGCGCAGGCAGGGTGAAACTGCCCGAGAACACCGACACCCTGCGCAGCAGGATCTTTTCCCGCTCGGTGAGCAGGTCGTGGCTCCATTCCAGGGTGGCCCGCATCGTCTGGTGTCGGGTGATGCCGATCGGTCCCCGACCCAGCACCGACAGCGCGTCGCCCAGTCGCAGCACGATTTCCGCGGGTTCCAGCACGGCGGTCCTGGCGGCCGCCAGTTCCAGCGCGAGCGGCATCCCGTCGAGCCATCGGCACAGGTCGATGACACCCTGTGCGTTGTCCGCGTCGAGGGCGAATCCTGGCCGAACCTGGGCGGCGCGTTCGACGAACAGCCGCACCGACGCCAGTCGCCCCAGGCCGATCAGATCTGGATCACCGACCGGACCGGGCGCTGGCAGCGCCAGGGACGGCACCCGGAAGGTGAACTCGCCGGGTGCCTGCAGCGGCTCCCTGCTGGTGGCCAGCACGTCCACGCCCGGGCAGCCTTCGAGAACCGCGGCCACCAGATGGGCACACGCCGCGAGCAGGTGCTCGCAGTTGTCGAGCACGATGAGCAGGCTGCGCCACCGCAGCTGGTCGACCAGCGCCTGCCCGCGGTTCGACCCGGCACCGGGTTCCAGCCCGAGCGCCGCGGACACGCCGTCGGCCACCAGGAGCGATTCGCCGACCACCGACAGATCGACGAACCACACCCCGTCCGGGTACGCCTGACCGACCCGCCGCGCGGCCGCTACGGCGAGCCTGGTCTTGCCGCAGCCTCCGGCCCCGGTCAGCGTGAGCAGGCGGGCGCGACCGATGAGCCGCTCGACATCGGCGAGTTCACGTTCGCGGCCGACGAAGCTGGTGACCGGCGTGGGCAGGTGACCGGCCTCGGCCTGCCGGTCGGCCCGCCCGGCTGTCCGGTCCCCGGCCGGGCGCCGGTGCGGTTGCGGCGGCGCACCCGTCAGCAGCTCGCGAAACACCTCGGTGGTCTGCCGGTCCGGGTCTGTCCCGAACGCTTCGAGCAGGTCGGCGCGGAGTCGCTCGTAGCGTGCAAGCGCTTCGGAGCGCCGGCCGGTGGCGGCCAGCAGGGTCATCAGCGCACGAACAGCTCCTTCGTGCAACGGGTCCGATTCGAGCACCTGGGCGAGGATGACCAGTGATTCTTCCGGCGCCCGCTGCGCAACGGCCGACGACAGCTTGACCATGACGGCGCGATACGTCTCGCGCAGTTCGTCCCTGCGGGCCGCGAACCAGTCCGCCGCGGGCATGTCGGGCAGCAGGTCGCCGCCGTAGCATTCTGCCGCCGCGCGCAGCATGACCTCGTCACCGGAACCCAGCGCGGTCGTTGCCAACCGCTCGAACTGCACCGCATCGACCTGCGCCGGGCCGGCCTCGTCGAGCACGACGAGCTCGTCCTTGATCGCCAGCAGTCCATCGGTGGCAGCGCCTGGGCCGGCCAGCGCACGGCGTGCCACATACAGGGTCTGGTGCAGGTTCCGCGCGGCCGCGACCGGCTGCAGATCGGGCCACAGCCGATCGAGCACCTGCTCGCGATGCCGGCGCTGGCCCGGTGCCAGCGCGAGCATTGCCACCAGGGCCCTGGCCTTGCGCAGTCTCCACTGCCCGGCATCCACGCGGGCGCCGTCGACCTGCACGCTGAACGCTCCGAGAAGCTGGATGTGCACTCCCCTTCGGGAAGGCTCCACGCGCGACACTATGCACGCTCCGATCGCCGGGCGGAAACGGTTTCACGCATGAAATTGCGATCAGCCGACGTGCACCCGTGGCCGCCGGCCCCGGTCGGGCTCGGCGCGGCGCAGCACCTCCCGGGTGATCGGAGCGATCTCACCGACCCCGAAGAACAGGAAGCGCAGAAAATTGGAGACCGGATTGCCCTCGGTCCATTCGAAGTAGATGTTGGGTTTGACACGGTATTCGTCACGCAGGTACAGCAGCAGCGCCGCGATCGAGTTGGCGACCGCTGGGCTGGTCATCTCCAGCACCCGCCGGCCCTGCCGGAAGCAGCCGTGCACATTGAGTTCGGCTGCGAACTCCGAGGTGTCGGACAACGTGACCTCCAGGAAGATCACCGCATCCTCCGAGGGGATGTGGTTCTCGGCGCGCTGTTGGCGCTCTTTGAAACCGAGGGTGTGCTCGGTGCCGCGGTCCGGGTCGTGGGCGATGAGCTGGATCTCCCGGCCCTGCATTCCGGCAAAGAAGGCCACGGCCGGTTTGTCGAGCACGATCCTGCTGACCCGCAGCTCGAACGAGCGCCCGATCCGGGAGGCCAGCGACACGCCCAGGATCGCGAGGATGAACAGGCCGGCGATCTTCACCCCGTCCGGCCGCTCGACGATGTTCACGATGGTGGTGTAGACGAAGACGGCGGCGATCACCGCGAAGCTGACGAACTGGCCGCGTTGCTGGCGACGGCGAGCGGACAGGGTGACCGCGATGGAAGCGGACGTCATCAGGACCAGCACGCCGGTGGCGTACGCGCCGCTCTGCGCGTCGACGCTGGCGTCGAAGAACCAGGTGACCGCGAAGGCGATCGCGGCGAACACCAGCACCAGGGGACGCACGGCCTTTGCCCACTCCGGCGCCATGCCGTAGCGAGGCAGGTAACGGGGAACGAGGTTGAGCAGCCCTGCCATCGCTGACGCGCCGGCGAACCACAGGATGGTGATCGTCGAGACGTCGTAGACGCTGCCGAACGCGTTGCCCAGGTACTCGTGCGCCAGGTAGGCCAGCGCCCGGCCGTTGGCCTGCCCGCCCGCCTGGAACTCCGGCTGCGGGATGAGCACCGTGGTGATGACGCTGGAGGTGATCAGGAACACGCTCATGATCACCGCAGCGGTGGTCAGCAGCCTTCGGGTGCCGCGGATACGGCCTGCCGGGCGGTCCTCCGGTTCGCCCGGTTCACCGGCGACCTGCGGCATCACCGCGACGCCCGTCTCGAATCCGGACAGGCCCAACGCCAGTTTCGGGAATACCAGCAGGGCGATGCCGACCATCACCCAGGGGCTCGAGTAGCTCGTGGTGAGCGCCGTTCGCCAGTCGCCGACCAGCGCCGGCGCGCTGACGACGTGGGCCAGGCCGACCACCACGACCACGAGGTTCAGCGCCAGGTAGACGACGACGAGCAGCACCGCGATGCCGATCGCCTCGGCGAACCCGCGCAGGAACACCCCGCCCAGCAGGGCGAGCAGACCGAGGGTGATCAGCAGGTTGTGGTTGGACCATCCGGCGGGAACAAGCGGGTTGTTGACCAGGTGCTCGGTGGCGTCGGCCGCGGACAGCGTCATGGTGATCAGGAAGTCGGTCGCGGCGAATCCGAGCAGGGCCAGCACGAACAGCTTGCCGACCCAGCGGGGCAGCAGCCGCTCCAGCATCGCGATGGACCCCTCCCCCCGGAAGCTCTCCCCGGCCACCCGGCGGTACACCGGCAACGCCCCGAACAGGGTCAGGATCACCAGCACGACGGTGGCCAGCGGAGACAGCAGCCCGGCGGCCAGCGCCGCGATGCCGGGTTGGTAGCCCAATGTGGAGAAGTAGTCCACCCCTGTCAGGCACATCACCTTCCACCAGGAGTGCGGGACGTGTTCCGGTGACGGTGTCTGCTCCGGTCCGGGGTGGTCGCCGCGCTGGTCCACCAGCCCTTCCAGCAGCCAGACCCGGAACCGGTTGGGTCTGGGCGGCGGTGGCTCGGATGCTGATGCCGCTGCCGCGTCGGTGGTGTCGGTGCCGGTCACGGTGGGCTCAGACTCGCGGCAGCACGATCGTCGAGGTGCTCAACCGGTGCCGGGTCTCGATCAACCGCACCACACCGGTCCGCGATCTCATCGTGATGGACTGGCTCACCGCCAGGTCGGCGGAATACCGGACGCCCCTGAGCACATCGCCGCTGGTGACGCCGGTCGCGACGAAGTAGGCGTTCTCGCCGCTGACCAGTTCGGAGGTGGTCAACACCGCCGCCGGGTCGTGGCCGGCATCCAGGATCTGTCTGCGCTCGTCCTCATCACGCGGGGCCAGCCTGCCGAAGATCGCGCCGCCCAGGCAGGCGGCCGCGCACGCCGCGACGATGCCCTCCGGTGTGCCGCCGATCCCGACCAGCGCGTCGACCTCGGCCTCGGGCTGCAGTGCGGTCAAGGCGCCCGCGACGTCACCGTCGATGAGGAACTTGATCCGGGCGCCTGCCGCACGGATGCGGCCGGCCAACTCGTCGTGGCGGGGCCGTTCGAGGAGCGTGACGGTGACGTCGGCAACACCTTTGCCGCGGGTCCGGGCGATCGTCTCCAGGGTGTCCTCGATGGGTGCGTTGAAGTCCACCACGCCCGCGAGGTCGGCCCCGACGACCAGCTTGTCCATGTAGACGCAATGCCCCGGGTCGAACATCGCACCCCGGTCGGACAGCGCGATGACGGACAGCGCGTTGGGCAGGCTCTTGGCGGTGAGGCCGGCGCCGTCCACCGGGTCGATCGCCACATCCACCCGCGGACCGGTGCCGGCGCCCACGAATTCCCCGCTGTAGAGCATGGGCGCGTCGTCCTTCTCGCCCTCGCCGATGACGATGACGCCGCGCATCGGGATGGTGCCCAGCACCGGTCGCATGGCGTCCACCGCCGCGGCGTCGACCTGGTCCTCGTCGCCGCGTCCGAGGAATCGGGCCGCGGCCACGGCCGCGGCCTCGGTGGCCCGGACCAATTCGAGCGCGAGGATGCGGTCGTTGTCCAGGGAGTTCGGATCCGGATAGTGGACGGTCATCCGCGTGGGCCGCCCTGGGCCGCTTCCGCGAGCGGCTGGATGTGCATCTTGCTCGCGCCCTGCGATCGTGCGCGCTGCTCGGCCATTTTCGCGTCGAACTCTGCTCGCCAGTTGTCGCTGACCGGGATCCGGGATTTTCTGGCTTCCTCCGTGCTGAGCTCGACCGGGAATCCATAGGTGTCGTACAACGTGAACAATTCGATGCCGCTCACTCCGGACTCGCTGTACGTCTTGAGTTGCTTGATGCCCTTGCGCAGCGTGCGCCGGAAGGACTGCTCCTCCTTCACCAGTACCGCGATCACCTGGTCCCCGCGCTCGACCACCTCCGGATAGTCGGCCGCGTACATCTGCGCCACCGTCGGGATGATCTGTGGGAAGAAGTTCTGTTCCAGGCCCAGGTCGAAGGCGTACCGAACGGCTCTACGGACCAATCGGCGCATCACATAGCCCTGCTCCTTGTTGCTCGGCTTCACCCCGTCGACGGCCAGGAACGTCGCCCCGCGAAGGTGATCGGAAATGACCCGCATGGCCTCGGTGTCGGTCTCGTAGGACTTTCCGGACAGCTCTTGCAGCCGGTCGATGATCGGCCAGAGCAGGTTGATCCGGTACACGTCGGGGCTGTCGATCGCGGCCGCGGCGATCCGGGCCAGCCCCCCGCCGTAGTCGACATTGCGCCGCGGAAGTGGCTCGAAACCTGTCTCGGTCTTCTTGTATTCCATGAAGACCGAATTGCCGAGCTCGATGAATCGTCCGCAATCGCAGTTCTGGTGGCAATAACGCCCGTACGCGGGGTCGTGGTCGATCTCGGGATAGAGGTAGAAGACCTCGGAGTCCGGCCCCCCCGGCTCGCCGACCGGCATGTTCTCGGCGTTGCCGCCCCGGCACCACCAGTTCTTCTTGCCGTAGAAAGCGATTCGCGCGCCCTGGGCGCCGACCGCTCCACCGTGTTCTTCGGTGCCCAGGTCCACCTGATCGGCGGAGATCCCGGCGGCGGAAAACAACTCGGTCCAGATCCCGGCGCTCTCGGTGTCCTTGGGAATTCCGTTGGCCGGGTCCCCGCTGAAGCAGCTGACATAGATCCGATTCGGGTCCAGCCCCACCCGCTCCGTCAGGAACTCCCAGAACTGCGCGAGCTGGTCCCGTTTGAAGTAGTCCCCGAGGCTCCAGTTGCCGAGCATCTCGAAGAATGTGGTGTGCCGGTTGTCGCCGACCTCGTCGATGTCCTGTACCCGCAGGCAGGTTTGACTGTCGGTCAGCCGCCGCCCCTGCGCGTGGTCCTGGCCCAGCAAGAAGGGCAGCAGAGGCTGCATCCCGCTGCCGGTGAAGAGCGTGGTCGGGTCGTTGTGCGGGATGAGTGGAGCGCGTGGGATCACAACATGCCCGCGTTCGACCATGAACTGCAGGTAAATCCGCCGGATCTCGTCAGCGTCCATGCCGGTCATGATCGCACCGGAGCGTGACGGTGCAAGATCCGGGGATGTGATGCGTGTGATGCAGTAACCTGGTCATCATGCGCACCACCGTCTCGATATCCGAGGAGCTGCTGCGGGCCGCGAAGCGCAGGGCGCGGGAGACGGGCCGGACTCTCGGCGAGGTCGTCGAGGCGGCCTTGCGCCGAGAACTGTCCGGCTCCGGCCAACCGGCCGATCGCCCTCCGGTGCCTGTCTTCCGGGGCGGGAACGGATCGCGCCCAGGTATAGACCTGTCTTCGAATGCCGCCCTGCACGAGGCACTCGACGATGGTGTGCCGCTGATGGATCGGCGCTGATGGATCGGCGCTGAGGGATCGGTTCTAGTGGATCGGTCCTGGTGGATCGGCGTTGGAGGGATAGGTACTGAGGTGTTCCTCCTCGACGTGAACGTGGTCCTCGCCGCGCATCGCGCGGACCATCCGCATCATCCGGACGTTCGTCCGTGGTTCGACACCCTGCTCGCCGGTGACGACCCCTTCACCGTCCCCACGCTCGTGTGGGGCTCGTTTCTGCGGCTCGCGACGAACCGACGGATCTTCTCCGTGCCCACCCCGCGCGAGCAGGCCTTCGCGTTTGTCGACGCAACCTGCCGGCAGCCTCATCACCTGCTGACCAGCCCGGGGCCGCGGCATCTCGAGGTGTTGCGCAGGCTCTGCGCGGAGGCCGACGCGACGGGCGATCTGCTACCGGACGCGGTGATCGGCGCTGTCGCCGTGGAACAGGGCTGCGAGGTCGTGACTCTCGACCGGGACTTCGCCCGGTTCGCCTCGGTCCGGCACCGCCGGCTGCCGACCGGCTGACGGCCAGCCGCTACGTCAGCGGCAGCCCCTGCTCCAGGAATTCGATGGCCTTCACCGCGTTGCCGATCCCCCCGTTCGGACCGCTGGCCCCGCCCATCACGGCACCGGCCACTGCTCCGGCGAAGACCTTGATCTCGAATTCCGCCGGGTCTCGCCCGAGCCGTTCCGCGACGGCGCCGGCGACCATGTCGATCGATGAATACAGCTGGAGCAGGATGGCGGCGCGTAGCTCGGGCACCGAGAAGATCAACCGCTGCCTTTCCTGTTCGCGCTCGAAATCCTCCGGCGTCAACGCCTGCCAGGTGCGCAGGACGGCGTTCCGCAGGGCCACCATGGGCGGGAGGTCTGGCGGCTGCGCGGCCAGCGCCGCCAGCAGGATCGGGTCGAGGTCGTCGGCCAGGACCACGTCCTCCTTGGTCGGGAAGTACCGGAAGTAGGTGCTGGGGGAGACCTCCGCAGCCTCGGCGATCTGCTCGACGGAGGTCTGCGCGAACCCCTGCTCGATGAACAGACGCATCGCGTGTTCCCGGATGGACGCGCGGGTCCTGGCCTTCTTGCGTTCGCGTAGTCCCAGGACCGCGGTCTTGTCAGGCATGGACTGATTGTCCACGCTCCTTCGGCTCGGCAGGGCGGCGCAACGGCATCCGGTTCACCGCGACAACCGCGCCGGCTGCGCAGATCGCCGCGCTGACCAAGAGGGTCACGCTCATCCCGTGCACGAACGCGTCCTGCACAGACCCGACGAGTTGCGGCTGGCCGACCTGCATCGCCGCACCGACACCCTGCATCACGCCGGTGCTGAACGGGGCACGATCGAGTTCGCCCAGAGCCGACTGGTAGGCCGTGTTCAGCACCGTGCCCAGGATCGCCACGCCGATCGTGCCGCCGGCCTGCCGGAGCGCCTGGATGAGCGCCGATCCCGAGCCCGCCCGCTGCACCGACAGCTCGTCGATGGCGACGCCCATCGCGGTCGGCAACACGCAGCCCATCCCGGCGCCGACAACAGCGACCCAGGTCGCGGTGAAGCCGTAGCCGGTGCCGACGGTCGTGGTCGCGCCGGCGATCAGCCCGCCGGTCAGCAGGGTGAACCCGATGGACAGCACGGTCCCGGAGCCGAGGTGCTTGGCGATGCGGTCGGCGACCCGGGCACCGACCAGCAGTCCGCCGATCAGCGGGAGCAGCCGCAGACCGCTGCCCAGTGCGTCGACCCCGAGCACCGCCTGGAAGTACTGCGGGACAACGAAGAACAACCCGAACATTGCGAAATTGACCGCGGTGGCGAAGATCGTTCCCCAGGTGAAGCCGCGGGAGCCGAACAGGCTCAGGTCGATGAGCGGGTACTTCGCTCGCTGCTGCCATCCCACGAACACGCCAGCAGCGCCGCGGCCGCGGCCAGGCAAGCCCAGACGACGACGTCACCCCAGCCCCGCTCACCGGCCTGAATGAGCCCGTAGGTCAGGGCGAGCAGCCCGCAGGAGGACAGGGCGACTCCGGGCACATCCAGCGGCCCGGCGTCGGCGTTGCGGGACTCCGGGATGAACAGCAGCACCGCAGCCACCGCGATGAAGATGAACGGCACGTTGATCAGGAAGATCGAGCCCCACCAGTAGTTGTCGAGCAACCAACCGCCGAGAACCGGCCCCAGCGGCAGGCCGATCGCCATCGAGGTCACCCAGATGGTCAGCGCCTTGCTGCGTTCGCGCTGCTGCGGAAACAGCACCGGCAGCACGGCCATCGACATCGGGATCATGACCGCTGCCGCCAACCCGAGCACGGCCCTGGCGATGATCAGCGTGTCGGCCGACCCGGCATAGGCGCAGACCACCGAGGCGGCGCCGAACAAGGCCAGCGCACCGAGCAGCAGCCTGCGTCGGCCGTACCGATCGCCCAGCGCTCCGGCCGGTAGCAGCGCGGCGGCCAGGACCAGCGTGTAGGAGGTGTTGATCCACTGCAGCTGGGACGTCGAAGCCCCCAGATCCTGCGCCAGGGTGGGGACGGCGACGGTCAGCACGGTGCTGTCCAGGCCGATGACGAGCATGGCCAGCGAGAGGGCGCTCAGCGCCCACCACCGCCGGCGGTCGAGAGAATTCGTGACGGCTCCTCGCTAGTAGCAGTGACGCTGATTTAGCGGTCACTATCAGAGTAGGGAGCCTGTCAATAGCGTTTTACTGCCGCCTTCTGTTGTGGCGGGTGGGGTCCAGGCTCGGTCCGATGTGGCTGTCGAGCCAGACGTTCCAGCTGTCGGCGGTGCGCCAGCCCTCGGCGATGACGGTCAGGCACTCCCGGGTGGCCAACCACGGCGCCGGAGCATGGGAGGCGCTGACGATCAGGCTGGTGCGCCGGAGGAACTCGATCCGCGGGTGGTCCCTGCGCCATCCGCGCGGCGCCGTCTTGACGGGCCGTCCCTCGTCGAGCGGGAATCCCGCGGACGCCAGCCGCTCGAGTGTGCCGTCCAGGTCACGCATCTCGCCGGGATCATCCTGGATGGTGCGGAATCGCTCGAGCTGGTCCCTGGCCGGTTCGTAGTATCCGGCGGCGAGGAACAACCCGTCCGCGGACAGGCTGAGGAACAGCACGCCGTCGCCGGGTTGTCCGGTGGCCCGGAGCGGCCGCACGCCCATCCGCGTGTACTCGTGGTAGGGCCGTTTGTCCGGACTGAACCGCAGGTCGCGATGGGGGCGGAAGATCTTGGGCAGGCCGAATTCTGGTGTCAGCGCGTCGGCCAGTGCCTGCATCGGACCGGCGATGCTGTCGTCGTAGGTCCGGCGGTGGCTCTGCCAGTAGGCGCGGCTGTTGTCCGCCGTCAGGCCGTCGAAGAAGTCGACCGCGTCTGCACCGAAGCCGGTGAACGTCGTCGGCGGGGGAGCGGTCATGCGACGGTGGCCGGGGTGGTCCCTGTTACTTGTGCCTCCGCCGCTGCCTCCGCCGCGTAGGCCTGCGCCTCCGCGTTGGACTTGTAGTCGGCCATCTCGCGCAGCAGGGTGCGCCTCACCTTCGGTTGCTGAGAGACCGTGACGGCGAGAATGGTCAGCAGGAACCACATGAACAGGCCGCTGAGTACCACAAGGAGTATCGGAATGATCGATTCGCCGAGCTTCTGGGCCAGATCCTGCGCGGCGAACACCCGCCACAGGAGCATGAAGTTGACCAGGTAGCCGATCGCGTAGGACACGGCGAAGGCGATGAGGAACTGCTTGAGGCTGCCGGACTGTTTGCGTTTCCTGATCGGCTCGTCGCGGATGGGCAGTGCCACCGACAGCACGTTCCCGACGCCGAGCCAGAGCACGATGAAGCAGATCGTCAACGCGCAGGCGTTGAGCAGTGTCCCCCAGTCGCCGGCCCGCCAGGCCAACAACAGGCTGAGCAGGAAGCCCAGCGGCGTGACCAGACACAGCAGCGCCAGGTTCTTGATGACCAGCAGGTGCCACAGCCGGGCGCCGCTGTCCAGCGCTGCGCGCACCCGCATGGCGTCGAAGCTCATTGCGTTGATGCACACCGCGCCGCCCATGACCACGGAGATCACCCACAGGCCCAGGTAGGGCAGCCACTTCTGGTCCTTGTCCCACTCGAAAACCCGGATGAACCCGAGGTAGAGCAGGCCGAGGGCCAGGGTGATCGCGAGGCTCTTCACGACCGATCGGGGTTTTCGCCGCAGGATGTACGCGATCTCGCCGTGCAGCCCGTGGGCGAGGGCCGGCCCGTGCCGGATCACCGCGTTGCGCCCCGCCAACGGGGTGTGACCGTCGATTGCGGCGGCCTCGGGTTCGGCGTCGCCGGCGTCGATCCGGGCCAGGCGCGCCTGAAGGACAGCGAGTTGCGCCTCCGTCAGCGACATCCTGGCCAGCGCCACCGCGGCCCTGGCGTCAGCCTCGGCGCGGGCGGCATCGGCATGGGTGACGGGTTGTTGACCGACGCCGTCGGAGGCGTCGATGTCAAGCGGGTCCGGCCGGTCGAGTCCGGCCTGCCGCAGCTGCCGCCATCGATCGGACACCTGGTCCGCGGGCGACGCTGCCGATCGGCGCAGGTCGTCTGTCTGGTCGATGAGGTTGCGGCGGACACGGCGGGTGACGGCCTCGACGTCCGAGCGTTCCTTCCACTTCGACGCAAGAGCGGCCCGCTCGGCCGCGGCGGCCCGTTCGACGAGTTCGGCGAGATCGTCAACGGCTGCCATGGCAACCTCCCTGTTCCGGCCTGTCGGTGGGCTGTCGTGGGCTGTCCTGGGCTCTCCTGGGCCCACTACCTGCGCTTTCATCCATCATCGTCCGGCCGGTCCCGTTCCGGCATCACCGCATAGGGACGACGTGGGCTCGGTCGAGGGCGCGATGACCGACTCGATTACCGTTTCCGACATGCCTACCGCACTCGTCACCGGCGCAACCTCGGGAATCGGCTATGCCTTCGCCAGGCACCTTGCGGGCACCGGGCACCACATCGTGATCGTCGCGCGGGACGGTGAGCGGCTGGCCGAGCGGCGGGCCTCGCTGTTGTCGCTGGGCGCACCGCACGTCCAGACGATCACCGCGGACCTGACCGACGCAGCCCAGCGGGAGCTGGTGGCAGATCGCCTCCGCTCCCCGGCGAGCCCGGTCGACCTGCTGGTGAACAACGCGGGCAGCACCCTGGGCGTGGATTTCCTGCAGGCGACCGAGGCCGACCTGGTGCGCGAGGTCACCCTGAACGCGATCAGTGTGATGGTGCTGACGCACGCGGCGCTGGCCGGCATGACTGCGCGGGGGCACGGCGGGGTCATCAACGTGGCCTCCACCGCCGGTCTGGTGCCCGGCCGGGCCTCGACCTACGGTGCGGCCAAGTCGTTCGTGGTCTCGCTCAGCGAGGGGTTGGCGATGTCGTTGCGGGGTACCGGAGTGCGGGTGCAGGCGCTGTGCCCCGGGTTCGTGAGGACCGAATTCCATCAGCGGGCGAACATCGACATGGCATCGACACCCGGCTGGGCGTACGTCGACGTGGATCAGCTGGTCCGGGTCTCGCTGGCCGATCTGCGGGCCAACCGGCCGTTGTCGATTCCGGGAGTGCTCTACAAGGCGATCTACCTGACCACTCGCTTGGCGCCGCGGTCGCTGATGCGCCGGGTCGCCTCGAAGGTCAAGCCTCCGAAGGGACAGGCCAAGGGCCGGACCTGAATCGGTCCGGCCCTGGTGAGGTTGGTTGCATCAGCGTGCGCGATCAGCTGCCGAAGACGTCCTTGGCGGCATCCTTGGCGTCGTCGCCGGCCTGCTTGACGTTGGCCTCGGCCTGCTCGGCCTGGCCGCGGGCCTCCAGGCTCTCGTTGTCGGTCACCCGGCCGGTGGCCTCCTTCACCTTGCCCACAGCTTCCTCGCCGGCGTGCTTGATCTTGTCCCCCATCGTCATGGTGAACCCCTTCCTGTTCTTGACTCGAGCCGCACGCGAAGACCGCTGACGGCTACGGATCAGTGGTACCCGGAGGCCGAACGGTTCAAACACGAACTCGGTAAGCGTCTTCACCTGATCGTCGGGCGCTGATCATGTCCGGGGTGCGCTGATCACTTGCACCAGGAAACCGGATGAATCGGACCCGACGGGTGTTGATGATCAGCGCATCCCGAACGCTCGGTGTTGATGATCAGCGCACCGCTGGGGTGCCCCGGCGGAGTTCGATGAGCCCACGCTGGCGCCCGGCGGAATTCGATCAGCGCCCCCGGCGCAAGCATCAGGCCGGGACACACGCCGCCAGGTGATCGGACAGGAGCTGTGCGAACTGCTTGGTCGCCTCGATGTGCGGCGAGTGTCCAACCCCCTGCATGACCACCTCGCTGTACGACCCGCCGGCGGCGACATAGGCAGTGAGCAACGACCGGGTCTGCGCGAGCATCGGCTGCGGCGGCGCCACGTCGGGGCCTGGGTACCCGGGCAGCACGCCGAGTGCGCCGAGTTGCGCCAGGTCGAGCATCGAGTTGTCCGAGACGATCTGATCGAGTTCACCGCGGAGCCACAGCAGGGCCGGCTGCGGTTGCACGTCCGCGAACGCCGACAGGTCCAGATGAGTCGGGGCCAGCGCGTTCAGCACCCCACGGGCGCCGGGTGCCATCCCTGGCCAGGTGCTCGATTCCAGCCAATCGCCCGGGTAGTTGTCCGGGCCGACCGAGGTGGACAGCATCGAGGCGAGGTAGGTGTCCTCGTGTTCGCGGTCCCAGCCTGCGGCGACGTACAGCGTGCGGAACACGGTTTCCGGCGAGGTCGGCGCCTCCTCGGGCACGTCCTCGCCGGCCAGTGCGGCGACGAACTGGGCGTGGGCGATCCCGCCCCCGGACCCGGCTCCGTCAGGGCTGAGCAACCGGCCGTCCGCGCCGGTCGTGCCACCGAAGCCGTACGGGGACACCGGGTTCACCAGGGTCGCAGACAGCACTCTGGACGGGTCGTCGATGACCATCTGCATGACGACTCCGCCGCCCATCGACCAGCCGACCAGATGCACCTGCGACAAGCTGAGCGCATCCAGCGCGGCTCGAACGTCGTCGGCGAAATCCGCCAGGCCGCGGGTGGCGTCCACCGGTGCGGTGTCGGTACCGCCGTATCCGCGCAGGTCGACGGCCATCGGTCGGTATTGCTCGGGCAGCGCCCGCATCGCCGCGAAGAACAGCGGTGACGAGGTGAGTTCGTCGTGCAGAAAAATGACCGGCCAGCCGTCCTCACGGCCGTGCAGCTCACGCACGCACACGGTGAGCCGATCGGTGATCACTGAATGCACCGCGATATCGAGTTCAAGACTCACCAGGAGTGCCTTTCGGGGTCGGGGTCGGGATCGTCCGATTCGGCTTCAGTGCACCGTCCACGGCGCGTGCTCGCAAGCCGGGGCGGTATGCCACGCTGATCCGGTGACCCAGAACCTCGACGCCGGCGGGCCCGTGCCGGACGCCGCCGCCAAGGCGGTCCTTGCCGAACTGGTCAACCGTCTTGCGGTGGTGCACGGAAGGGTCACGCTGTCATCCGGACGCGAGGCCGAGTACTACGTCGACCTCCGGCGGGCGACCCTGCACCATGAAGCCGGGCCGCTCATCGGCATCCTGCTCAGGCAGCTGACGGCGGACTGGGACTTCGAGGCGGTCGGTGGATTGACCCTCGGGGCGGACCCGGTCGCGACGGCGATCATGCACAGCCCGGGACGTCCGATCGACGCTTTCGTGGTGCGCAAAGCGGCGAAGGCGCACGGCATGCAGCGGCGGATCGAGGGGTCGGACGTCACCGGCCGGCGGGTGCTGGTCGTCGAGGACACCACCACCACCGGTGCGTCGCCGCTGGCGGCCGTCGAGGCGCTGCGCGAGGTCGGCGCCGACGTGGTGGGGGTGGCGACGATCGTCGACCGCGGCACCGGCGCGGGTGACGTGATCGCCGGCGCCGGGCTGACCTACCGATACCTGCTGGGCCTGGACGACCTCGGTCTGCCCCCGATGTGACGGACCGCGAACTGAGCGATCCCGATGTGGCGGGAGCCGGCGAGCCCGCGGACGCACCCGGGCCCACCGAGTGGTCAGCCGCGGGCCGGCCGGTCGGAGTCGGACCCCATTCCGAGCCCTGGCCCACCGATCCCCGGTACGACCCCGAACTGCTGGCCGCCGGCGATCCCAGGAATGTCGTCGACCACTACCGCTACTGGCGCCGGGAGGCGATCGTGGCGGACCTGGACCGCCGCCGCCACCCCTTGCACGTCGCGATCGAGAACTTCGGGCACGACCTGAACATCGGCACCGTCGTCCGCACCGCCAACGCGTTCGCGGTGTCCGCCGTGCACATCGTCGGCCGGCGGCGGTGGAACCGGCGCGGCGCCATGGTCACCGACCGCTACCAGCACCTTTTTCATCACGACACCGTGGCGGCGGTGGTGGAGTTCGCCGCCGACGCGGGTCTCGCCGTGGTGGCGGTGGACAACACGCCGGGTTCAGTACCGATCGAGACCGCCAGCCTGCCGCGGAACTGCCTGCTGCTGTTCGGGCAGGAGTCGTCCGGGCTGAGCCGCGCGGCGCGGGAGGGGGCGGCGCTGACGGTTTCCATCGCTCAGTTCGGGTCGACCCGATCGGTCAATGCCGGGGTGGCGGCGGGCATCGCGATGCACACCTGGATCCGGCAGCATGCCGACCTGGGGTCGGCCTGGTAGACCGGCTCTTGCCTTCACGGGTCTGCCCGAGGGAATCACGGGGTCCGGCGGTCGTGGTGTCCTCGGCCGGGTATCTGAGCGCGGTGACTCCCCGCCTCGGTCTGGTCATCGTCGTGCCCGCGACCACGGTCGACCACGGATGGCGGCACCATGTGGCCATGACAGGGCCGACGGGCCTGGACCGGCCGTCCTGGGCGCTGACCGATCAGCCGCACACAGTGTCGATCGACCGGATCAGCGACGTCGCCGGCCGGGTGGATGACGTCGCTCGGCAGGCCATCGGTCAGGCCCTGCGGCGGTTTCTCGAGCTGCCGTACGTCTGTGGCCCGAACTGTGAGAACGGCCGGATCAGACAACCGTTGCGGCCAGGTCACGTCCGAGGAGGTGAACCACCAGAACGACAATGATGAAGGAGCTGACCAATATGAGCACCATCCGACGCATCGCCATGGTCGCGCACGACAACAAGAAGGTTGACCTGCTGACCTGGGCCGAATTCAACGCCGGCACCCTCCGCGAGCACGAGCTGTTCGCCACCGGGACCACGGGAACCCTGCTGGAATACGAGCTGGGGCTGAAGGTCCACCGCTTCCTGTCCGGACCGCTCGGCGGGGACCAGCAGATCGGCGCCAAGATCGCCGAGGGCGAGATCGACATGCTGATCTTCTTTTGGGACCCGCTGGAGCCCCAGCCGCATGATCCCGACGTGAAGGCGCTGTTGCGCCTCGCGGCGCTGTGGAACATCCCGGTCGCCAACAACATCGCGACCGCGGACATGATCATCTCCTCGCCGCTGCTATCCGGCGAGTACATCGCGGTACGACCCGTCATCGACCGCCCGTCGACGGGTGAGTCGCCCGTCCGGGCGACGTCCGCAGCCTGACGGACCGGCACCGAACGGCACAGAACGGCACCGAACGGCACGGACCGATCCCGGGCGACCCCGGGCGAGGGTAGATTCACCCGTCGTGACGATTGATTTCGAGACGATTCAGCGCTCCACCATCTGGGTGCTGGTGGCCATCGGCATCATCGGTGTGCTGGCTGCCATCGTCATCAAGAAGATTGTCGGAAAGATCATCGCGCTGGTGCTGGCGGCGGTTCTGATCTTCCTCGGCTGGCAGCAGCGGCAGAAGGTCATCGACTTCGCGAACAGCGTCAAGGGCACCACCTGCGCGTCCTCCACGACCTTCGTCGGCATCGAGGTCAAGCTGCCGGATTCCTGGTGCCAGCCATAGTCAGCGCACAGTCAGCGCCGGCCGGAGCACCCGGCCGGCCGGCCCGACCTACTCGGCGATCTCGCCGGCGGGCTTGGCCGGCCGGGTGCTGCGCCGTTTCTGCATCCAGTGCGCCATTGCGGGGACGGCGCTGAAGCTGACCACGATGATCACCGCCGCGACCACGATGAGGTCGACGTTCTTGGCGATGACATCGATCTGGCCCAGGTAGTAGCCGGCGATCGTCACCATGCCCACCCAGAGCACGCCACCGATGGCCGAGTACAGCGTGTAGATCTTGACGTTCATCTTGGACGCCCCGGCCATCACGGTGGCCACGGTGCGCACCACCGGCACGAACCTGGCCAGCACGACGGCCGGTTTGCCGTACTTGGCGAAGAAGACCTCGGATTTCTCGATGTATTCGTGCTTGAGGAATTTGGCGTTCGGCCGGCTGAATATCGGCGGCCCGACCTTGTAGCCGATCCCGTAGCCGACCATGTTGCCGACGAACGCGGCGACGGCAACCAGCAGGATGAACAACCCGAGGTTGATGTCGATGGTGCCGGACGCGATGAGCAGGCCGGAGATGAACAGCAGCGTGTCTCCGGGGAGGAAGAACCCGAGCAGGATCCCGCATTCGCAGAAAATGATCAGCAGGACACCCAGCACAGCCCAAGAGCCCATCGAGTTGATGAGGTTTGTCGGGTCGAGCCAGCCGGGAAGGAGCGCCAGATTCGAAGGGGTCACGGAATCAAAGGGTATCGGGTCGATGCGAGAGTCCCGGTGTGATTGTTGCGCCGAGAGACCGCGGCCACAGTGACGCAACCCGAATGACGCAACCCGAATGACGCAACCCCGATGCCCCGAGCCCCGCTACCGTTGATGGAATGGATGTCACCCAGATCGACACCGTGCTGCCCGACCCTCCGGCGTTCAGAAACAGCGCGGCGGTGCCGCGTCCCGGCCTCATCGAGGCGCTGCTGGCGGTCGTCGGGCCGGGCGGCGTCATGGTCGACCCGGAGGTCACCGTCGCCTACAGCCGCGACATGATGCCGCTCGCGCCGTCGGGGCTCCCGCTGGCGGTGGTGTTCCCCGCCGACACCGGCCAGGTTGCCGCGGTCGTCCGGGTGTGCGCCGAGCACGGCGTACCGATCGTGCCCCGCGGTGCCGGGTCCGGGCTGACCGGTGCGGCCAACGGTGTCGACGGCGCCGTCACCGTCGTGCTGACCAGGATGAACCGGATCCTGGAGATCGACGAGGGCAACCGGCTCGCGGTGGTGCAACCCGGCGTTGTCAACCTGACGTTCCGCAGTGAGGTGGAGTCCAGGGGGCTGTTCTACGCGCCGGATCCGTCGTCCTACGACTGGTGCACCCTCGGCGGCAACCTGTCCACGAACGCCGGCGGGCTGTGCTGCGTGAAGTACGGCGTCACCACCGACGCGGTCCTCGGCCTGCAGGTGGTGCTCGCCTCCGGGGAGGTGCTGCGCACCGGTCGGCGCACCGTCAAGGGGGTCGCCGGCTACGACCTCACCAAGCTGATCGTCGGATCGGAGGGAACGCTGGGCATCATCACCGAGGCGACGCTGGCCCTGCGGCCGAAGCCGGCCGCGCCGTGCACGCTGGTGGCCGCGTTCTCGGACACCGAACACGCCGGCGAGGCGGTGTCCGGGGCGATCCGCGCCGGCCTGGTGCCCTCGCTGCTGGAGATCATGGACGCCACCTGCATCCGGGCGGTTCAGGAGCACACCGGATCGAGCATCCTGGGTGACGGCGAGCCGCCCGCGGCGATCCTGATCGGTCAGTCCGACTCCGGATCGACGGTCGGCCGCCGCGAGATGGATCTACTGGAACAGGTGTGCAGCTCGGCGGGTGCGTCGTTCAGCTACGTCACCGACGACCTGGCAGAGGGGCGACTGCTGTTGCAGGCCCGGCGCGCGGTGCTGCCCTCGCTGGAGGTGCTCGGCACCTGGCTGACCGACGACGTGAGCGTGCCGCGCACGGCGATGGCCGCGTTGATCGCCGCCTGCCAGGAGATCTCCGCCGATGTCGGCCTGACCATCGGCGTCGTCGGCCACGCCGGCGACGGCAACATGCACCCGACGATCGTCTATGACGCCACCGACCCCGCTCAGGTGGCGGCGGCGCACGACGCGTTCGGCCGGATCCTGGACGCGGGGCGCGCGCTGGGCGGCACGGTGACCGGCGAGCACGGGATCGGCCGGGTCAAGCAGGATTTCCTGCGCTCGGAGATCGGGGAAATCGGCATCGAAGTGCATCGGGCGATCAAACGCGCCCTGGATCCCACCGGGATGTTCAACCCGGGGTCGATGTTCGATTGACCAAGGATTTCGACTGACCGAGGATTTCGCTTGACCGAGGACGAGTCGGGCCTCTCGCGCCCGACGTCGACCGGTGACGGCACCGACGAACGGGCTCGGGTGGCGGTTGCCGCTGTCTTCTTCGCCTGCGGGGTCGGACTCGCCTCGTGGATCTCCAGGATCCCGGGAGCGCGAGACTCGCTCGGGCTCGGCCCGGCCGAGCTGGGGCTGTTGCTGCTGTGCCTGTCGGCCGGGTCGGTCGCCGGATTGCCGACCTCCGGGCCGGTCGTGCACCGGCTGGGTCCGGCCGCCGCGGCACGGGTGGGGGCGCTGCTCGTCGGCGCCGGGATGGTCGCAGTCGCCGCGGGGGTCTGGTGGGACCTCACGGTGCTCGCCGGGGCGGGCTTGGCTGTCATGGGATTCGGCATGGCGACCTGGGACGTCGGCCAGAACGTCGAGGCAGCCGATGTCGAACACCGACTGGGGCGAACCGTCATGCCCCGTTTCCACGCCGGCTTCAGCATCGGCACGGTGGCCGGCGCCCTGGCCGGAGCGGGGTGCGCCCGGCTAGGGGTGCCGGTCCCGGCTCAGCTGATCGCCACCGCCGTGTTGGTCGCCCTCACCGTTGTCATTGCCACCCGGTGGTTCCTGCCGGTGCCGGTCGTCGAGGAAGGCGAGGTGCGTACGTCCGCGCAGGTGCTGCGGGCCTGGCGGGAACGGCGGACGCTGCTGATCGGGCTGCTGGTGCTCAGCTTCGCCTTCACCGAGGGGGTGGCCAACGACTGGCTGACGGTGGCCTTCGTCGACGGGCATGGGACCAGCGATGCCGTCGGCGCCTTGGGCTTCGGTGTGTTCGTGACGGCGATGACGGTGTCCCGGTTGGTCGGCGGCACTGCGCTGGAGCGATGGGGGCGTCCGACGGTGCTGCGGGTCACCGCGGCGCTCGCTGCGGCCGGCCTGCTGCTGGTGGTGTTCGGGCCGTCATTGCCCTGGGCGGTGGGCGGCGCCCTGCTGTGGGGCGCGGGCGCGGCGCTCGGTTTTCCGGTCGGGATGAGTGCCGCCGGCGACGACCCGGAGCGTGCGGCCGGACGGGTGTCGGTGGTCGCGTCGATCGGCTACACCGCTTTTCTCGCGGGGCCGCCGCTCGTCGGTTTCCTGGCCCAACAGGCCGGCATCCTGCGGTCACTGCTCGTGGTGTTCGGCGCGCTGGCCCTCGCGTTGCTCACGGCCGGCGCGACCGCGAGCGGCTGAAGGGCGGCCACCAACAGCTCGGATCATCAGATCACAGCAGCAGCGAGAGCAACCCGGCGCCGATGCCGACCAGCAGCCCGATGATCGCGGCCAGCAGCAGCAACTGACCGGTGGTCAGCCGGCGGCGGCCGGAGCGATCCTGGGCCCCCCCGCCGTTCGCCCGGGGACCGGCCGCGGGTTTCTCCCCCCCGACCATCGCCCGCAGGGCCTGGGAGAGGACCTGTTCGGCGCGCGAGCCCTGCGCCTCCGAGCCGGGCGATTGATCTGGGCGATCTGGACGCTCGGTCACAAGATCCCGGCCGCCGTCACGAACTCGCCCGCATGATATCGCCGAGCTTCGCCACCGCCCGGCTGGCCGTCGACTTCACGGTGCCCTTGGACAGCCCGGTCGTCTCGGCGATCTCGGCCTCCGACAGCCCGCCGTAGTACCGCAGCACCAACACCTCTCGTTGCCGCGGCGCCAGATCCGCCAGCGCGGTCACCACCGCCTGATGCTCGGCGGACAGCATGGCCAAGGATTCGGCCGAGCGGGCCGTGCCCGGGTCGGGTGGCACGTAGGCCCGGGCGGTCCGGCGGCGCCGCAGCATCGAGCGGGACCCGTTGACGACCGCGGTGCGCAGGTAACCGATGGCGGCCGCCCGGTCCCGCAGCCCCGACCAGTTGCGGTAGAGCCCGGCGAAGGCTTCCTGCACGACGTCCTCGGCGCTGGCCAGGTCGTCCACCAGCAGGATCGCCAGCCGCACCATCTGCATGCGGTGCGACCGGTACAAGTCGTCGATGGTGATAGGGCCGGCGGGCGGTGGCGTCTGATGGTCGACGGCGTAGGCCGGGTTCAACGTGGCCAACGTCCCCAGGGTGCGCTCGACCGCCGATTCGGCCGATGCGCCGGCCTGCGTCACCGGCTCCGGCCCGCCCTGCTCGGTCATCGTCGACGTGCCTCGTTCCTGGGCTCGGGGATAAGTCGATCCTGGCACGGACAGATCGGCTCGCGTCTGCGGGTCCGGGTCGCCCACCCAAACGACAGCGGTCCCGCAACCGGTTCCGGGCCTCGACAACCCATTCGGCTCAGCAGCCGCTGACCACTGAGCGCGTTCTGGCGAATGTGCCGCACGGGTTACTGAATCGTTACTCGCAATGTCCGATCTCAAGTTGCAGGACCATGATGAAAACGCTTCCATTCGGGTGGCGTGTGAGCGCCCTCACATGCCCAACCCACGGACCAAGCGGAGGTCGGCCAGAGTGTTCTCACGCAACAAGCGCAAGATCACAGC
>JADGOY010000289.1 GCA_017882715.1 Nakamurella sp. | reverse complement strand
GGCCTGGTAGGCCCGCAGCGGTCCGCGCATCACTCGAAGTCGCCGCGGGTAGGGGAAGACGCTGAAGATGGCTCGCCGCAGCGCGCGGTCACGCCATGGACGGTCGTAACGACGTTCGACCTGGGCGCGGGTTGCTGCGATGAGTTTGTCGTACTGGACCCCGGAAGGGCAGGCGGTGACGCAGGCCATGCAGCCCAGGCAGGCGTCGAAATGGCCGACCATGGTCGGTGTCATCGGTTCGCCTTCCAGGCCTTGGCCCATGAGGTAGATCCGCCCTCGGGGCGAGTCCATTTCTTCGGCCCACAGGACGTAGGTGGGGCAGGTCGGCAGGCAGAATCCGCAATGAACGCAGTCTCCGATGAGCGCGGCCGACGGCGGGTTGACCGCGTCGAAAGCCGGTTCAGCGCTGTGGGCACCGGTCTGGGTGGCACCGTGCCGTCTGTCCGCGCCGCTGGTGGCGTCGACCGCGGGGCCGATGGGTGGGGCGTGCTCGCTCATCTAGATCCCTCCGACGAAACGGCCCGGCGCCAGTCGATGCTCGGGGTCGAACTGGTCTTTGATTCGCCGCATCAGCGCGAGCCCGTTCACCGGCCCCCAGATATCCAGCGCAGCGCGGATATCCGCTGGCGCGTCCAGAATGACGACATCGCCCCCCCAGGTAGCTGCGGCGGCCCTGAGCGCAGCGGTGATCGTCGTGACGGTGGTCGGGTCTGCGGGTAGGACTGCGTGGAGGATCCCGACGCCGGCCGCGCCGCGGATGTCAGCGAGGAACCCGAACGGTCGGGTTGCAGCGTCCAGTGCGTCGATGAGCGTCTGCAGGCTCGCGATCTGATGTGTCAACCGCAGCGCGACCGAGCGGTCGTCCCAGGGACGTCGACCCCACCACGGCGGCCGGATTTCCTGTTCGACGGCGCCGGCACCAAGTAACTCGCGCATTGTCGCCGAGCGGTCCGCGACGCCGGCGTGGGTGCCCTCCAGCAGCACGCTGATCGACGGGTGTCCACTGTTCGGGCGGTCCAGTTCCAGCGCCGACGGTGCCAGGTGGCTATGAATGACCCGCTGGGTGACGTCGTGCGCGGCCCGCGAGTTCGGGATCGGCACAGAAACCCAGCGCTGCGCGGGTGGGTAGGGGTGGAGCCGGAAGATGGCTTCGGTCATCACGCCGATCGTTCCGAATGAGCCGGCGAGCAGCTTTCCGAGGTCGTAACCGGCCACGTTCTTGACGACCTTGCCGCCGGCGTGGGCGATGACGCCGTCGGCTCGGACCATGGTGACACCGATGAGCAGGTCGCGGACCGCGCCGAAGGACAGCCGCAGCGGCCCGGACGCGGCGGTGGAGATCACGCCGCCCACCGTTCCCTGGGCAGCCGACCCGCTCGGTGCGGGCGGATCGATGGCGAGTCGTTGACCGGCTGGGGAGAGCCTCCGCGCCAAGGCCGTGAGGGTCAATCCCGCCTGGGTGTGGACTATCAGGTCCCCGGCGTTGTGTTCGATGACCGCGTCCATGCGACTGGTGTCGATCAGCAGATCGACGCTGGCCGGCGCGCCTCCCCACGACAGCTTGGTTCCGCTTCCCCGCGCGAGGACCGTCATTTCGTATTCCGCCGCCACGGTCATCACCGCGGCGGCCTGCGCAGTGTCGCAGGGCAGCGCGACGTAACGAGCCGGCACGCCGGCCACACCGTCCGAGGCCCTTGCGGTTCGGGCGTGTCCCCGGGTAGCGGTGTTCAGCGAAGCCAGGGCGGCGGTGTCATCGCGACGGTGACTTTCCGGCACGGCTGAGGTTCTGTTCATCAGAACGCCTCCGCAAGACCGGCCTCGACCAGCGGGTGCGCGCCCTGGCGACGTCCGGGCACCTCGCCGCACAAGCGGGGGGTTGGAAAGATCTTGCCGGGATTGGCCAGACCACGCGCATCGAAGGCGCAGCGCACCAATTGCATCGTGTCCAGGTCGTCGTCGGTGAACATCCTCGGCATGTACTTCGCCTTGTCCGAGCCCACCCCGTGCTCACCGGTGATTGACCCGCCGTACTCGATGCACAGATCAAGGATTGCACCGGACACCCGTTCTGCCCGATCCGATTCACCGGGCACGGAGTTGTCGAACAGCACCAAGGGGTGCAGGTTTCCGTCCCCGGCGTGGAAGACGTTGGCCACCCGGATACCGCTGGACTCTGCCAGTTCGCGGATCCGACCCAGCACCGTTGGCAGCGACGTGCGCGGCACGACGCCGTCCTGGACGATGTAGTCCGGGCTGATCCGGCCGACCGCCGCGAACGCCGATTTCCTGCCCTTCCAGAACAAGGCTCGCTCGACATCGTCGACGGCTACCCGGATCTCGAACGCGCCGCGATCCCGGCAGAATTGCTGTACCTGGTGGAACTGCTGCTCAACCTCGGCGTGTGGGCCGTCGAGTTCGACGATGAGGACCGCTCCCGCGCCGGGTGGGTAGTCGCATTGCACGGCGGCCTCCGCGGCCTGGATCGCCAGGGCGTCCATCATCTCGATGGCGGCCGGCACCACCCCGGCCCCGATGATCGCGGACGTCGCCGCGCCGGCCTCATCCGTGCCGGGGAAAGCGGCGAGCAGCGTGCGAACCGATTCCGGTAGGCGCGTCAGCTTGAGCGTGACCTCGGTGGCCACGCCCAGGGTTCCCTCCGAGCCCACGATCACGCCGAGCAGGTCGTACCCAGTGGGATCCGGCGCTTTGCCGCCAAGACGCAGCAGGTCACCGTTCGGGGTGACGATCTCCACGCCGGTGACGTGATTCACGGTGAAGCCATACTTCAAGCAGTGTGCCCCACCGGAGTTCTCCGCCAGGTTGCCGCCGATGGAACAGATCTGCTGGCTCGAGGGATCCGGGGCGTAATAGTAGCCGTGCGGGATCGCGGCCCGGCTCACCTGCAGGTTGATCACCCCCGGCTCCACCACCACCCGCTGGTTGGCGATATCGATCTCCCCGACGCCACGCATGCGGGAGGTGACGATCAACACCCCGTCGGCATGTGGCAGGGCACCGCCGGACAGCCCGGTGCCCGAGCCGCGGGCGACGAACGGAACTCCGGCCTCGACGCAGATCACCACCACGGCCCGAATGTCGGCGGCGGACTCGCACAGGACAACCAGGGCCGGCGTCACCCTGTGGTGTGTCAGGCCGTCGCACTCGTAGGTGCGCAGCCGCACGTGGTCATCGATTACCGCGTTGTCCCCAACAGCGCTGCGCAGTCGCTTGGCCAGCGTCGCCACGACCATGCCCTGGGCGGGTTGAAGATTGGTCATCGGTCCTCCCCAAGAGCCACACGACGGCCATTGCCGCCCGACGCCAGCGATGTTGTGCGCGGTCGCTGTGCGGCAACAAACGACACAGCGCGGGCGCACGGGCTGACCGAGGAATCAATCCTGCTGTCGGAAATCCGTTCGCTCGGCCATCTCCGCTCGGCAGCGGCCGCTAGTGCTCAGCAAGAGCTACTCAGTTCTGTACATTCAGGCGTGAATGGCGGCCATCGACGCCTTCGTCGCGTCGCTCCTTCACGCCCTTGGCAAAGGCTCAGGTCAGCTGTTGAGTTGCGTGCTCAAGGTCTGGAAGAACACCTCGGAGGTCTCCCGCACGAAGTTGGCGTTCGCGGTCGCTGACGTGCTGGCCCAGTCCACGCCCGTCTTCTTAGCGGCCTCCTCCTCGAGATCGAGCATGTTCTACAACACCTTCTCGTAGCCTTCCAGCCACACAAGCCCGGTCTCCTTGGCCCGGACGGCGACCTGCTCGCTCAACTCTGCGACCCGCTTTGCAGCGGCCTCCAAATCGGCGCTGACATCTGGAATGCTCGTCATCTGAGTTGTTCCTCTCCTTTGCTCCGCTGCGCCGGAGCCGTTCATCTCCGACCATGCCGACCGGGCCGGACGCTCGAACCTCTCCCATGGTCGTCGTGGGACCAGATTCGACTGTGTCACGTTTGAGACGTTCTGTCATGCTGCGTCCCCTTTATGTGACTTTGTGCGAGGCGATGCCGAGTGGTGAGCGATGCCCGCGGCGAAGCCAACCCGATAAAGCATGACCAGGCATTATGCGAGTTGACCCGGGCGGGGCGGCGACACGCGGTCAACCGGATCGTGTCGGCCTTGGCCCGCACGAGATAGTCACGGGCAGTGAATGTTTCGTCGGCCAACGCGGCTGTGACCTGGTCAGCGAAGCG
>JADGOY010000124.1 GCA_017882715.1 Nakamurella sp. | reverse complement strand
GTTGACACGAAAGTCTTCGGGACACGCGGTTGTCAGGGCGAGCTGCAGTGTGCGGCGTCCCGGTGCGGAGCCGCAGCAGTTGGGTGTTGGCGGGTCAGGCGGTTTGTGGGATGGGTTCGAATCGGACGGTGTAGCCAAGCCTGTTGGCTTGGCGGGTGATGCTCCGCAGCGCGTTCTGCGGGTGACGTCGCTGGTGGTAGCCGGCGCCGAGTTCCCGGTACGGCTGGTTCGTGGACAGCATGTGCCAGACCGAACGCAGGATGCTGTGCTCGAGCGCAACGATGGTTCTCAGGCCACCGATCCGGGGTTTGAGCCGGTGATGACGGTCCTGCAGGAACGTCTCGTGTACTTGCATGCTGGACATGGCAGCGGTGCCCAAAGCGCCTTTGAGATAGGAATTCCCGGGTCGGGTTTTCGCCTTTTTCGTGACTTCGGCGGATTGGTTGTGGCCGGGACAAATACCGGCCCAGGACGCCAGGTGCCCAGCGGTGGGGAACTTCGTCATGTCCCCACCAGTCTCGGCGATGATGACCTGCGCGATCTGTTGGCTGACCCCGGGGATGGTTTCCAACAGGGCTACCTGGGCACGAAAGGGTCCGGTCACCACCTCGATCTTCGTGTTGAGGTCATCGATCGCCGCGGTCAGCTGATCGATGACCTGCAGGTGCACCGCCACCAGGAACGCGTGGTGGTCGGTGAACCTGCCGGTCATCGCCAACGTCAGCTGATCCCGTTTCTCCCGTAAAGATGCCTTGGCCAAACCGGCCAGGATCTTGGGGTTGCGCTCACCAGCGACCAACGCGTCCAACATCAACCGGCAGGACACACCGTTGATCTTGGACGCGACGGAGGTGAGTTTGATGCCGGCGTCTTCCAGCGCGGATTGCAACCGGTTGTACTCCCTGGTGCGGTCCCTGGTCAGATCGGCATGCGTGCGGGTCAAATCCCGCAGCTCCCGGATCGGTGGTGGTGGAACCAGCGACCCGCGCACCAGACCGTGCGCACCCAGATCAGCCAACCACTGGGCGTCCGAGACATCGGTCTTCCGACCGGGAAGGCCACGAACATGCCGTGGATTGACCAACAGCAACTCGAACGGCGCGTTCTCCAGCACGTAGTAGAACGGCTTCCAATAGTCGCCGGTCGATTCCATCACCACCAGGGTGACCTGCTGCTCGAGCAGAAACGCCCGCAATTCCAGGATCTGACCGGTCATCGACCCGAAGGTGGTCACCTCGTTGCGGTACCGACGTCCCCGGCCGCCCGGCACCCGGATGCACACCTTCACATCGCGTTTGGAGATATCCAACCCGGCGCAGCGTTCGTGTAGCACTTCCACAACGGTCAACCCCTCCCGGGCCGTGAACCGACCGGCCCAGGCGGTTGCCTGGGCCGGGCGCGTCTCGGGCGGGACCAGGTAAGTCAGGAGTTTGACACGCGTGCTCGAAGCAACAATCCACCGTCCCCGTGGTAGTGGGGGGCCCCGCGCCTTCACGTTGATCCACGGGCCTAACCGCAGCACCAAAATCGTTTACGGGGTCACCGAGACGACGCCTCACCAGGATCACCCGGACGGCCGACCACCGCCAAGACTTTCCCCCTCACCACTGAGGGCACCAGCTCTGCGACGTTGATGATCCGCGCCGGAAAGGGGGTGCGCCGGACCCGGCGGGGGCGCCTTACCCAAACGCCTTACCCTCGGCGGATGACGGCCATCCCTGCCCCTGCCCTGGTGGTGCTGGTCGGGCCGTCCGGGTCCGGCAAGACCACCTGGGCCCGGCAGCACTTCGCCTCCAACGAGATCGTCTCCTCCGACGCGTTGCGGGCGGTGGTCGGTAGCGGCGAAGGTGACCTGGACGCCTCCGACGACGCCTTCGCCGTCCTTGACGCCGTCGTCGCCGCCCGCACCCGGCGTGGGCTGACCACCGTCATCGACACCCTCGGCCTGGACCCGGCGCGGCGGGCCGCCGCGGTGACCACCGGCCGAGCGGCTGGGCTCCCGGTGGTCGCGGTCCGATTCGCCACCGCCCTCGACCTGTGCCGGCAGCGCAACCGTCTGCGGGACCGGCCCGTCCCGGCGCTCGTGCTCACCGCCCAATTCCGCAAGGCGGCCGACGCCGACCTGGCCGCCGACGGATTCGACGTGATCACCGTCGCACAACCCGAGTTGGTCCTGGAACCGGCGCACGCCCCGGGAGGGAGCGCGGCGGCCGCCGCGCAACGCGACCGGCCCGCGGGACTCCGGTTCGCCCTGCAGATCTCGGCGTTCCCCTGGGGAGCGGATCCGACCCGGCCGCGGCAATGGCTCGCCGAGGTCGCCAGGACCGCGGAGCAGGCGGGCTTCGCCGGCATCGCCGTGATGGACCACCTGTTGCAGATCCCGCAGGTCGGGCGGGTTTGGGACCCGATCCCGGAGGCCTACGTCACGCTCGGGTACCTGGCCGGTGTCACCGAACGCCTGGAACTCGGCGCACTGGTCACGCCAGTGACGTTCCGGTCGGCGCCGTTGCTCGCCAAGATCATCGCCAGCCTGGATGCGGTGTCCGGTGGGCGGGCGTTCTGCGGGCTGGGCGCCGGGTGGTACGAACGTGAACACGCCGCTTACGACCTGCCGTTCCCCGAGGTGAGAACGCGGCTCGACACGCTCGTGGAGACCATCGGCACCCTCCGCGCGTTCTGGGGACCTGGGACCAAACCGCACGGACGGTCGCCGGAGACCACGTGCTATCCGCGGCCCGGTCGGGTGCCGATCATCGTCGGCGGCGGCGGCGAACGCCGCACGTTGCGGATCGCCGCGGAGCTCGCGGACGGCTGCAACCTCGGCTCGTCCCTGCCGGTGCTCGACCACAAGCTCACCGTGCTGCGCGGCCACCTAGAGCGCAACGGACGGACGATCGACGACCTGAAAGTCACCGTGCTCGACCTGCCGATCGTCGGCAACGACCCCGATCAGGTGGGTCGTCTGGTGGAGGCGCATCGGGGCAGAACCTCGGCCAAGGCCTATGCCGCAACCCATCACGCGGGGACGGTGGCCCAGCAGGTCGGGCGGTACCGGTTGCTGGCGGACCGCGGTGTGCAGACGGTGTTCGTGAGCCTGCCCGACCTGACCGGGCCCGCCGAGATCGAGCGGTTCGCGCCCATCGTGCAGGCCTTCAGCGGGTGACCGAGCCGCACGGCCACCCTCAGAACGGGGTGGCGGGCACCCGGGTGAGCACCACCGCGACCGCGAAGGCCAGCGCCAGCACGATCAACTCCCACCCGCACCACACCGCGACGGCGGTCCGGCGACCTGCGGCAATCCGTGGCATCAGTCGTGTGCGCACAACGACCGCCACAGCAGCGATCACCACGATCAGCACCGCCTTGGTCAGCAGCAGCACCCCGTAGCGCGTCGTCCAGAGCGAGGACGGGAGCGAGGTGACGGGCGAGAGCGCGAGCTCCACCAGGCCGTTGAACAGCCCGGTCGTGCCGACCAGGAACACGCACCAGGTCGCCAGCTTCGAGTATCTCGGCAGGGCGATCGTGAGTAGGTCCGGACGGCGGCTCAGAAAGGTGATCACAGCACCCAGCGCCCCGGCCCAGGCCGTGGCCGCCACGACGTGCACCTCCATGGAGACCATGCCGAGGTCGTGGTAGATCCAGTTCGACGCGTGTCCGGTCAGCGGCAACGGCAGCAACCCGAACAGCGCAACGCCGGCGCGCAGTTCCGCAGGGATGCTCTCGCCGTGCCGGATCGTCAGCCAGCCCAGCCACACCGAGACCAGTCCGCAGCCGGCGGACAGCAGCAGTCCCTTGCCGGCGGGAATGTTCGACAGGTAACTCCAGATCGCCCCGGGCGTCGGGACCGCGCCTGGCCGCAGCTCTGCCGTCAGCAGCACGATCGAGACCAACGCCGCGACGGTCCAGAGCACCGACGCCCACAACCCCGCCCACCGGGCCGGGCGCATCACCGGCTCCGTCTTTTCCGGTCGGTCGAACCCGACCAACCGGGCGAGCAGCGCGACCCCGACTGTCGCCACGGCACCCAGGTCCAGCAGCGCGCGGGCCACCGGGATGCCGAACTGCACGACGGGGCCAGAGGTTTCCAACCCGCTGACCGGCTGCGGCTCCGTCGCGCCGGTGGCCACGACCGCCGCGGCCACCGCCACCGCCAGCAGTATCCCGGCGAACAGCGCAGCGGAGCCGGTGAGCCCGGCGAAGATGACCGGGTTACCCGGTCCCTTGGGTGTGACATTGTTCGGTCCGGTCCGACCGCCGGTCGCCCGCCCCCAGCGGGTCCCCGCCGCCGCGGAGTTGGGGCGGCGCGGCCGGACGGTACTCACGCCCGCCATGGTGACACGATCTCCGGTCGGCAACCAACATGTGGCACGTCCCCCGGAAGCTGACCTTGGTGCGTGCGGTGATGGTCATCGTTTCAGGCCATTTCAGGTCGCGCTGCGACGCGAAAGGGCCAGCAACGGTGATCACTGATCACCGAGGCACATCCGCAGCAGCGCAGTCCGCTTCCTACTGCGCCCGCAGCACCTATCCGGTACCCCGTGCGGCCGCGGCCGGACTCCCCGCCGTCCGTGACGAACCCGCGGGACGGGTGCTCATTCGGCCTCACCGCCCATCCGCACCTCGGGGCTCACTCAGACCGCGGATTCGGCGACACAAGCGGTTCGACAGCACGAGCGGTTCGCCCTCCGGTCATCCGCCGGACCCCTGTACCAACACCGTCCGGTATTCGCCGACGTCCCACTGATCGGCTGTGGTCGCGGTCAACGCGTCTGTGCCGGAAACTCCGGTGTTGGACTGCCAAGCGACGGCCCAGTTGGTCGTTGCCGTTACCGGACACTTTCCGCTTCCACCGGTGCGTTCCTTCAGCGAACGCCAGGCGAACTTGTGCCCGCACGGCGGCTCGGCCCGCCAGTCGTACGCAGCAGGCGGCGCGGCACCCGGACCGTGGCAAGTCAGGGTCGTTGGCGCGCCCGGCAAGTACACCTGGCCTGCGGCCGGCTCGCCCAGCGACCAGGTCGTCGATGCCAGGGTCGCTGTGGCCGTCACGGACACATTGCCGGCGGCCGCCGTCACGGACACCGGCGGCGGGTTGTCCACCCACAACCAGGTCCACAAATTCACGGCCAGCTTCGCCCTGTCGGGGCCGACGCCGATCGTCGGCGCCGGAACAACAAGTTGAGCGATGGCTTGCTGGGCCAGCTGTTCCGGCGTGGGTGGTGGAGGTGCCGCTGGACCGGCGGGACCTCCGTTCGGCACGAAGCGGGTTTGAAGGATCGAACCGCCCGGAACATTGGGATTCCCGAGTGCACACTTGTTCAGTTCGACGTGACCTGTGGCAGGGTCGTTTCCGCCCCACCACGAGGACTTCGAATGGAGGTTCTCGACGGTAGACCATGGACATGGGTCAGAGGTGGACGAGTCAGAATCCGTGTCTGCATCTCCCAAAGTCGCATCGGACGAGGTCGTACTCGCGACGGAAGCAGCCGTCGATCGGGTATCAGGATTGCCGGGGGCGAATGCGTCGACTGCACATTGCAGTCAACAGGCAGATGACAGGTGGCCGAGCGGGAGGTTGGTCGTCGGCGGGCCCGACCAGTCCGAGGATTGCATTGGCCGCTGAGATAACAAGTACCAGGGCGACCGACTTCAACATCTGGTCGACCAGTCGTCGGAAGCTATTGCAACACGCCAGCTCCCGTCCTGGACCTGAACAACCTGCGCTGTGGCCGGGTGCCGATAATAAGTTCCGCTTGCGTCGGGAGCCTTGATCGATTTCCCCTCGCTGTCAAGAAAGTCCGAGTTCGAGGAATCGACGCAATCCTGAATCATCACCAATGACGGTTGCGTCCGTGTGACAATCGGCGAAATCTGTGCCGACCCTGTTGTCCGCTGACCCCTCACCGCAGTTTGGGTCAGAGCTTCAACAAGCTGACTCTCGGCCAAGGCAGTGGCCACCGAAGAGACTTCCTCGGTCCAGTCCTCGACTGGATTCGCCCCCGCGACGCCGACCAGTGCTTGGTATCTGCCGTAAACGTCAAGGGCGGCCTTCGCGTCGGCAACCTGTGCGGGTGTCAGGCCAGCGGGCCACGGGTTCATTGTCGCCTGTGGTGACGAATCCACCCCGGAAGGCGGTCCGGACGACGTGGGGGTGGGCGTCACGGCTGCGACTGACGGTGTGGGCGGCGCGACCACCGATGCGCTCACAAAGGCCGTGCCGGGATCGACGGAGTCGTTCGAGCAACCGGCAAACAGCGTGGCCAGGATCACCGCGATCAGGGCTGCGACCACGCGCCGGGCCATAGGCCGACCTCCTCCGTCTCCACCTGGCAATCCGAGGACCATACACAGCCGTTCACGTCAGCCCGAAACTCGCGCTCACCGCAATGTGGACAAGTCTTCCCCCGGTGGGGAATCGCGCGTTGAGGACGTTGGGTGCAGATGGGCGGTGGGAGCCACGGCCAAGAGCTGAGTAGGCCACGAAGTCCTGCCCGTGTCGGGTGCGCCCGAACGACTGCAACCCGGGCCGGTTCATCCAGCGGGTTGGAGGGCGGCGCTCCCCCGGATGATCAACGAGTCAGGCCATTTCAGGTCGTCCTGCGACGCGAAAGGGCCGGAAACGGTGATCAGCCGAGGCCACCCCTCGCCGGAGCAGCCGGCACCCAGGGCGCGATGGTGCCGCTCTGCTCGTCACTCCCCTGCGTCCCTCGCCAGGCGGCCAGACAGGTCCGCTCCACCACCGCCTACCGCTGCCGCACCACCCGCCCCACGGCCCAGTCCGGCTGATCGGACTGCCGCACCCCGCCGTCCGCGCCGAAGATCAGGAACGAATCGAAGGTGCGGGCGAAAGCGCGGTCGTGCGTGACGGCAACCACCGTGCCGTCGAACGCGTCCAGCGCCAACTCCAGGGCCTCGGCCGAGTGCAGGTCGAGGTTGTCGGTGGGCTCGTCCAGGAGCAGCAACGTCGCGCCGGACAACTCCAGGAGCAGGATCTGCAACCTGGCCTGCTGTCCGCCGGACAGAGTCTCGAACACCTGCTCGCCGGCGCGCGCCAGGCCGTACCGGTCCAATGCCCGCGCCGCCTGTTCGCGGCCCATCCCGGCGCGGTGCTCGGTGCCCCGATGCAGGATCTCCAGGAGCGTGCGACCGGTCAGCTCGGGGTGCGCATGAGTCTGCCGGAAGAACCCCGGGCGCACCCGCGATCCCAGCACAGCCGTGCCCGTGTGCGGAATTGCAGGGACGTCGTCGTCGGAGACCGGCCGGTGTTCCACATCTGGGTCCGACCCTCCGCGGGCCAGCAGCCGCAGGAAGTGCGATTTTCCCGAGCCGTTGGACCCGAGCACCGCGACCCGGTTGCCGTAAAACACCTCGAGATCGAACGGCTGCATGAGGCCGGTCAATTCCAACCCTGTGCACACCACCGCCCGCTTGGCCGTCCGGCCGCCGGACAACCTCATCCGCACCTTCTGCGCCAGCGGCACCGCCTGCGGCGGTCCGGCTTCCTCGAACTTCGCCAGACGGGTCTGCGCTGCTTGGTATCTCGACGCGAGGCCGTCGTTGTAGGCGGCCTTGATCTTGTACATCAGCACCAGCGCCTTGAGCTTGGCATGCTCTTCGTCCCACCGTCGGCGCAGCTCCTCCAGCCTGGAGTTGCGATCGTCCCTGGCCTGCCGATAGGTCGCGAAGGACCCGCCGTGCACCCACGACACCGCTCCCGCGACCCCCGGCTCCAGCGTGACGATGCGGGTCGCGGCTCGGGCCAGCAGTTCGCGATCATGGGAGATCAGCAGCACCGCCTTCGCGGTTGCGGCGAGCCGTTCCTCCAGCCATTGCTTGGCCGGCACATCGAGATAGTTGTCGGGTTCGTCCAGCAGCAGCACCTCGTCCGGCCCACCGAGCAGAAGTTCCAGGATGAGCCTCTTCTGTTCGCCACCAGACAGGCTGGTCACCGCTCGGTACTTCGCGCGGTCGTACGGCACGCCCAGCGCAGCCACCGTCGCCACGTCGAACCGTGTCTCGTGCCCGTACCCGTCGACATCCGCCCAATCGGCCAGCGCATGCGCGTACCGCAACGAGACCTGATCCGAATCGTCGGTCATCAGCTCGAGCTCGATGGCGTCCAACGCTGCGGCCGCCGTGCGCACCGGCTCCGGCGACACCGACAGCAAGAGGTCACGCACGGTCGAGGAGTCGCGCACCGAGCCGATGAATGGCGGCATCACCCCAAGGCTGCCTGATCGGACCACACCGCCGTCCTCGCAAGGGATCTCGCCGGCGACGATGCGCATGACGGTGGTCTTGCCGGTGCCGTTGGGGCCGATCAGCGCAGTGACGGATCCGGGACCCGTCCGGAAGGAGACATCGGCCAGCAAGGGCCTGCCGTCGGGCAGACTGTAACTGACGCCGCTGGCTTCGATGTGTCCCACGCGGTCAGCCTGGGTGAGCGGACTGGCTCCGTCAATCCGTTAGTTCACCCCGGCGTGTCCGGTGAGATTGCCAGACGGTTGCCAGGCCCGCTGCCACACAGCCGACAGTTCACCCGAACGTACGTGTCGCGCCGTTTCGGCGGGTGACCGATACCGTACGGGACGTGACTGTCGCTTCGTCCCCGGCGTGGTTTTTGTCGTGGTCATCCGATGACGGTCGCCGCCTGGAAACGGTCCGGGTGGTGATTACTGAACGAGGGCTGCGCGCGAGCGGCTACCTGGTCGTCGTCGGACGCGCAAGCCTGGGTGCGTCGTATTCGCTGCTCTGCGATTCCACCGGGCGGACCCGCCGGCTCACCGTTCGCAGCGACTCGCTCACCACCGAACGCGGACTGTCGCTGACTCGCACACCCGGCGGGCCCTGGCTCGACGGTGCGGGAAAATCGCCGCCGATGCCCGACCTGGACGTGGCCTTCGACATCGATGTGAATGCCAGCGCGTTCACCAATTCATTGGCCATTCGACGGCTCGGCCTGCACCAACGGTACGGCGAGGAGTCGATCACGGTCGCCGAGATCGCCGTCCCCGACCTCGCTGTCGAACCCATCCAGCACCGCTACAAGACCATCGAGGTGACAGCCGACGGCGCGCGGATCGACCATCACGGGCCCTCCGGGCATCATGAGATCACCGTGGACCGCCATGGTTTCGTGGTGAATGTGCCGCACCTTTCCTATCGCTTAAGCTGACCGGGTCCACAACCGGGGGCAGGGTCCGCCCCGCATACCCGGCTGATCCGTCCGGTTTGAAGGGAATGACGGTGGTCGATTTCGACGAATTGAAGAACAAGGCGCAGGAGCTCGCGGCGCAGCACTCGGACACCATCAAGCAGGGCATCACCAAAGCCGGCGATTTCGTCGGCGAGAAGGTGGGTCACGACAAGGTTGACCCGGTCGAGGACAAGCTCCACGGCCTGGTCGACAAGGTGGCCGGTCGCGAGGATCCTCCTGCTCCGCAGGCCCCACCGACCCCGCCGGTGTGACGCCGCGGGTGTGAAGCCGCGGGCACGGCCCGCCCGTATGGCTCGTCCTCGGACTGTCTGAAATGACACATATCCGTGTTATTTCCATCAACTCTGCTATGGTCGCAGGGTGCCGCACGACGCTCAACTGACCTTCGCCGACCACGTCGGCCGGTTCTATGCGCGCCAGTACGCGTTCCCGCCCATGGCGGGACGCCTGCTCGGGTATCTGTTCGTCTGCGATCCGCCGCAGCAGACGATCGACGAGCTCGGTGAGGCGCTGTTGGCAAGCCGCAGTGCCATCACCGGCGCGGTGAAGCTGCTCGAGGGTTACCGGATGGTGCGACGAACCCGGGTCGCGGGTGAGCGGATGGACCGGGTGAGCCTGGATCCCGCGAGTCAGCAGCCGCAGAACTTCGACTCGGCCATCCACATCGAGCATGCCGCGCTGTTTCGGGAGGGATTGGCTTTGCTGGCCGATGCTCCGCCGGATCGTCGCGCCCCGCTGGCGGAAATGGTCGCGCTGGCCGAGTTCCTCAGCGAGCGACTGCCCGCGCTGCGGAGTGAATGGCAGGCGCATCGCGATCAGCTTCTCGCTACCGGAACGCTGCCCAATCCGCTCGATCCACCAGGCACCGCGCGGCAGTCGCCGGGCGCACCAGGCGCCGACAACCATCGAAAGGCTGCACACCATGACTGATCCCGATCTGGCCGCACTGCGCGAGCGGGCCGACAACGGAAGTGCGGAAGCCGCAGACGAACTCATCGAGCTCGCCACCGAGCGCGGCGACATCGACGAGTTGCGCCGACTTTCCGACCGCGGCAACGCCACCGCGACCGACCAGCTGATCGAGCTCGCCGGTGAACGTGGTGACGCCGACGAGCTCAGGCGACTCGCTGACCGCGGGAACTCCGACGCGGCCGACCAGCTCATCGAGCTCGCCACCGAGCGCGGCGACCGGGACGAATTGCGGCGCCTGTCCGACACTGGCAACGCCACCGCGACCGACCAGCTGATCGAACTTGCCACCGAACTCGACGACCTGGACGAGTTGCGCCGACTCGCCGGCGCGGGCAACACCACTGCGGCAGAAGTGCTCTCGGAGCTCATCGCCGAGTAGCCGACCCAGCGGTGGGCTGTTGATCAGACCTGCCCACCGGGACCGCGACTTTCGTTCGGACGGTGCACCACCGTGGGCAGCCACCATCGTCGGGTGGTCAATGCCGCCGCCACTGCGCCGCGGCCGGGGTCGCCGACATCGCGATGTCCGACGCTGCCATCAGGCCGGCCGTGACCGCGGTGACGAAGGCCCTGCCGGTGAACCTCCGCCTGCGAGGAATCTTGTCCATGTCCCGCCTTCCAGAACTGGGGATCACGAACTGGACTACGCAGGCATGTCCCATCCGGTTCTCAACCGTTGCTGCTCGGGCGCTCTCACGCGCGATCGGGCCCTGTCAACGGGACGCCATGCGGCCGGCTCAGCTCCGGGATGCGCTCGACCCCGTCGACGCCTGCCGATCCGACGCCTGCCGATCCGACGCCTGCCGATCCGACGCCTGCCGATCCGACGCCTGCCGATCCGACGCCGGTGCCCGATTCGTCGCTGGTGCCCGATTCGTCGCCGGCGGCGCCGGAACCACGGCCGGCAGCTCAGTCGGCAGCTTCGCCGCGGCGGCCTGGATCCGCTTCACCGACACCGGGACGGCGGTGCGCATCGGCTGGGCGAACAAGGCGATCCGGTATTCCTGCAGCATCCTGCGGACCGCCCGCACGTCCGGATCAGCACCACGCTCGGGCGGCAGCGCGGCGATCCTGTCCTCGACAAAGCTGGTGAGCGAATGGATCTCGGCCAGCCGTTGCCGGTCGCGCGCAGGGTTGTCACGGACCCGGCCGGCCCGCACGCCGAGGGCCTGCAGATACTTGGTGAGGTCGGGCAGGTGCGCCGCGCCGGTGCGGGTGATGAAACCGGGGGCGGTGGCCGCGGCAAGCTGGGCGCGCATGTCGGCCAGCAGGTCGGGCACCGCCGCACCGGCCGGTCCGTCGCCGAGAGCGTCGATCGCGCGGGCCGCGTCGTGCGCCGCGCGCAGCGCCTGTTCGGCGGCGACGACGACGTCACGAACCGAACGATGCAGGTGCGCGGTGATCTTGGAGTCGAGCGCGTCGAACGCTCCCGGGGTCCAGACCGGGCCGCCCGCCCAGTCGAGCAGCGCATCAATAGCGGCCTCTGTGGCATCGGCCACCAGTGAGCCCACCGACCCGTACGGGGTCGCGGCCAACGTCAGCAGCTGATCGCGGGACAACGAGTTCCGCAGGTGGGCCAACGGCGACGGCGCGCCCAGCATCAGCAGTCTGCGCGTCCCACCGCGCATCGCTCTGGCCTGATCGGCGGCCGAGGCGAACACCGTGACACCGACCGTCTTCCCCTCATCGACCAACGCCGGGTACCCCTCCACCCGGTGGCCGTCGACGGAACTGGTCACCGTCCGGTCAACGCCGGCGGCAGGGAAAGCGGTCAACCCGGTGACCTCAACGGTGCCCGAAGCCGTCGCCACCGCCCGCCGCACGTCGGACCTGAGCGTGTCCCGCAACGCAGGGAGATCCTTCCCGGAGCCGACCGGCCTGCCCTCGGTGTCGACCACGGTGAAGGTCATCCGAAGGTGATCGGGGACCTTCGCCAGATCGAAATCCTGTTGCCTGACAACGATCCCGGTCATCGAGGTGAGCGTGGCCGCCAGCGCCGCGGGCAGTGAACCCGCGGTCGGGATCCCGGAGCCGCCGGCCTCGATCCGGGACAGTGCCGCTGCCGCGAAGTCGGGGGCAGGAACGAAGTTGCGCCGCAACGTCTTCGGCAGCGAGCGGATCAGCGCCACCGCCAGATCGCTGCGCAGGCCTGGGATCTGCCGCTCGAACGCGGCGGGGTCGACCCGGGCCAGCACGGCGAGCGGGATGGTCACCGTCACCCCGTCATCGGAACGCGACGGGTCGAACACGTAGTCGAGATCGAGGTCAACGCCGCCGGAGGTGAACCGGTCGGGATAGGCTGCGGCGTCGAAACGTTCGGCGCCGGCGGCGATCAGCATGTCGGGAGTGAGGGTCAGCAGGTCCGGCTGGCTCCGCAGCGCCTTCTTCCACCAGGAGTCGAAGTGCCGTCCGGAGGTGACCTGCGGCGGGATCCTCGCGTCGTACATCGCGAACAGGGTGTCGTCGTCGACCACGATGTCGCGGCGCCTGGTCCGCTCCTCCCACGCGGCGACCTCGTCGATCGCCTGCTGGTTCGCCGCGAAGAA
>JADGOY010000013.1 GCA_017882715.1 Nakamurella sp. | reverse complement strand
CACATTCCGGTTCAACCGCCGCAGCTCCACCAGCCGCGGTCTGCTGTTCTACCGGCTCCTCCAACAGGCCGTGAACACCGACCCCCACCCCCTCGCCGACCTGCGCAAACCCGCTGAGTCAGTTGATGTTCCATTCTGACTTGACTTAAGCAACTATCCAGTACATACGTACTGGATCCCTGCTTGAATCAAGTCAGTTGATCTTGAAACTCGGGCGCGGAGGTGGCAATAGCTCGCCGCGGAGGGTCGGAACCACGAAACACGCTGGGCTGCAACGCTAGCACTCGTACGGCGATCGAGGCCATTGGAGCAACGGGAACAGCCCTGGCGTTGACTCCCTCGCTCCTCAATCGGGAGGAAGAGGCGAGAAGTCCTGGCGCCGTGACGGAGTCGAGTCGGACGACTTCCTGACTTGACTCAAGCAGCTATCCAGTACAGATGTATTATCGGTTCAGATGTTTTCAGACAGGGGGTGGTGACCGGTGCAGGTGCTGGGGGCGCTGACCGGCGAGGCCGAATCCCGGCCCGTCGATGCCTGGCCGGACGACGACGTGGATGGGTGGCCGCCGGACCCCGCTGTCGCGGACGACCCGGCGCGGGTGTGGGCGGAGTGCAACAGTGATCTGGCCCGGCATCTGGCGAGCATGCCCGAGCCCCCTGACAGTGGGTGGGCACCGCCGGTGACGGTGCAGGAGTTCGCCGAGCGCGCGTTGTTGGATGGCCCGGACGCGGCCGCCGCGGCCCTGGCGGCGGCCGAGCCCGGTCCGCGGGCCGCGGTGTTGCTGGCGATGCTGGATCCGGCGCGGTTGGCGCCGGCGTCGATGATCGGGGTGATCGCGGCGACGGAGAAGTTGGCGTCCTGGACGCAGGCCATGCAGCACCGGTGGCTGGCGGCGTTCACGGTGCCGGGGGTGGCCGCGTCCCGGAGCGGGCTGTTGGCCTACGCGAGCGCGCCGGGTCAACCGCTGCACCGTCCACCGACCGTGTCCGGCACAGGCAGCGACGCCGGCGCCGGCCCTGGCGGTAGCGGTGGTAGCGAGATTGCCGGTGGTGGTGATCTGGCGTGGTCGGGTCCGGCGGTGCACGGTGACGCCGAACTGGACCGGATCGTGGATCAGGCGGTGTTCAAGGTCGCGGTGGCCGAGGTGTCCGCGGCGTTGCATTTCTCCCCGTTGACCGCGCAGCGTCGGGTGCGGCAGGCGTTGGACTTCACCACGGATCTGCCGGGCACGTTGCAGGCGCTGGCCGGTGGGCGGATCGATCGAGGCCGCGCGTTGACGATCCTGGACCGGACCGAGAACCTGCCGGCGGATCTGCGGCGCCGGGTGGAAACCGCGGTGCTGGACAAGGCGGTGTCCCGGACACCGGGTCAGCTGCGGGGCATCGTGGACCGTGCGGTGATCTGCGTGGATCCGGCGGCGGCGAAGAAACGGCAGGCCAAGGCCCGCGCGGAACGGGGCGTGTCGGTGCGCCCCGAACGCGATGGCATGTCCGCGTTCCTGGCCGAGCTACCGGCCGAGCATGCCGGTGTGGCGTTCAGCGTGCTGGACCGGGTCGCGACCACGCTGCACCGCAGATCCGACGAGGACCGCCGGATCGGGGCGCTCCGCGCCGACGTGTTCAGCGACATCTTCGACCAGCTGGCCACCCAAGGAGCAATCGACCTACGGGCCACTATCGGTCACCGCGCGGTGATCGACCACGGCCCGCTGACCTGCTCGTGGATCACCGACCCCACCACCATCGCAGCCCGTTTCGACCCCGACACCCTGCTACGCGACCCCACCATGGACCACCCAGCCGCCGACCCGACCACCACAACCGCGCCCGACACCGACCCCCACACGGACCGCAACGGCGACCCGGCCTGCCCCGTCGGAGCGGCACCACAGACCAGCGCACCCGACACCGCGGCGGCCGACGTCCAGAGCCCCGACGTCCAGAGCCCCGACGTGCACAGCGCCGACGTCCACAGCGCCGTCCGCAACGCCTGCGATGAGAGCGTTGATCAGCGCGCGAAGCCAGTCACCGACCAACCCGACCAGCCCGCGAAGCCGGCCACCGACCAACCCGACCAACCCGAGCACCCCGAGCACCCCGAGCACCCCGGCCGGCTATCGACCGACAAGCCCGAAAAGCCTTCCACCCGGCGTCGTCCGGCCGGCGAACGCGTCGGCACACCGGATCACGGTCCCTCCGCCGGCGAACGACACGGCGCCGCACCCGACAGCTTCCGGCCGTTCGTCTTCCCCACCCAACAAGGCCGTCACACCCACCTGAACGTGACGATCGCGGCGAGCACCCTGGCCGGGCTGGACGACCTGCCCGGCGAACTCGACGGACACGGCCCCATCCCCGCCGACATCTGCCGCGCCCTGGCACTGAGCGCCGCCAGCATCACCGCCATCGCCGTCGACCCCACCTGCGGGAACGCCCTGGACCTGGGCCGCACCACCTATCGGCCCCGCCTATCACAACGCGACCACGTCACCCAACGCGACCGGACCTGCCGATTCCCCGGCTGCCGACAACCAGCCCGACGCTGCCAAATCGACCACTCCGAAGAATTCTGCCCCGGACGCCTCGACGGCGGAACCACCTGCCCCTGCAACCTGGCCTGCCTGTGCAAATTCCACCACGACCTGAAGTCCACCGGCCTTTGGGACGCCCACCAACACCCCGACGCCAGCATTACATGGACCAGCCCCACCGGATGCAAATACACCACCCGCCCCCCAGAATGGCCCATCGACCGCCCCCACCCGCCCACACCGGGCAGCCGCACCGCCAACACCACCGGCCACCCGAAAGATCAACCCGGCCAATCCCTCTCGCAGACAGCAACGGCAGCGACCGCGACCGGTGACGACGAACCGCCCTTCTGATGGGAGCCCGCCGCTCGATTGCCGCACCGCCCGCCATAGCCGATGGTCGGAGGATTCAGCGGCCTGCCCGGAAGGTGGCGCTGGTGACTGAGCAGGAGGCCGACTTCGCAGTCGCTGGCTACGATCCTGGGGGCGTCCAGACCCAAGAGCAGAGCGGCTGCCACCAGGTATCGGCACCTGGGCGCGTTGACCGACTGCGCAAAGGATCCGACTGGCGCCCGGAAAGCCAAGGGCAACAATGGCAAGCGGCAAACGACGTCAGACGGCAAACGACGTCAGACGGCAAACGACGTCAGACGGCCTGCAGCGGCATCACATCCATCGGCACGACACGCACCGAAATGCAATGCTCACAGTAGCCAGGCACCGAGAGGACAACCGATGGCACCGACGAAAGGCGCGTCACCGAAGGGAGTTTCGCGCACTATCAGCCTTGGAGAAAGGCGCGCCCGGATTGGCCTCCGTCACCATCTCGCCGCCAAGGCTCACGGGATCACCCCGGCCGAACTAGCCGACGATCTTGTCGCCCTGCACGCGACCGACCCAGCTTCGGTCTACCTCTCGGCTGCGGCCCGCGCGGAACCGATGCACCCGAACGACCTCTCGGACGCGTTGTACAAAGACCGGACGCTGATCCGGATGCTCGGCATGAGGCGCACGATGTTCGTCGTACCGACGACATCCGCGTCCGTGGTCCAACACTCGTCGAGCGACGCCGTGGCTGCGCGTCTGCGCCGCGCCCTGGTCAAGGATCTCGCTGCCGCCACCCCCGATCCCGCTGTGTGGCTGACCGAACTCGACGAATCGGTCCTTCGCCTGTTGCGTGAGCTCGCCGAGGCGACCGGAGCGGAACTCTCCCGTGCTGAGCCTCGTCTGCGCACGCAAATCACCTACGCGGAAGGCAAGGCCTACGGCGGGCCGGCCAACATCACTACCCGAGTCCTGAACCTGCTATCGGCCGAGGGAAAGATCGTCCGCGGCCGACCCGGTGGAGGATGGATCGGCAGCCAATACAAATGGTCACCCATCGAGACATGGCTCCCGGACGGACCTCCGAAGCTGTCCGCCGACGCCGCGAGGGCAGAACTTGTCCGACGCTGGCTCGCCTGCTTCGGACCGGGGACCATGGCCGACATCGCCTGGTGGACCGGATGGAACCTCCGGGACACCCGCCGGGCGGTCGCCTCGAACGACACCGTTGAAGTCGATCTTGACGGCGAGATCGGTCTGCTGCTCGGCAACGACACCGAACCCGTCCACGCACCGGAACCGTGGGTCGCCCTACTTCCCGCCCTGGACCCGACGCCCATGGGCTGGTCCGGCCGAGACTGGTACATCAGCCCGGAATACCGCCGTGCTCTGTTCGACGGAACCGGCAACATCGGTCCCACCGTCTGGTGCGACGGCCGGATCGTCGGTGGTTGGGCACAGCGCCCCGACGGCCAGGTGGCCTGGCGTCTTCTCGAGGACATCGGGTCGGCGCCGACCTCCGCGGTCGCATCCGAGGCGGCGCGGCTCGCCGAATGGCTGGCTGGCGTGCGGGTAATCCCCAAATTCCGAACCCCATTGGAAAAGGAGCTGGCGGCAACGACATAGCCAACCGGTGGATGCGTCAACTGGAGGTTGCCCAGGGCGACAGCCTGCGTTGGACCGGTCCGCGATCACTGGGTGTTGGCGACTGGCACCAGGACGACCCCGGATCACAGCGACTACCGGCGTCCCGGCGCCCACCGCGGCATCGTGAGGTGTGCAATCCCGCCGTGACGTGTGCAATCCCGCACCGTCCACCCGCGACACAGTGACGGTTGTCGCCATTCATTGTCGGACAACTGCTCCAGTGCATCGGTCAAGCTGAGCCGCCGCGCGTCGATCGCCTGCCAGACCTCGTCAAGGTCCAGCCACAAGGGATGGGACTGCGGCACCCGGCCGCGTTCACCGAATAATCCGGCAGCCCGGTCTCTTGTCGACGGGCGGCACGACGAGGTCAACCGCGGGGCGAGACCAACCACGGCTGGTGCAGATCCAGATACGTGACGTCGTCCATCAGGCTCTGTTCCTGCTCCATCGCCTGCACCATCTCCGGCGGCGGCGGCACATTCTCGTGGGCCCTGGCCTCCTCTTCGGAGGTGAAGTACACCGTCTGCACGAAGGCACCGTCGCCGTGCAGGGCAACCGTGGCACCGATGATGTCCGGCCGCATCCGGTGCATTTCGTCCGTGTACCGCTGCATCAGTTCCCGCATGCGGTCGGCGTCCGAGGTGTGGCCCTCCATGACCTGCACAAACCCCGCGCGATCGGAGCCGCCCTGCATCCAGATGTCCACCTGCGGACAGTCGAAGAATGTGACCGGTCCGTCGAAACACTTCTCGGCCTCGGCCCACCACGCGCCCTGCTCCGGCCGCTGGCTGTTGCGGCGGGCGGCATCCTGCGATGCGAAACGCACAGTGGAGACGAACATTCCATCATCGGTGAACCCGCCGGTGGAACCCAGCCAGCCCTCCGCCCCGGGCTGCAATTCGTCCACCCATCGGTCCATCACCGCCTGCAGGCCCGCGGCATCGGCGACCTTGCCCTGGATGACCTGGATAAACATGCTGCCTCCTCGGGGACGAGCGTGAGCAGTTGGAGGCGTCGGCGGGATGCACCGGCCGCGCCTTCGATCACTTGTGACGTACGTCACCCTTGTCTGGTCGCGGCGTGGGCGCAATCCCCTGGGCGCAGCATTTCAGAACGACGCCGGTCACGGCACGACGAACGGCGCCTTCCCCCGCCTGTGCCTCGGGCTTGCTCGCCGATCAACAGCTCGATCTCGGCGCAACCCAGGATCACCCCCGCCCCCGCATCGCCAACAGCGCACCGGCCTCTTCCCCCGCCCGGCGTCACCGACGACCGGCGTCACCGACGACGGCCGTGACCAAGCACAGTCGAACACCAGTCGACGCATCGACAGTCACCGCGGGCAGCAGGGCCACCAAAGCGTCCCGAAACCCATTTACGATCACGCCGAGTCACGCCCGCTGCCAAATCGACCCACATTGTCGGCTTCGATCACGCCGAACGGGATACCTGCCTTTGGTTCCTGACGGACCGTGGCGCTACGCTTCCCTAGAGCAACTACCACGTCTGGGGGGAGCCGGTTTGTGTCTGATTCGACGGCCTCTGCCTACAGCTGTGTCGGCGCGGAGACCGGGCTCCGGTCGGCGGTCGACGACTTCTACGATCGCATCCACGCCGATCCGTCGCTCGCGCCCTATTTCGCCGTCGTCGACATGGTCACCCTCAAGCGTCATCAGGTCGACATACTGTCGGCCGCTACAGGTGGCCCGCAGAAGTACACCGGCCGGGACATGGCGCGGGCGCACCACAGCCTGGAGATCACCAACGAGGCATTCGACCGGGTGGTGAGCCACCTGAACGCCACCCTGGTCGAAACGGGGGCGACGACAGCACCATCCGCACCGTGCTCGGCGCGCTGGCTCCGTTGCGGCTCTCCATCGTGACGGCCCGAGGACGGGCGCCATGACGGACATCGATACTGCCGCGCTGAAGGAGAACTTCGCTGCCGTCGCCGCGCACGGCGGCGACGAGGTCGCGCTGTATTTCTACAGCTACTTGTTCCTGCGTTATCCAGAAACCCGGGACATGTTCCCGCCGGGGATGACCAAGCAACGCGACCGGCTGGTCGGCGCGCTCGTTCGCATCGTCACCGACGTCGACAACGCCGGGCAACTCGTGCCCTACCTGGAGGATCTGGGCCGAGATCACCGGAAATTCGGGACGCTGACAGCGCATTACCCAGCGGTCGGCGAGGCGCTGCTGGCGACCCTTCGTCATTTCAGCGGAGCAGGCTGGACGGACAAACTGGGCGCCGACTGGGCCGCGGCCTACCGGATCGTCGCCGGTGCGATGTCGGGTGCCGCCGAGAAAGTGGCCGCATCCGAGCCCGCCTTCTGGGACGCGGAGATCCTCGACGTGGACCACCGCACGTTCGACATCGCGGTGCTCACCGTGCGCACTCAGACGCCGGTGCCGTACTTGGCCGGTCAATCATTGGCCGTCGAGCCATCACTCGCGCGCCCGAGAGAGTGGCGATTCTTCACGCCGGCGAATGCCCCCGGCGGCGTGGACATCGAGTTGCACGCTCGGCTGATCCCCGGTGGGCCGGTGTCCACCGCGCTGGTGCGCGTCTGCCAGCGTGGCGACAGGCTCCGCCTCGGACCGCCTTTCGGGCGGATGACACTCCAACCGGCGTCGGATCGGCCCCTGCTCATGGTGGCCGGGAGCACCGGTCTGGCACCGATGAAGGCGATGATCGCCGAACTCGCCGGCACCGGGAGGCGGCGCACACACCTGTTCTTCGGGGCGCGCAGCGTGCGGGAAGCCTATGACCGCGACGCTCTGGCCGCACTCGACAACCGGTACGGCTGGCTGTCGGTGGTCACGGCCATCTCCGATGACACTCGTTGGAACGGGCCACAGGGGTTGATCGGCGAGGTGGCCGCCGACCAGGGCGATTGGTCGGACCACGACGTCTTCGTCTGCGGATCGCCCGCGATGGTGGAAGCGAGCGTCAAGCGGCTGCTGGCCGACGGCGTCTTGGAGGAGCAGATCAAGTTCGAGGAGTTCGGCGAGGCTTGATGATCGGCGTGTTCGGCAGCTGGCCGGACACAGCAGTGGCCAATGGTCTGTGCTGCGGTCGGCGAGATGGTTCCGAGTGTTGTCAGACGACAGGGAGATGGCGATGACCGACGTGACTTCTGGGGTTCCGGGCGGAATCACCGGCGCGGAGCTGACCACGGCGACGTTCGCGACCTCCAAGGGCTTCGGCAAGAGCGGGTACGAGGCCGCCGAGGTCGACGAATTCCTGTCCCGTTCAGCCGCCGCCGTCGACCGGCTGAATGCCCAGTTGACCGACACGGAACAGGCACTGGCCGACGCCCGCGCGGAGATCCAGCAGCTGCGTGAGCGCGTCGACCGGGACAGCCAATCCAGCGAGGTCGAGCAGGCGGTCACGGTCCTGACGACTGCGCAGGTCACCGCAGACAACACCATCACGTACGCCGACGACTACAGCGCCCGGGTGATGGCCGAGGCGCAGGAGCTGTACGACACCACGCGGCGCAACGCGACCGTGCTGGAACAGGAAACCGAGAGCAAGTCACGCGCGGTCTACGAAGATGCGTTGCGCCGGGTTGCCGCCCTCGAGCGGGAGAACGAAGAGCGAGTCGCAGAGCTCACCCTGTCGGCGGAGATCGCGCAGGAAGAACTCGACGGGCAGACCGCTTACCTGCGGACATTGCGGGACGCGACCCGCATCCAGATGGAGAAGTTCCTCGAAGGCATGCTGGATCACCTCTCGGAGCAGTACGGCCGGGCCCATCCCATCGCCGCTCAGGCAGCCAATAGTGCCGTGCCGGGGGCGGCAGCGGCCGGGATCTCGTCGGGAAACAACGCCCGTCGAACACGCCGCAACCAACGGGTGAGCGGTCGGTCGGTCACGGTGGCCGGTCGACCGGCAGTCGCCGGGCCGGATCGTCGTCGGCAAGGCGCTGCGGACGCGCCGACGATCCCGCCGCCGCGTTCTCCCGGACGTTCGCCCTCACAGGTCGACCGGCCGGTGGGCACGTCCATCACCGACTGAGCCCGGTCGGGAGAGTCCCGGCCTGCGTTGGACGGCCGGGACGGCATCACACGGTCCTGACGACGCGCGCCGGGTTACCGCACCGTCACCCGTAGCGGGCCCGGTACCACAACGCGATCGCCACGACCAGCGCAGCGATCAGCCCCGCCCGTATCAGGTAGCGCTCGGCGCGGCGATCGTCCCGGATCTCCGCGCGCAGTCGCTCCGGCGTCGGTGCATCCGGGTCGTTCGGATCGGCGTTCTCACCCCGGTCCACGGCCTGGGCATCAGCACCGCCACCGGCACCGGCACCGGCACCGGCACGATCACTCACGCCATCACCCTGCCGACCTTCTCGGTCTTGTCCCAGACCTGCGCCGCGCCGCGGAACTCCTTGATGTAGGCGTCGAAGGTGATGGCGCAGAGCAGCGGTCCGTAGCCGACCACGTAGAGCAGCAGTGGCGTCAGCACCGCGCCGAAACGGGTGGATTCCACCCTTTTCACCCCCCACGCGGCGACCATGCAGAGCGAGATCCACGAATACACCGCGAGGGTCCAGACGGCGTCGCCCAACGCCGTCAGGCGCAACCCGAAAACCGCGGGGAGCTTCTCGTTGAGCAGACCGGGTTCGAAGGCCGTCATCATCACCAGCAACGAGATGACGCCGGGGAACAACACCGCCTCCCGCCAGCTCCGGCGGCCGGTCGGCAGGTCGACCTGGATGGTCATCGCCGTCAGGAACAGATAGGTCGCGCCGGCCATGAACCAGGTGTACTGGAAAACCCTTGCGGCCATCTCACTGTCGAGGAAGTACAGGCCGACCAGCGCGGCCGAGGAAAGGATCATGGTCACCGGGAGCAGCAGGACGGAGAACCAGATCAAGCCGAAGGACACCCCGCCGAGCTGGCGGTGCTTCCACGGGTGGAACCACAGGTGCGAGAACCGCTTGGTCACCTGGACGTTGCCCCTGCCCCACCGCAGCCGCTGTTTCCAGAGCGCGCCGACCGATTCCGGTTCCTCGGCGAGCACCACCGCGTAGGGCTCGAAGACCACCCGCCGGCCCTGCAGCTGGGTGGTGATGGTGGTGACGGTGTCCTCGGCCAGGGTGGTGGTGTCGATCCGGCCGCCCATGGCCACCAGGTTCTGCCGGGAATGCAGCTGCGCGCCGCCGGCGAGGCAGGCCAGCGCGCCCAGCACGTTCTGTGCGCGTCGGGCGCAGGCCTGGGCCGCGACGTACTCGTATCCGATGAACCGGGTCATGAACTTCGGGTGCGTGCTGCCCTCCCGGATGTACGCGGTCACCGACCCGACTTGGGGATCGGCCAGATGCCGGGTCATCCGGCGCAACGAATCCGGCTGGTAGATCACGTCCGCGTCCATGATCAGCAGCGCCTGCATCCAGTCCTCGTCCAGCAGGATGGAAATGCCGTGATTGAGGGTGTGCGCCTTGCCCTCCCCGCCCTTGTCCCGGCGCAGGTGGAAGACCTGGCCGGGGTACTGTGCGGCGCGCTGCAGGATCACCTCGGGGGTGTCGTCGGTGCTCGCGTCATCGACGACATACACCCGCAACGACTCCGGCGGGTACTCCAACCCGATCAGCCGGTCGATCGACAGGCCGACCACCGCGCCCTCGTTCCAGGCCGGCACCAGCACCGCCACCCGCGGCAGGTACGGCGCGGCCTTGCCGTAGTGATTGCGCACGGCATGGATCGGCACGAGCAGGTATTGGTACAGCCCCGCCATCACCGGGACCACGCCGAGGACCACCATGGCCACGAGAACGACGACCAGGGCGTCGGCGACGGCACTCATCGCGAGGCGGGATCCGCGACCTGCCCAGCTCTGTTGTCCAGGCGGTCACCGGAGATCGGGTCGGACCAGGGGGCAGGGGTGCTCTCCTTGTCGCCGGGAATCGTGCCGAGCCCGGCCTCATCGGCCAGCGCCACCACCCTGCGGTAGCGGCCGACGTCGCCGCACTGGTGGCTGTCCGTCGAGGCCACCAGCCGGACTCCCGCCTCCCGCATGACACGTAAGGATCGGGGTCCGGGGCATCCCCACTTTTCGTTCACCTCCACCGCGGTGCCGGTCGCGGCGGCGGCCGAGGCGAGCGTCGTCAGGTGATCGTCATCGAGGTCGTCCTCGGTCAGTCCGATCTTGGGCAGCAGCGAGAACAGATGTGCCAGCTGCGCATTGTCCACGCTCTTCATCGCCAGGATTGTCGCGTGCACCAGCCCGTCCAGCACGTCCGACGCCGGCCAGCCCGCGGCCCGTCGCTCCAGCACGGTCCCTGGCGAGAGGGGGCCGTCGATTCCCGGGTACTGGTGGTCGGCGATCAGGATCCGGCCCACCCGCAGCATCCCGGTCGCGATCTCCGGCGGGAGGTCAAGCGTGCCGCGCGCGTCCAGGATCTTGGCCTCGACCCCGGACAGCACCGCCACCGGGCCGGCATCAGCAAGCCGATCCAGGGCCGCGACTGCCCCGAGGAATTCGGGGACCCACGTCGTCGACGTCCGGACGTGGTCGACCAACCTCAGCTCGCGTAACCCCAGAGCCCTTGCGGCACTGACATTCTCGGCCAGGGTACTCTGTGCGTCGTCGGAGAACGTGGAGTGCACGTGATGATCGGCGAGCAAGTCCAGGCGACGGTCGAATGTCATGGTTGCTCGAGCAGGATCGAATTGCCCCGGTGCGCTCGCTGAGCCGTGGCAACTGTCGGCAGGTAATCCACCTCGGCGCCTTCGAGGAGTTGGTCGAGCGGGACGATCACATGATCGAGATAACGGACCACACCGAGCTCGGAGAAATCGACATGATCGGGGACCTCCCGCCCGAGAATGAGGTCGAGCAGCAACGACGGCATGTCCACCCCGGCGGCCATCGTCAACGGCATCGCTCCCGGGAATCGGGGGTTCACCTCCAGGAGTGCCGGATGCCCCTCGGCGTCCCGTCGCAGCTGGACGTTGGCAACGGTGGTCAGCCGGACGGCCGACGCGACGGCCGAGGCGACCGACTCGAGTTCGTCGTCGTGCACGGTCACACCGGCCACCGACACGCCGGAATCCACCCGCACCCGCAGCCTCGGGACTGCGGCGATCACATGGCCGTCCAGGTCGGCGAGCACGTCGACCGAGTACTCCTGACCGGGGAGGAAGTCCTGGACGATCAGATCCGGATCGGTGCCAACGGCCAGCAACTCGGCTTCGGATTCGATCACCCGGACGCCGCGGGATCCCGCTCCACGCCGCGGCTTGACGATGACCGGGTACTGCCGCCCCCGAGCAGCGGCCGCGTCCAGCAATTCGGTCCGCGGCACCGGCGACGACCCGGCGCAATGCTGCGCCAGGGCGTATTTGTCCAGGCAGGTCTCCAGCGTGAACAGGCTGGGTGAGGCCAGCGCGGTGCCGGCCGCGACGAACTCGGCCGCTCTGGCCGCGAGCAACGGCAGTTCGACGTCCACCGTCGGGAACAGCACGTCCACCCGGAATTGATCACAGAGCTTCAGGACGGCGTCGACGAATCCGGGCGCCAGTCCGGGCGGCACCAGGCACTGCTGACCGGCGGGCACCAGGTACAGCCCGCTGGCCCACGGATCCATGTCGGAGGCGATGATCCGGACATCGCCGCGTGCGAGCAAGGAACGGATGACGGACACGCCGGCAGGACCGCCGGCTCCGGTGACCATGACGGTGATCATTGTGATGTGGCGATCATTGTGATGTGGCCTGCCTCCGTGGCCGAGGCCACGATTTTTCTCCCCCGCGTCAATTGATGAATCAATTGATCACAGTCGATTCTGTCTTCCGGCATCGAGGGCCACCGCTCGTTCGGTGACTGTTTGCGCTGGTCGACCCACTCAGTGTGACAGACAGGGCGGGGACGGGCCCGGCCAGGGAGTGTGCGCTACGTCCTCGTGCGCGTCGGAAAGCAGGCCCGCATCGACGCCCGCGCACAGTTTCACCGGCGGGCGTCGGTCAACCTCGGCTGAGCTGAGGAATGATCTCAGAAGCAGACCGCTCCCTTGGCCGCAGACCCGACCAGCATCGCGTACTTGCCGGCGACGCCGAAGTTGAGGTTCTGCTCGCGCGGCTTCCAAGCCTTCCGGCGCTCGTCCAGAACGGCGTCTTCGACCAACAGGTCAAGGGTCCTGGCCGGCAGGTCAAGCCTGATCAGGTCGCCATCCTGGACCAGCGCGATGGGCCCGCCGTTGGCGGCCTCCGGGGCGACGTGCCCGATGCACAGCCCGGTGGTGCCGCCGGAGAACCGGCCGTCGGTCAGCAGCAGCACGTCCTTGCCCAGGCCCGCGCCCTTGATCGCACCGGTCACCGCCAGCATCTCGCGCATCCCCGGTCCACCCTTCGGGCCCTCCCAGCGGATGACGATGACGTCCTTCGGCCGCAGCGAGCCGTCGGCGATGGCGTCCATCGCGCTCTGCTCGCCGTCGAAGACCCGGGCCGGCCCCTGAAAGACCTCGGCGTCGAATCCGGCGCTCTTCACCACCGCTCCCTCCGGGGCGAGCGTACCCTGCAGCACGGCGATCCCGCCGGTGCGGTGGATGGGATTGGTCAGCGCGTGCAACACCTCGCCGTCCAGCGCCGGCGGGTTCAGCTCGGCGAGGTTCTCGGCCATTGTCCTGCCCGTGACGGTGAGCGCGTCCCCGTGCAGCAGGCCGGCGTCCAGCAACGCCTTCATCACCACCGGGACGCCGCCGATGCGGTCGATGTCGGTCATCACGTACTTGCCGAACGGTTTGACGTCCGCCAGGTGCGGGGTCTTGTCGCCGATCCGGTTGAAGTCGTCCAGGGTAAGTTCGACGCCGGCTTCGTGGGCGATGGCCAGCAGGTGGAGCACCGCGTTGGTGGATCCGCCCAGCGCCATGACGACGGTGATCGCGTTCTCGAAGGCCTTCTTGGTCAGGATGTCCCTGGCGGTGATGCCGGCGTCGACGAGCTTGACGACGGCCTCGCCCGAGCGCACCGCGAAGCTGTCCCGGCGGGCGTCCGGCGCAGGCGGGGCGGCGCTGCCGGGCAGCGACATGCCCAGGGCCTCGGCGGCGCTGGCCATCGTGTTGGCGGTGTACATGCCGCCGCACGCCCCCTCGCCGGGGCAGATCGCCTTCTCGACGTCGTCCAGCCGCTGCCGGGTGATCTTCCCGGCCAGGCAGGCGCCGACCGCCTCGAATGCGTCGATGATGGTGACCGTCTCACCGTCCAGCTGACCCGGCAAAGTCGACCCGGCGTACAGGAACACCGCTGCGATGTCCAGCCGTGCGGCGGCCATCAGCATGCCGGGCTCGGACTTGTCGCAGCCGGCCAGCAGCACGCCGCCGTCGAGTTGCTCGGCCCGGAACACGGTCTCCACAGAGTCGGCGATGACCTCGCGGCTGACCAGCGAGTAGTGCATCCCGCCGTGGCCCATCGAGATGCCGTCGGACACCGAGATCGTGCCGAACTCCAGCGGGTACCCGTCCGCCTCGAACACACCCTGCTTGGCAGCCTTCGCGAGTCTGGCCAGCGACAGATTGCAAGGGGTGATCTCGTTCCACGAGCTGGCCACGCCGATCTGCGGCTTGCGCCAGTCGTCGTCGCCCATACCGACCGCGCGGAGCATCCCGCGCGCCGCCGCCCGTTCTATGCCGTCGGTGACGATGTAGCTGTGCGGCTTGCGATGCGTGACGAGCGCGGCTGTGTTTGATGCGTCGGACATGTCGACGGTGTCGGTCATGACGCGAACTTTACGACGGCGGCGGACGTGGGGGCAGCCGGCTGGGGGTGGTCGGGGCGAGATGGGCTGAAGCGCGGAATGCGACCCGGCGCCGCGCCCCACGCCCCGCAGAGCGGGCCCGTACCCCTGCAATGATCACAAACTCTCGCCTTCTGAGGCTGCTGCACGACCCGAAAAGGCCAGAACTCTTGATCTGGCGGTGCCGATCGCGGACGGAGCTCGGATCGCGAGTAGCGCCGCTTCGCGACGCGAAGTGGCGCCGCTCAGGTCTGGTAGTCGGATGTCCCTCGTCGCGGCTGCGCCGGGTAACGTCGCAACCCGAATCAGCCCGGGGTCCCGCCCGGCCCGCACCCTTGCTGGAGCAGCCCCGCCATGACCATGATCGGCTTCCCGCCGGCCGTCGAACACCGCTGGTCGCTCGCGAACTGGCAGAACGCGCCGGTCAACCGCTGGTCGTTCCAGCATTTGCGGGAGGTGGTGCCGACCGCGCGGGTCAGCCGTGGCGTCTCGGCCGCGCGGCCGTTGCCGCAGGGTTCGGGGTTCCACGAACACCAGGTCGTGTGGCGGCTCGACGGCAGCGCCGGGACGGTCGCCGCGGTGATCGCCGACACCTACACCGACGGGTTCCTGGTGATCCACGACGGCAGGATCGTCGCCGAGCAGTACCCGACCGGGATGCCGCCCGACCGCACCCACATGCTGATGTCGGTGAGCAAGTCGCTCGTCGGCTGTGTCGTCGGCATCCTCGCCGAGCAGGGCGCGCTGGCGCTGGATTCGGCGGTGGACTACTACATCCCGGAACTGGCGTCCACCGGTTACCGGGGCGCCACCCTCCGGGACGTGCTCGACATGCGTTCCGGTGTCGCGTTTTCCGAGGAGTACCTCGACCCGACCGCTGAAGTGCGGTTGCTGGAACAGGTGATCGGCTGGGCGCCGCGGATGCGCGCCGGCCTCCCGTTCTCGACGTACGAGTACCTGACCACCCTGCGGGCCAAACGCGACCACGGCGCGGCGTTCGAATACCGCTCGTGCGAAACCGACATCCTGGGCTGGGTGTGCGAGCGGGCCAGTGGCATTCGGATGCCGGAGTTGCTGTCGTCGCTGCTGTGGTCCCGGATCGGCGCCGAGCAGGACATGGACGCCGCGGTTGACCCGGCCGGCGCGGTCTTCCACGACGGGGGGCTCGCAGCTACGCTGCGGGATCTGGGCCGGTTCGGTCAGATGCTGCTCGAGCGTGGCGCGGTCGCCGGAGAGCAGGTGGTTCCGGACTGGTGGATCGCCGACAGCTACGCCGGTGCCAGCCATTCCCGGCAGGTTTTCGCGGCGTCGGGCAACGACGGCTGGCTGCCCGGCGGCATGTACCGCAACCAGTTCTGGCTGCCCTCGGCGACCCGAGAGGTGTTGCTGTGCCTGGGCATTCACGGCCAGATGATCTGGGTCGAGCCGGCTCGCAGGCTTGTCGTGGTCAAGCTGTCGTCGTGGCCGCTGCCGCAAGACGTCAGCAAGCTCCTCGACACGTTCGCCGCCATCGACATGATCGGCTTACAGCTGCACCTTGGGTGAGCGGGGTCGCCGCGGGTGGTGGCGAGCGGGTGGTGGCGCCGCCTGGCCAACAACCGGTGCAAACGATCAGCGCATCCCGGCGCCCGACATCCGCGGCGCCCGACTCAGCCAGCGCCGCGATCACCCGCCGGACTTGACTCCCACCGGGTTGATCGGCGGCGTGAAATCCTCGCCCACCGGCATGCCGGCGAACTGCCCGCGGATCGCGTCGATCAACCGTAGCGCGCGTGGCGTCAGCCGCGATTTCTCGACAGCCGGACCACCGGGAGCAGGCTCGTCGGGTTCGTTGCGCGGCGCGGCATCGGACTCGTGCTCGGACACCAGGTCCACCCCGTGCGGTGGCTCGGCTTCGACTTCCTGGGCAGCCACCTCGATCGGAACACCGAAACCCGGGTCGCCCAAGTTCGCCTCCGGCGCCTCCGGCTCTTCGGTCTGCAACCGACCCTTCGTCACCAGGACCCCGAGATCGGCGCCCTTCCAACGGTAGTCACCCGGACCGTAGATCCGGAGGAAGAAGCACTCGTTCTCGTTCTGCAACTGATGCCAGTCCAGCGCCGCCCGCCGGAAATGCAGTTCGCCGGCGTCGTCGAAATACCACTGGCCGGTCCGCGCGGTCCGGGTCAGCTGCTCGACTGCCCCCGCGGTCTCCTTGATGATCATCTGGCTCCACAGATCCACCGACGCGAGGTCCTCCCAGCGACGGTTGATCTCGTCGACGTCCAACTCGTATTCGACGTCCATGAACTCGAGCAGGTGGAACAGGAACAGCGGGATGTCGGAGTAGGCACCCGCGGTGACGTTGGTGATCGCCGAGGCCCCGCTGATCCGCGGGTTCAGCTCACCCAGGTACACCTCGTCGGCGTCGGTGTCGACGAGCACGTCGACCTCGAAGAAGCCGCGGTATCCCTCGCCGGCCAACCGATCACCGAGCCGGCGCACCAACTGATTGGCCTTGACTCGGCGCTCACCGGACAGCGCGTCCGGGAACATCTCGTTGCCGCACCAGCCACCCTTGTACGGGGTCAGCTCAGCGTGACCGGTCAGCTCCGTCATGAATGGGCCGACCACCGTGCCGTGCCGGGTGAGCACGGCCTCCACCGCGATAGCCCGGTGGTTGATCCGCTTCATGATCTTCTGCTGCTGGCCGACGATGTCCTCGGCGTATTTGTCCCAGTCCGCCTCATCGGTCAGGAAGAAAGTGGTCTTGCCGCTGTCTCCGTACGGGGTCTGCAGCACGACGTCCGTGCCCAGGCCCGCTGCCGAGGTCTGTGCCACCAACTCAGCCCAGGAATCAACAGATGTCAGGATGTTCGGCACGCTGGGCGCACCTGCCTCGTCACCGAGCCGGGTGGTGACGATCTTGGAGTCTAGGTGCTCGCGCAACGCGGCGGACGGCAGGATCAGGTCGAATCCGAGTTCGGTGCAGATCTTCTCGGTTTCCTCGTCGAAGAAGACCATGGCAACCTTGGGTCGGCCCCCGGCGCGCTGCATGAACGCCTTGACCTCCGGGTGCAACAACAGATAGTTGTTGATCTCCTCGCCGCTCTCGAACTCGATGTACGGCTTGTCCTTAGGAGTGAACACGCGCGGGTGCGCACCGTCCCACGCGTCGTAGTAGGTGATGTAGTCGAATCCCCGCACCCATCGATCCAGCCCCAGCAGGTTGAACGGAGTCGCTCCGACAAAGAAGACCGGTGTCGTGTTGGTGCGGAAGAAGTGCCGGATCTCCGCAATGCCCCGCAACGGCCGACCCGCACCGGCCGAGCCGACCCGTCCGGCCACCTGATCCACCATGAATCCTCCGTCGGTCGAGTGGTTCGGACTCACCGGGGAGACCGATGCAGCCGAGCATGGCCCACCCCCCGGACAGCAGCAACTGGGCGGTGGCGCGGCACTCGGCGCGCGATTGCCGAGATTTTCGGTACGGCGTCGAAGCAGGCGCGACCAGCCAATAGTCCCGCGGCTGCGCGGACGCGCAGTGAGCGCAGCTCGCGCAACAGCGGTCTACCGCTGCGGGCACGATGGGCAGATCGCTGCGATGCTGGTGTGGGAGGACAGCGATGACCGCAGCCCCGCGCCGGCGTTCGGTGGACGCATTTCCCCGACGCATGGCGCCGGCGGACCCCGACCTGCCCACCGACCCGATTCCACTGACCGTGTACGGCATCCACGAACCGACCCCGGGGCCACGGTGGCAGGCGTTGTTCGCGGCCACCTGGTCGGGCTACCGGCAGTGGTACTTGCAGCGCGACGTCCGGCCCCGGCCGTCCCTGGAGTTGGCCGAGCGCATGCTCGCCAGCCACATGCCGGAACTGGTGCCGACGTACGAGCGGATGATCGAGCTGGCCCAGCAGATCGGCGCTGACGAGGTAGCGGCCCGCCTACTCACACTGTGGGATCCGCCGCGCTTCCTGCCCGGTTGCTCGCAGGCAGTGCTGGCCGGGCCGCCCACGGTGCTGTGCCGGAACTACGACTACTCCCCCGAGCTGTGGGAGCGAGTCGTGTACTCCAGCGCGTTCCGCGGCCGGTCGGTCATCGGCAACAACGACTGTCTGTGGGGTCTGCTGGACGGCATGAACGCCGATGGTCTGGTGGTTTCGCTGAGCTTCGGCGGCCGCCGCGGCTCCGGACCGGGCTTCGCGGTCTCGCTGGTGGTCCGGTACCTGTTGGAGGTCGCGTCGTCCGTCGCGGAGGCGCAGGCCATCCTGCAGCGCCTACCGGTGGCGATGACCTACAACCTGACGATGGCGGATCCCGCCGGCACCGTGCTTACTGCCTACGTCGGGCCGGGACGGACACCCGAGTTCAGCACGTCGCCGATCGCCACCAACCATCGCGGCGAACTCCCCGATGACGGTGATCACGCGCAGCGGTACGCGAGCGTCCAGCGCCGGGCACACCTACTGGAGGTGGTGGCCGGCGACCCGACCCCCGAGCAGCTCGTCGAGCAGTTCCTGCAACCGCCGCTGCATTCCGGGCATTACCGGCGGGCCTTCGGCACGGTCTACACGGCGCTGTACCGGCCCGCCGATGGGGTGCTGGACCTTTGCTGGCCCGACCGGCGGTGGCGGCGTGGCTTTCACGACGCCGACGACACCTTCGATGTGATGCTGTACCCGTCCTGAATCGCCCCGGAAGAACCCGACACTCGACCTCATGACTCGACGACCGCCGCGGCACCCGCACCGACCATCCGCACCGCGCGTCCCGCGCCCTGGATGACGGCGCGGTCGGCGTGCAGGTCGCGGGTGAGCGCATCACCGATGGTCTCGAAGCCACGGTGATGGTTTCCCAACACGACGGGGATCGGAAACGACCCGCCGACCGCGGACGCCGATGTCCCGCCTGTGACGAGGACCGGGAGTTTGGAAGACCCGTCGGGAACGGCATCGAGGTCGTTCGCCGGGTCCGGACGACATCCATGGCCCCGTCGAGAACCTTTGTCAGCGAACTGCTCCCGGCGAAACACCTGACCTTGAGCGGGATGTTTCCCGCTCGAAGGTGGCAGGACGTTTCAGTCGGACCGGGACGTCGGGTCGTTCGACAACAACGCCCCGATCGCGGCCAGCGCTCCAGGGACCAGTCGGTAATACGCCCACTTGGTGCGCTGCTCCCTTGTCAGGATCCCGGCATCGGCCAGGACTTTCAGGTGGTGGGAAACGGTCGGCTGGGACAGCCCCACCGGATCGGTCAGATCACACACGCACGCCTCGCCTCCCGGCTGGGCGGCGATCAGCGAGATCAACCGGATCCGCGTCGGCTCGGCCAGCGCCTTCAGCGCGGTTGCGACGCGCTCGGCGTCGGCGCTGTCGATCACCCCGCCGGTCAGCGGCGCGCAGCAGGCCCGCAGATCGGTGAGGTCCAGGACCGGCAACTGCGCGGTAGCGATCACGACACACATCCTCCCATGTGAATTGACAGATGTCGATACATCATGCAGCATCGATGCATCGTCCATGCGAGGGCGCCTTGCTCATGACCGTTCAGAGCGATCTGCGGGACCGGCACCCCGCCGCCGTGGCTGCGACCGGCGAGCCGCACCGGGGTCCGGACCGGATCCGCGCACGACTACTCCGGTGACGCTCTGGTCACCGCGGCTACCGCCGGCCGGTGACCGCTGGCGCCATCGACATCGACATCGACATCGCCCGATGCGGCGGGCGAAACCCGCACTGTCCGGACCCAGATCACCAGCCGGGACGTGCTCTGCAAGCCGGTCAGCCGCTTGCTCGCGTGGAACATCCTGCCCACCGACCAGACGCGACTCGCGGCCAGCGCCGCGGCGTCCGCGGGCATGTCCACACGCCGGCCGAGAGGGATCGTGATGTCCTGCCTGTGCACCAGGATCCGGTCCTTCGGCCATGCTCAACGCCCAGGCGTGGGAGGACTTCAGCAACAGCGTGAATCCCTCGTCGTCGAGCCCAGTATCTGGTTCACGTTGCGGTACCAGTACCGGTGCCTGCCCGAGTCGCACGACTATTGTTGTGGGTAGTCCTGACCTGGGCCGGGGCGGTGCCATTCCCGTCCGAAACCGAGGAGGTGCGCGGTGCAGTGGTGGGTGTGGTTGGTCATCGTGGTGATCATCATCGTGGCGTTGATCAGTGGGGTCCTGGCGATCCAGGCCCGCCGCCGCACCGGTGGGGTCATCATCAGTGATCGCGACAAGGGTGACGAAGCCCGGTGAGCATTCTGCTGCGCTCCAGCGAGATCATCAAGCTGCCGGTCGTCACCTTCGCCGGTGAGGACATCGCGCAGATCAAGGACATCATGTACGGCGCCCACGGCGGCGAGGTCGGCGGATTCACCCTTAACGGCCGCGGCCTGTTCTCCGGTCCGCTGAAGACCGCGTTGCCCTGGGAGAGAGTCGTGGGTCTGGGTCCCGACGCGGTCATCATCCGGGACGAGGACGCGCTCACCCCGACCGAGTCTCTGCTCGCCGCGATGCAGTCCACCGGGCCGGCGGCGGGTGACATCCTCGGCTCGCAGGTGCTGACCGACGACGGCGCCGCGTTGGGCGTCGTCGTCGACGTGGTCATCGAGGTCGCTGATGGCGGCGGCGGGCAGGCCGACGTCGTCGGGTATGAGATCGACCCGGCCGAGGGGTTGGGGCGGGGCACGAACCGGATGCTGATCCCGCTGCCCGACACCCTGTCCGCGTCGGGTGAGTATCTGATGGTGCCGGCCGCGGCCCGCGAGTTCGTCACCGACGACCTGGCCGGGTTCGGCGCCGCGGTCGATGACTTCCGGGCCCACCTGAGGGGACAGCGTTGATGCTTTTTTCCGAGGCGATGGGCCGCAAGGTGGTCAGTACGGACACCGCGTCAACGGTGGGCAAGGTCAGCGACTACGTGGTGGATCCGCGGCTGCCGGGCATCGTCGCGCTGACCCTGTCCAGGACTCCCCAGGGCAGCGCACTGCCCTGGGGAAACATCATCGCGTTCGGCGTAGACGCGGTGACGGTGCCCGGCGCCGCCGCAGTAGTGGAACCGGACCAGTATCTGGCCGAGCTCGCCGGCAAGCCGCACACCCTGCGGCACAAGCGGGTACTGACGACCTCAGGGGTTCAGCTCGGCACCGTGCTGGACGTCGATTTCGACCCCGCCATGGGACGGCTCGCCGCGCTGATGCTCGAGCAGGGACCGATCGACGCCGCCCGGCTGCTCGGTGTCGGGTCCTACGCGGTGATGGTGCGGGCCTGACCGCGGGCTCCCACACTGGGCCCAGGATGTGTTCGGCCGCGTTCATCCGATGCAACGGGTGGCGGTGGACACCCAGTTCGGTGGCCGCCGGATCCCACTGCCCGGCGGCGATCGGCCGCACCAGCTCGGACTGGCCCGCGAGCAGCAGCCGGACCATCGCGACCCGCATCCCGGCCAGCCCACGCTCTTGACCCGTCGACTGCTCGAGCCGGATCGTCAGCAGCAGTACCGCCGCGTTCACCAGGTGCCGATCGGAGGCCGAGAGCGCCCCCTGCCTGCCAAACGGCCAGGAAGGCCCGACGCCGCTCACTGCTGCCGACCTCGAAGGCCAGGCCGGTGCTCAGCAGCAATTCACCACCGGTGAGAAACGGCGTCGGATCGACCAGCTCACCGGGCAGGGTGGACATCTCACCCGGGGTGCGCCGGGCTGTCGGGCTATGCCCGAAACAGCGCAATCCGGCTGGTCGGACGATGCTTGATCCCACCGCCTGGTCCATCGCTTGATCCCACCGCTTGATCCCACCGCACCGCAGTGACTGAGACGGGAGCCGCCACCATGACCGTTGCCGCGACACAGGACCTGGTCCAGGAACGCCGCCTCGTCACCGAACTGCCAGGACCGAGGTCCAAAGCGCTGCTCGCCCGCAGGCAGGCAACGGTATCCAACGGCGTGAGCGCGATGTTCCCGGTGTTCATCGAGCGCGCCGGCGGCGGCGTGTTGGTCGACGTCGACGGCAACTCACTCATCGACCTCGGATCCGGCATCGCCGTGACGAGCGTCGGCAACGCCGCTCCCCGCGTGGTGCAGGCGGTGCAGGAACAGGTCGCGGCGTTCACCCACACCTGTTTCATGATCACTCCGTACGAGGGGTACGTGGAGGTTTGCGAGGAGTTGGCCGCCGTCACCCCCGGTACCCACGCGAAGAAATCCGCGCTGTTCAACTCCGGCTCCGAAGCCGTGGAGAACGCGGTGAAGGTCGCCCGGCACGCCACCGGCCGGACCGCGATCGTCGTCTTCGACCACGCCTACCACGGCCGTACCAACCTCACCATGGCGCTGACCGCGAAGAACATGCCCTACAAGCAGGGCTTCGGCCCGTTCGCCGCCGAGATCTACCGGGTGCCGATGTCCTACCCGTTCCGTGACGGCCACACCGACGGACCGGCCGCAGCGAAGCGCGCGATCGACATCATCACCACGCAGGTCGGCGCGGGCAACGTCGCCGCCGTACTGATCGAGCCGGTGCAAGGTGAGGGCGGCTTCATCGTCCCGGCACCAGGCTTCCTGCCGGCCATTGCCTCCTGGTGCGCCGAGAACGGCGCGCTACTGATCGCCGACGAGATCCAGACCGGCTTCTGCCGGACCGGGGCCTGGTTCGCCAGCGAGCACGAGAACCTCGTCCCGGACCTTGTCACCACCGCCAAGGGTATCGCCGGTGGGTTGCCGCTGGCCGGCGTCACCGGCCGGGCCGAGTTGATGGACACCGTGCACACCGGCGGGCTCGGCGGCACATACGGCGGCAACCCCGTCGCATGTGCCGCCGCGCTGGGGTCGATCAAAACCATGCGGGAATTCGACCTGGCAGGCGCCGCAAGGGATATCGAGACGATCATGGTCGAGCGGCTGCGGGCCATCCAGTCCCGGCATGCGGCGATCGGCGACATTCGCGGCCGTGGCGCGATGATCGCGGTGGAGCTGGTCCAGCCAGGAACCACCGAACCGGACGCCGCGCTGACCGGCCAGATCGCCAAGGCCTGCCACACCGCCGGTGTGGTCGTGCTGACCGCGGGTACCTATGGAAACGTGCTGCGTTTCCTGCCGCCGCTGGTGATCGGCCACGCCCTGCTGTCCGAGGGGCTGGACGTCATCGAGCAGGCGTTCGACACGCTGGCCGGCTGATCCAGCCACCCCGGCACACGACAAACAGCAACCTTGCGAAACGAGGAGAAACCCATGGGTGTGACATCGGAGCAGGTGACGCGGGTATTGAATGCGGTCCCGAAGGGTTTGTTGATCGGCGGCACGTGGATCTCCACCGAGAAGACCGTGCCGGTCGAGGATCCGTCCACCGGCGAGGTGATCGCCGAGGTCGCGGACGCGTCGACCGCGCAAGGGATCGCCGCGCTGGATGCCGCGGTCACCGCGGCTGCCGACTGGGCCGCCACCGACCCGCGCGAACGCGGCGAGATCCTGCGCCGGGCTTTCGAGTTGCTGATCGAGCGGGCCGAGGACATCGCGCTGCTGATGACCCTGGAAATGGGCAAGCCACTGGCCGAGGCTCGCGGCGAGGTCAGCTACGGCGCCGAGTTCTTCCGCTGGTTCTCCGAGGAGGCCGTGCGGATCGCCGGCCGCTACTCCGTCGCACCGACCGGCGGGACCCGGCTACTGACCATGAAGCAGCCCGTCGGACCGGTGTACGCGATCACCCCGTGGAACTTCCCGCTGGCCATGGGCACCCGCAAGATCGGCCCGTCGTTGGCCGCCGGCTGCACCGTGGTGATCAAGCCCGCCGCGCAAACCCCTTTGACCACACTGGCTCTGGCCGCGGTGCTGATCGAGGCCGGGCTGCCGGACGGTGTCGTCAACGTGATGACGACGTCGCGGTCAGGTGATGTCTCAGCGCCGATCATCTCCGACCCGCGGTTACGCAAGCTGACCTTCACCGGGTCCACCGGCGTCGGTCAGCGGCTGATCGAGCAGTCCGCGAAACAGGTGCTGAAGATGTCGATGGAACTCGGCGGGAACGCCCCGTTCGTGGTCTTCGCCGACGCCGACCTGGACAAGGCGGTCGACGGCGCGATGCTGGCCAAGATGCGCAACATCGGCGAGGCCTGCACGGCAGCGAACCGGTTCATCGTGCACGAGTCGCTGGCTGCCGAGTTCTCCCAGCGGCTGGCCGAGCGGATGGGCGCCATGATCATCGGCCGCGGCATCGAGGACGGCGTGCAGGTCGGGCCGCTGGTCGACAACGCCGCCGTGGAGAAGGTCACCGAACTGGTCACCGACGCCATCGGTCACGGCGCACAGCTACTGATCGGCGGGCAGGCGCTGGACGGCCCCGGCCACTTCTACCCGCCGACCGTGCTGACCGGGGTGCCGACCAGCGCGAAGATGTTCCGCGAGGAGATCTTCGGCCCGGTCGCGCCGATCAGCACGTTCTCCTTCGACGACGAGGGCATCGCCATGGCCAACGACACCGAATACGGCCTCGTCGCCTACGCCTTCACCCAGGACCTGACCAGGGCACTGACGGTGGCCGAGCGGCTGGAGACCGGGATGGTCGGGATCAACCAGGGCATCGTCTCCAACCCGGCGGCCCCTTTCGGCGGGGTCAAGGCCTCCGGTCTGGGACGCGAGGGTGGCTCAGAGGGGATCGAGGAGTACCTGGAGACGAAATACGTCGGCATCAAGCTGTAGCGCAGACGCTCTCGGCCGACGACGGCTCACGAACTCCAGCGGGACCAGGCGGCCTGCCGAGTGGTCCCGGCTGCCTCGCCGACCTGGGCCCACGAACCGCTGACGGCCAGCGACCGGGCACTGATGCCCAGGCATTCGCCCACCACCGCGCTCAGCCGAAGCAGCGCCGCGAACGCCTCCGGGTCGGGCCGTTCGGCCAATCGGATCACCGTTGTCCGAGCCAGCACCTCGAGGTCCTCGATGGAGGATTCGGTGAGCGCTGCGGCGCCGCCAAGCAGCCCGCCGGGCCCGGAGTTGTCGTCGGTCACCCCACCACCTTCACCGGGTGTCGCCCGATCGTCAACGCCGCGCCCTCGGCAATGTCAGTCGCCGGCGAGGACCACCAGACGTGTCTCGTCCGGGTCGTCGAACCCGCGACGCCACGTCCGACCGGGCCAGATGAATTCGGCCACCTTGTCCACGGGGCGGTACAACGCCGTGTACAGGGTGCCGAACGAGCGCGAATATTCACGGTTGTAGAGCGGATCGGCCAGGAACGCCGCGGCGAGGTCCGCCGGCCGCGGATCAGTGGCCAGCACGGCGCGCAGTTGATCGCGCCGAGGCACGCTGCGCAGCCGCGCCGCCCGCTGCGGGTACTCGGGCAGCTCGCCACGATGATTTGTCGCGACCGGTGCCGCAGAGAATTCCGCGGGCATATCGGGGGCCACGAACGCGGTGCAGGCGGTACCCGCCGCATCTACCACAGTCAGGTTGTAGGACATCGAGATGGGCAAGTCGCGCAACACTTCTCGCGCCTGAGCCGCCGTGCCGGCGACCTCCAGCAGATAGCGCACGACGATCGGGATCGCGAAACCGCGCCCGGACCCGGGACGACCGCCGAACGCCAACGACACCGCAAGACCCGCATCGTTCATTCCGTCCAGCAACCCCCACAGGCAGTCGCCCGAGCCGATCACCCTGCCGCCGGTGAACGCGCTGGTGTAGATCGTTCGCTCCCACAGGTCGACGCCATAGTCGTAGTTCCGGCACAGCGCCGGTTCGGGCGTGCCGACCACCGCCTGCGAGCACGCGGGTGCGAACGGCGGCGTCTCCCAGAGGGTCAGCATCCTGGCCGCGAGCTCGTCGCCGCCGGCCAGCTCGACCAGCCGCGCGTAGGTGGGCATCAGCTCCGGCATGTGACGGGCGAGCATCCCGGTCGCGGTGCGCAGATCGGGCCGAGCCTGCTCGCCGTGGCTGACGTACCAGGCCCGGTAGCCGGGCCAGGTGGCATGGAACAGCGCCTGCCAGCGGGGCCCGGGGGTGGGCTCGTTGATGCCGTACACGGTGACCGGGATCTGCCGAGCCGGTCGACCGGTCGGTCCACCGGCAGCGTGGGCGATCGCGGCACGGACGGCCGGCGGTCGGACGGGGCACAACGCGTAGCGATTCATGTGTCAAGGTTTGCTTGACGTGGCGTCCTTGTCAAGGACAACTTGACGTTCGTCACGAACGCCGACCACACAGCCTGACGATGTTTGCCACCCGGAAGGCGGGGAACACGGTCGGCCGAATCCGGGGGGTATATCCATTGCCCGGAGAACTCCAGGACGGCTTGCAACCTGTGGCGTAACCACCTTCATTCCTGGCAGCGCATCGCAGAAATGGCAGATCCGCAGATCCCGATGGCATCGACGGGTCCGACGGCCGGCGAACGTGGGGTCGACGGGTCGAGCCGGTCCCGCCATGTTCCTTCCACGGGAACCGTCAGCTGCGCGGCTGTGGCCGGTTCGACTGACGAAGTACGGAATCCGCGGCGCGCAAGATGTCGGCGGGCTGGCGCTGTCGATCGACCAATTCCTGGGCAAGGCGGGTGAGTGCGAGCCGACGGCGACGGGCGTGACCGCGCAACTCCGTGAACGCCTGATCCATGGTCAGCCCGCCGTATTCGGCCAAGATGCCCTTGGCCTGTTCGATGACGATGCGGCTGGCCAGCGCGTGCTCCAACTGTTCGTTGACTTCGGCGACCTCTCGGGTCGCGCGCACTTGCAGGATCCCGATCGTGGCCACATCGGCCAGCGCCTGGGCTGCGCGACGATCGGCTTCGGCCAGTTCACCGGGTTCGCCGCGGAACAGGTTCAACGCGCCGATCGTCCGGTCGCGGTGCCGCATCGGGACAGCGTGGACGGACCTGAATCCCTGCTCCAGGGCCAGCGGCGCGAATTGCGGCCACCGGTCGGCCTCCGCGGCCACGTCCTCGATCGTCTGCGGTTCGCCGGTGCGGTAGCAGTCGAAGCATGGTCCCCGGCCAGTGCGGATCTGCAGCATCTCGAGAAGTCCGGTGGTCTCACTGGTCGAAGCCAACACATCCAGCCGGCCGTCGCCGTCGGCGAGCACCAGCCCGGCCGCGGCAGCGTCCAGGAGTTCCACGCTCACGTCGACCAGGTAGTGCATCAGTTCCACCAAGTCGTACCCGGCGACCAAGGTGTCCGCGAGCGTCACCAAAGCTTCGACAAGCCGCGTTTCCCGGGTCGAACCGGTCATATCACCACCGTAGCCGCGCAGATCAGATGCCATCAAGAGTCGTCCGGCACCAGGAGCCTGCGGGACACCACCGCGGCCGCCACGTTCGCCACCGTGACCCCGGTGGCGAACGCGTGCCCGCGGAGGCGGGCGAACGCGGCGCCCACCGGCAGATCGAGCTGACCCATCAGCATTCCGGTGGCCTGATGGATCTGCCGGCGATCCTGCGGATGGTCCCGCCATGGACTCGGCCGGTTTGCGGACGCGCCATCCATCACGTCCACGTCCTGGGCGGACAGCACCCGGCGCAGCAATTCGGCGGCCAAGGTGTCTGCCAGTACCCGGGCATCGTGGATCGACGGCGCATCCAACGGACCGGGCGCGGTGCGGTACAGGTCCAATACACCCACCCCTGTCGCGCCCACATACAGCGGGAACGCGAATATCGCGCGAGCCGCGGTTTCCCGCACCGCCGTGCCGAAGACCGGCCACCGCGGCTGCGGATCCGACCACAGATCCGGTACCAGCACGGCGCGCCGGGAGGCGAACGCCTCCCAACACGGACCCTCACCGAGATCGAACTGCAACTCGTCGACACCGAACGCGACGCCATCGCTGGCGCAGACCGTGTCGCTGTGGATCGGTCCGCTCAGCGTCGAGACCGCAACGCCCGTGACGGGTAGCAGGCGCAGACACGGATCACACAGCCCTCCCGCCCGGATGGCCTGCTGTGTCTGTTGCACCGCCTCCCGCTCGGGCGTCATCGCCCACCCCCGGCTCCACACCACGGGGACGGCGTCCAGACCGGAACGTGATTTCTCACCGGTTACGCCTGCAAACACACGTCACAATGCGCCCGACCAGACGCGCGACGGGTCCGGGTCGAACGCAGCCGACCATTGGCGGCTCGCTGGTCACCGTCAGCCTAGTCCCGAACCTGGGTCGCAATCGCCGTCACGGCGACTCCTTCGCCGAACGCCGCGATGATGCCCAGCCGCATGTCGCCGGGTCGGTCGCGCTGACCTACCAGGGATCAATGTCCCGCCACGGTGCCCATTTCGAGATTCACCGTGGAGTCCTGAGAGACCTCGGTCTGGCTGGACGGACGTTGAACGACGACCTTGTCCTTGTTCGCCGCGGCCGACTCGATCGGGCTGATCGCGCCCAGCGCCAGTCGACTGACCTGGAGTTGGGCGGTGGCCTGCGAGAGCGTCATCCCGGACAGGTCGGGCACGGCGACCAGGTGCGGCACCGACGGCGCAATGATGACGCGCAACGTCAACCAGACCGCCAGGGCAAGGGCGAGGCCCAGGGCGCCCGCGCCTGCCAGTGCCCAGCCGCGTTTCGGCCGATTCTCCGTCTCGGGTTGCCGGACCCACTCCGATGCACCGAACACGGGTGGCGCAAGCAGTGGCGCAAGCAGTGGCGCGGACCCTGCGGCGTCCTCGTGCGTTGCCGCGGCGCCCATCAATTCGTGCCGCTCCTCGTTGGACAACACCGCGGTGGCGTGCAATGCCTGACCGGAGCAGGCGCGCAGCAGATCGGAGCGCATCTCGGCAGCCGACTGATAACGGTTCAGCGGATTCTTGTTCAAGGCGTTCAGGACGATCGTGTCCAACTCCGGGGCCAGTCCGGGTGTCTGCGCGCTCGGCGCTTGCGGAGCCTCCCGGACATGCCGGTAGGCCACCTGGACCGGGGAGTCGCCGACGAACGGCGGAAGACCGGTCAGCAACTCGTACAAGACGCAGCCCGTCGCATAGACGTCCGTGCGGGCGTCCACCGTGAGTCCGCGCGCCTGCTCCGGCGACAAATAGTGGGCCGTTCCGATCGTCGCTGACGCGGACGTCATCGTCGCATCGCCGTCGGTGACCGCACGGGCGATCCCGAAATCCATCACCTTGACTGCGCCCGCACGATCGAGCATGACATTGCCGGGTTTGATGTCGCGGTGAATGATTCCGTGCCGATGGGAGAAATCCAGCGCGGCACAGATGTCGGCGACCACCAGCATTGCCCGGCGCGGAGGCAGTGGCCCGTCCCGCGTCAGCACCTCGCGAAGGGTCTCGCCGTCGACGTACTCCATCACGATGTAGGGAACGCCCCCGCCGTCGACCGGCATCTCTCCGGCGTCGTACACGGCCACGATGGCCGGGTGGTTGAGCGTCCCGGCGTTTCGCGCCTCGCGGCGGAATCGCACCTGCAAGCACGGATCACGCGCGAGTTCGGACCGCAGGAGTTTGATCGCGACTTGTCGTCCCATGCGCACGTCGCGGCCCCGATGCACCACAGACATGCCGCCCCGCCCGAAGGTGTCGCCGAGTTGATACCGGTCCCCCAGCAGGCACACCGTCATGCCGGTCCCCCCAATGCGTCCGTCGAGCTCTCTTGTCGCCGGACGGTTGGCCACCAACAACCCAATTCGTCGGTACCGAGTTGCTGCGGCTGCGCAGTGCCGAACCCCTCAGCAGGCAACCACAGTGACTTCGGCCCCCCTGACCACGCTGTGACCTTAACTGACCGGCGACCATTGATGCCGCAGGACAGAATCATGAGGTCCGGCGAGTCTGGTGGGACCACGAAGTCCGTGGTGGAAGGCGCAACTGCCGTGCTGCAGATGTGGACGGCCGCGGAGACTCTCGGGTCCGCCAGGCAGATCCTCGGGAAGAACGGGGGCGATGCGACCATATGGGACCCGCGCCCACGTCTTCGCCGCTGCTGCGAGACCGGCGGGACCACCGAATTTTTCGCTGATCCAGCCGATGTCCCGGGTTGCCAGACGGGGGTGCGTCCACGAACCGGCCACCGCATTTCAGTGCACCTTCAGCCAGCGGGTCCGGGCCGCCCCGCACATGCGTGGCGGCCGCCTGAGCGGGTCGATGCCGTGCTCGCGGGCAACTTGGCAGGTCCGATCGTGGTCGGCCGGGCCGCCGCAGACCGCTGCCACGTGGACGCCGGACCGGCGCAGGGCATGGATGTGCAGCCGGCCCCAGTTGGTCCCGATCACCGCTGCCCGCATCCATCGCCCCTTCATCTGCGACCTATCGTCGGCCAGACTGACCTGGTGACCAGGATCGAGGACACCTACACGCACGGCCATGCGGAGAGCGTGCTCCGCTCGCATCGCCGGCGCACCGCCGAGAACTCCGCGGGGTACCTGCTGCCGCACCTGCGCCCCGGCCAAACCGTGCTCGACGTCGGCTGCGGGCCGGGCACCATCACCGTCGATCTGGCCCGGCGTGTGGCACCGGGTCGGGTCATCGGGATCGACCGGGCCGCCGAGGCGGTGGCCGAGGCACGGGCCGCGGCCACCGCCGCCGGGGTCGGCACGGTGACCTTCGACGTCGGTGACGTCTACGCGCTCGACCTGCCGGACGACAGCGTGGACGTCGTGCACGCCCATCAGGTCCTGCAACACCTCACCGACCCTGTCGCCGCCCTGTTCGAACTGGCCCGGGTGTGCCGGCCCGGCGGCGTCATCGCCTCCAGGGACGCCGACTACGCGGCATTCACCTGGTGGCCGCAGGACCCGCGACTCGACGCCTGGCTCGCGCTGTACCGGGCATGCGCACGGGACAACCACGCGGAGCCGGATGCCGGGCGCCGGTTGCTGGCCTGGGCGCACGCCGCCGGGCTGGCCGACACCACGGCGTCGGCCGGCGTCTGGTGTTACGCGACGCCGGCCGACCGGGCCTGGTGGGGAGGTATGTGGGCGGACCGGATCGTGCAGTCGGCGCTGGCCGACCAGGCGGTCGTCAGCGGTCGGGCCACCGTCGACGAACTGCAGGACATGAGCCAGGCCTGGCGAGCGTGGGCAACCGCCGACGACGGGTGGTTCCTGGTCCCGCACGGCGAGATCCTGGCCCACCCGTCCTGACCAGCCCGCTCAATGGCAGCTCGGCCCGTCACCCGCCGTGCCGTGCCCCGTCGCGTGTTCCGGGGCACCTTCCACCACGGCGCGGCCGTGCCCCGGTTGCGGCGGCACATCCAGCGACGGGTTGCGGTCGAAGAACCCAAAGGGCTTGAGCCAGAACGACACCGCATCAACCGCCATGATCGGCCACTCCTCCGGCCGGGTGATGTGATGGATGCCGAAGACGTACCACAGCACGAGATCCGTTGACAGCAGCGGCTCGTCGTCGGCGATCCACCTGGTCAGCCCGTCGTCCGTGGCACTCTGCGTGGGATACGTTCCGGCGGGCCACTTCTCGTCGTCATGCTGACGGGTCACCCACAGCGTGTGACCCATCACCGGGGCCCGCAGGTACTGCGGGGACGACGGATCCATCATCACCGGGAACGCCGCGCCGGGCACCAACTTGTAGGAGACGGGGGTGCCCAGCCCGTTGAGCTTCTCGGGGTTGATCACCTTCCAACCGCGCTGGGTCTCCCACTTGAAGTCGCGGGCGGATTCGGACTCGGACGCGATCGGCGTCGCCTTCGTCGTCAGCGCCAGCCCGTGCGGGTTGTCCGGGCCGATGGGTTCGGCCTGCGAATCGATCTCGAGCACCGTGTTGGTGCGCCCATCGACATCCAGGTCCAGCCGCGCGACCAGGAAATGCTGGTGGAACGGGGCATAGGTGCGCTGGTCGACCACGGTGCCGGTGCGGGGCGCCGGATCATCCTCCGCATACGGCGTGGTGACCATGATCCCGGTGGCCCGCACCTCGCACTCGATGTTGCCGTCCTGGTAGAAGCGCCAGTACACCAGATACTCGTAGTTGGCCACGGTGGCGTGGACGGACACCACCATCCGGCGCTGCCGGCGCACCTCGGCGCGACCGTTGATCGAATCGATGTGCTTCCACAGCACCGCGTTGTCTTCTTCGTGCAGGCAGATCGCGTTCTTGATGTCGAACGGCTCGCCCAGGCTGTCGGTGAGAGTGGCATCGACATAACGGATCTCACCCAGACAGTCGCAGCCCAGCTCGAGCGAGGTGGTCATGTATCCCAGCCCCCACTCTCCGATGTCGTAGGCGGTGCGCCGGTAGTGGTCGAAGCTGGAATCGCGGTAGGGCACGATCATCTCGGCGAAGGACATCCGGTACGCGATGTCCCGCACGGCGCCGTGGTCGTCGTAGGTGACCTGATGGATCACCGGACCCTCGCGGTAATTGAAGGCCAGCCGGAAGCTCCAGTTCTGCCAGCGGATGACGTTGCCGTCGATCTCGAACGACGGGCCGTCCGGCTGGGTGATGTGCAGCGGCTTGATGTCGGTGCGAAGGGTTTGACCGGGCACCAGATCCGGCTCGTACTCGCCCATCACCGGCGCCGGGTCGACGACGGGCGCCCGGTCGATGTCCAGCAGTTCCATGGTGTTCATGTCGACGATGAACTTCAGCCCGGACAACGGGTTCGCGTAGGGGTTGCCGGTGGGGCTGGATCGCACCCAGACGTCCGCCCAGCCGAGCCGGCGGTCGCGCCACCGCTCGGGCATCACCGCGTGCCCGTAGGTCCACACGTCGATGAGCACCAGATCGAGGTCGGTCACGCCCCGCTCGGCCAGCGCGGCGACCACTGTCGGGTCCTTCTTCAGCGCGACCTCGCAGTCGTGCCATTCGTCCACCGTGAAGTTCGGGGTCACCCCGGGAATGTGATCGAAGGAGAAGACGGAATCGCCCGAATCGGCCAGCGCCACCACCGCTTCGTAGGTCTTGTTGTCCGCCCGGTCCCACAGCACGCTGAGCGACCGGCGCTCGATCAGGTCGCCCGCGCGCCAGGCCAGCACGGTCGCCTTGGCCGGCTCGTCCAGGGTGATGGAGGCGAATCGGCGCGTCGGCGTCAGCTGCCCGCCGGCCCGCAACGCGGCCGTGGTGCGCCGGAACTCCTCCGCGCTGAGGGAATCGAGTGGATGATTGGCCACAAGCGTGCTCCTCGTGTCGCTGATGCGGGCTGGACCGCGGGTAACAACAGTCGACTCCAGCTGTCACCGGAGGATCTGCGTCGACCCGGTCGTGACGACCGTAACGTTCACCTGCCCTCGCGGCAGGGAGCGCGACCCTGCCCCACCCGAACGGGAAGGTTGCGCACGGAGGGTGAGCCGGTGATGATCGACGAACGAATCGACCGGCCCGTCAGTCATCGCTGTCGGTCCCCGGCCGGGATCAGTCTGCCGACATCGGTGAGATACAACGACCAGGAGTGCCAACGGTGCCCACCAAGCTCAACATCTCCCAGCACTATGACGCGCCTGCGGCGCAGGTGTTCGCGCTGTTCGGCGATCACGATTTCGTCGAGTCCCGGCTGCACGACGCCGGCGGACTTGATTCGACGGTGGTCAGCGTGGACGCCACCGACGACGCCGTCAAGATCGTTACCCGGCAGAGCATCCCGTCCTCGGTGCTGCCGTCGGTGGTCGCGTCGATGATCCCCGGCGACCCGGCCACCGAGCGCATCGAGGACTGGCATGCCGATGGTGACGGCTATTCGGCGCAATTCTCGGTGGTGGTCAAGGGCGCCCCTGCGTCACTGAAGGGCACCATGACGCTGATCCCGGACGGGGATGGTTCCAAGATCACCGTGGACGGCGAGGCCGTCGTACCGATCCCGATGTTCGGCTCCAAGATCGAGGCAGTTGTCGTCGAGCAGGTCGGCAAGCTGTTCAGGAACGAAGAGGAGTTCACCAAGATCCGGCTCGGCGGCTGATCGGAGCCGACGCCGGGGCGTGACACGATGATGCACCGTGGGCGACGACCGGCGTTTCGTGCTGACCCTGAGCTGTCCCGACCGCACCGGCATCGTCGCCCGGATCACCACCTTCCTGGCCGATATCGGCGGCTGGATCACCGAGGCCGCGTACCACTCGGACGACGAATCCGGCCGGTTCTTCACCCGGCAGGAGATCCGCGCCGATTCCGTCGGGTTCGGCATCGACGAACTGCGCCGCCAGTTCGCTGAAGTGGCCGGCGAGCTCGCCGCGGACCACTGGCAGGTCGCCGACAGCGCCGATCGCAAGACCGTGGTGCTGCTGGTGTCCAGGGAGGGCCACTGCCTGTACGAACTGCTGGCCCGCTGGCATTCCGGCGAGCTGGCCGCGGACGTCGCGGTCGTCATCGGCAATCACGTCGAGCTCGAGCCGGTGGCGAGGTTGTTCGGGTTGCCGTTCCGGCACATCCCGGTGCCCAGGGACGAGGTGGGCAAGGCGACCGCGTTCGAGCGGATCCGCCGGGAGGTCGACGCCCATGCGCCGGACGCGATCGTGCTGGCACGTTACATGCAGGTGATCCCGGCGCAGCTGTGCGACGCGTGGGCGGGGCGCCTGATCAACATCCACCACGGGTTCCTGCCCTCGTTCCGCGGTGCCCGCCCGTATCACCAGGCCTACGCCCGCGGCGTCAAGATCATCGGCGCGACCTGCCACTACGTCAGCGCCGAATTGGACGCCGGGCCGATCATCGACCAGGACGTGATCAGGGTCGATCACGGCGACTCCCCCTCCGACATGGTGCGCCGGGGCCGGGACATCGAGAAGGCGGTGCTGGCCCGCGGATTGACCTATCACCTGCAGAATCGGGTGTTGCAGGACGGCGCGCGGACCATCGTGTTCAGCTGAGAGCGGGAATGACAACCGCCCCTCCCGCGTTGCCTGTGAGCAAGTACCGGGTGACGATGGTGTCACGAGGAAGAAAGACCGACAGACCAGGACGGACACCATGACCGCGGACCCGGGCGAGCTGTACGAGCTGCACCTGGAACAGCCGCAGATCGATCACCTGCGCGAGCCGGTGCTGATCGTGGCCCTGGACGGCTACATCGACGCGGGGTCCGGGGTGCGGCTCGCCGTGAACCAGCTGCTGTCCAGCCTGGAGCACACCGTGCTGGTCACCTTCGACGTCGACCAGCTGATCGACTACCGGGCCCGGCGACCCATCCTGACCTACCAGGCCAACGCGTTCACCGACTATCAGGCACCCGAGCTGCTCATCCACCAGCTGACCGATTCCGATGGGACGTCATTCCTGCTGCTGTCCGGTCCGGAGCCGGACTCCCAGTGGGAACGCTTCGTCGCTGCGGTCGGCCAGGTCGCCGATCGGTTCGAGGTCAGGCTGACCGTTGGCTTGATGGCCATTCCGATGGCGGTGCCGCACACCCGGCCGACGGGCATGTCCAGCCACGCCACCCGGGCCGGTCTGCTGCCCGAGCAGGAGGACTGGCTGGGCACGGTTCAGGTGCCAGGGCATGCGGTTGGTCTGCTGGAGTACCGGTTCGGCCAGACCGGGCGGGACACGATCGGCTTTGCCGCCCACGTCCCGCACTACATCGCTCGATCCGAGTACCCGGAGACCGCACGCACATTGATCCAGGCGACGGCGGATGCGACCGGACTGCTGCTGCCGACGTCCGGCTTGGACGAGGCCGCGGCGACGGTGCGCACCCAGCTGGCCGAGCAAATGGCCGAGAGCACCGAGGTCTCCGAGATCGTGAGCGCACTCGAGCAGCAGTACGACGCCTTCGTGTCGGCCAGCGGACGCGGTCTGCTCGCCCAGTCGGCTCCGCTGCCCACCGCGGACGAACTGGGCGCCCAGTTCGAGGCGTTCCTGGCGGACAGGGAGCGGCCAGGCAGCTGACGCTCGGACATCGCGCCGGGCCCGGCCCACCCCCGCGCGGATGAAGTCGTTCACTCGAGCCCCACCGGTCCCAAGAACGAAACGTTGACGCGCGCCCGCGAAGTTGATCCGCGCCGAGAAGGCACGCTCGGCAATCGGAGGTACGGCGGGCCTCTCGGGGCGCCGCGCCGTCAGCGCCCTGCGCCCGCGTAGGGTGCCGCCTTGTGGCGAACGAGAGCCCAGCGCGCCTCGCGCTCCCGGAGAAACGACACGGGCCGATCCGCGCCATCGCCTTCCGGATCTTCATCGCGGTCATGTGCATCGTCGTCACCACGACGGTCGTCTATCTCGAGCGTGACGAGTATCGCGATCTCAACGGGACGATCCAGACCTGGGTCTCTGCGCTCTACTACGCCACCGTCACCCTGTCGACCACCGGATACGGGGACATCACCCCGATCACCGAGTCGGCTCGGATCACCAACATCCTGCTGATCACCCCGCTGCGATTCATTTTCCTGATCGTGCTGGTCGGGACCACGATCGAGGTGCTGACCGAACGCAGCCGGCAGCAATTCCGTGCCACCCGGTGGAGGAAGCGCGTGAAGAAGCACACGGTGGTCATCGGCTACGGCATGAAGGGCCGCTCCGCGGTACGGGCACTGATCGACCAGGGCTACCCGTCGGAGAACATCGTGGTGGTCGACACCAACGGCGCCAACATCAAGGCGGCCACCTCCGACGGCTGCGTCGGCGTGCTCGGTGACGCCCGGCGCGAGGAGGTGCTGCGGCAGGCAGCCGTGCCCAGCGCTCATCGGGTGATCGTCGCCGCCGACCGCGACGACACCAGCGTGCTGGTGACGCTCACCGCCCGCCGGTTGGCCCCGAACGCGACGATCGCCGCTGCGGCCCGGGAGGAGCAGAACATCGGGGTGTTGCGTCAGGGCGGCGCCGATGTCGTCATCCCCACCGCGGAATCGGCGGGCCGGCTGCTCGGCCTGTCGATCATCGCTCCGAACGCCGGTGAACTCATCGAGGACCTGCTCGAACCCGTCGCCGGCCTGCAGATCTCCGAACGGGAGGTCCGTCCCGAGGACGTCGGGCTCTCACCCGCCAGGCTGACGGCCCGCGGCGAGATCGTGCTCACCGTCATCCGCAACGGCGTCTCGCACCGGTTCGACTCCGGCGGGGTCAAGGTCTTCCAGCCCGGCGACAAGATCGTGGTGATCAGGGCGAATGCGGACAACCCCGACCCGTCCAGCGCGGTTTCCCGGACCGGGCGGCCCCGCGATCGGAACGCCTGAACCTGCCTGCCGCGATGCAGGCCGGCGGCCGGCGGCTTACCAGCCGGTTTCCCCGCAGCGGCTGTGATCGGCGGGCTCCACCTGCAAGGTGGCGTGGTCGATTCGGTGTACCCGACCCAGCACTTCACCGGCGGCGTCCAGCACCGCATGGTTGTCCGCCTCGGGTGACGAGACCAGGTGCGCCGTCGCCACGTTCATCCCAGACGTCAGGGCCCACAGGTGCAGGTCGTGCACCTCGATCACCCCGGGCACCGCGGCCAGATCGGCCTCCACGTCCGCCGGATCGATGCCCTCCGGCGTGTGCTGACCGAGCACCCGGAGCACCGACCGACCCAGACCGATCGCCCGGACCAGCACGAACACCCCGATGATCAGTGCAACGACGACGTCCCAGATCGACGACCTGGTCCATCGGATGAGCAGCGCGGCAATCAGCACGCCCACCGACCCGGCGGCGTCCCCGAGCACCTCGAGATACGCACCGCGGATATTGATCGACTCCCGGGAGCCCGCCTTGAGCAGGACCAGCCCGACACCGTTGACCGCAAGACCGATCAGCCCGACGACGAGCATCGGGGTCGACGCCACCTGCGGGTCGGTGCTGACCCGATCGATGGCCTCGACCACGATGAACACCCCGACGCCGAACATCAGCAGCACCGCGAGACCGGCTGCGAACACCTCTGCGCGATAACGGCCGTAGGTGCGCCGGCCGGTTCCGTCCGGGCGGCCGGCCACGTGCGTGGCGATCAGCGAGGCGCCGAGCGCGACGATGTCGGTGGCCATGTGCCCGGCATCGGCCACCAGCGCCAGCGACCCGGCCAGCAGGCCGACCGCGAGCTCGAGAGCGAAGAACGCCGCCGTCAGACCGAAGGTGATCGCCAGGCGTCCCCGGAAGCGACCGGCCGCCGAGGACGGGTCGGACGATGTGGACGGGTCCGCGGCCGGGTGGTGCTCGTCGCGGTCCTCATGACGGTGACCGTGGCCCGACCCGCGACCATGCTGGTGACCGATCATCGGGTGGCCTGCCGCACGGCATGCCCGGTGTGACCCGCGTGCTCCCACGACATGTCGAGCACCATCCGCACGTGACCGTCGGCGATCCGGTAGTGCACCATCCGCCCGTCACGACGCCCGGCGACGACCCTCGCCGTCCGCAGCAGTCTGAGCGCGGCCGACACCGAGGTCTGCGAGGCGCCGGTGGCCGCCGAGATGTCTTGCACGCACAACTCCTGCGTCTCGAGCAGGGCGTACAGAATCCGGCACCGGGTCGGATCGCCCAGCAGCTTGAACATTGCGGCCACATCTTCGACGCCGGAGTGCATCATCGCGCGGGCAGGGAGCGCGACGTGTTCGGCGGCGCGCTGCGCCACCGCACCAGCGTTGCCTGACGACGTCATCACCGGACTGCTCCTCGACGGTGCAGGGGTATCCCCATCTCATACTCGATCACATGCGCATGTGTTCATACGTGCCGGTCCACGCTCCCGCGGTCGGACCGTTGCTGTCAACTGCTGTCACGTCCCGCCGGCGTCAACTCCATCTGATGTCAACTCCCGCCGCCGGGCACTGGCTCGTATCGTCTGGCGGAGTGCCGGGTGGGCGTTTGCACGCTCCGCAGGCGGGCATGATGGAGCGGGGGTTTCGCTGACGGAGGTAGGCCATGACGATGCCGGACGCCGGTGCCGTGTCCGATTCGACGTTGGCCGAGGCCGCGCGGCGGGTCGCAGACAATCCCGATGTCCGCAAGGCGCTGCAGTCCGTGGTCGACCTGGCGATCGCCAGCTGCGGCTGTGAGCGCGCCAGCGTGACACTCGTGCGGGCAGATGGGCTGGTAGAGACCGCAGCAAGCTCGGATTCGCTGGTGGAGAAGGCGGACGAGCTGCAGTACCAGCTGAGCGAGGGACCATGCCTGCGCGCCGCGGAACAGGGTGGCGCCTACTTGATCGTGGACACCGCGACCGACCCGCGCTGGCCGCGCTGGGGTCCCGCGGTCGCGCAGCTCGGGCTGCGCAGCGTGCTGAGCCTGAATCTGTTCACCGACCGCCGTGTGCTCGGCGCCTTGAATCTGTATTACCCCTCGCGCGACGACTTCGCCGAGGACGAGGTCGAGATCGCCCGGGTGGTCGCGGCGCACGCCTCGGTGGCACTGGCTCGATTTCGAGCCGAACAGGACCTGTGGCGGGCGATCGACTCCCGGCACCTCATCGGCCAGGCCCAGGGCATCCTGATGGAGCGGTTCGGATTGACGCCGGAGAAGTCGTTCGCGGTGCTCCGAAGGTATTCGCAGCAACACAACATCAAGCTGCACGACATCGCGAGCACCCTGATCCGTACCGGCGCGCTACCCGACGCGGATCGGGCGGAACTCACCATCGACGGTGAGGCGGTCACATCGGACGGAGCTGCGGCCCCGGGCCGGGCCATTGCCGGTGCGACCACAACCGCAGCCGCTCACGGCGGCGGAACCGACGACGGGGGCGCGTCGGACGAGAAACCCCCCGTCGCAGCGGGGTGACGGGAGCGCCCGCACTCCGGATGTCCGTGCCGTGACCTGGCACTGCGCCCCGCCACTGGCCGTGAGCGACGGCGAGGCGCGTTGTCAGCCGGTGTGTCAGACCTCCCAGGAGTCCCGCAGTTTCTGCCCGATGGCCCGCAACCAGCGAGACACCTGCATCTGACTGACGCCGATTTCCGAACCGATGCGGGACTGAGACCAGCCGTTACCGAACCGCATCTCGACGACCTGGCGCTCCCTGTCGCTCAATGTCGCGAGCAGGCGTTGCACCGCAATTCGGTCCTCGACCCGGTCGAGTTCGGCGTCGCGTTCGCCGCAGCCCTGCGCCATCGCCCAGCCCGCGCCATGCTCTTCGTCCAGTGACGGCGGCCGGCATACCAGGGTGGCTGCGCGCGCCTCGGAAACCTCCCCGACGGTCGCGCCGGTGAGCTCGGCCAGTTCGGCGTCGGTCGGCCGGGCACCGTGACGCTGCCAGTGGCTCTGCTCGGATTCGTTGATCGCCGCACGGAGCTCCTGGATCCGCCGCGGCGGCCGGACGAGCCACGACTGATCACGGAAGTGGCGCTTGATCTCGCCGACGATCGTCGGTACCGCGAACTGCAGGAAGTCCTCGCTGCGGTCGGGCAGCCAACGCCTGACGGCCTTGACCAGGCCGAGGAACGCGAGCTGGTCGAGGTCCGCACGCTCGATCCCGCGACCCGCGTAGCGGCCCGCGATCGAGCGCGCGACCGGGAGGTATTCCATGATCACCGATCCGCGCCGCCGTTGCTGTTCGGCGGGATCGTCGCAGGTGGTGATGGCATCGAGCATCTCCCGCATCCGGATGGCGCGATCACGGGGAGGTGCGGACGAGATGGTGGGCGATGCTGACTGGGGACGGGCGAGCTGGAGAGTCGAGCCGTCGATGAAGTCGTCAGGGGGCACAGGATACTCCTGGGATTCAGGACTTTTCCTGGCGCCTTGTCTGGACCAGATCTCCATAACACCACGATGCGGAGTCGGTTTCAACCGTCGACTGGTGATTTCTTGCCGACCGCGCTCCTCCGGCGTTGGTGACTGCCAACGGCGAGATCGGGCACTGGGACACGTTTCCGACGTTCGGGACAAGTCGCCAACCGGCCAACCAGCGGATGTCCGCGCGGCCTCGCCTGCGGCGACCGACCTATCGGGGCATGATCGGCAGACCAATGTCGCCAGCCCAGCGCACCGGAGCCGCTCATGCCAGATTCCCGAGTGCTGATCTTGATGCGGCACGCCGAGGCGGCCCATCCCGGCGGGTATCGCGATCACGATCGACCGCTCACCACGCACGGCTCCCGGGATGCGGTCGCGGCCGGCAGGTGGATCCGCGGGCGGGTGAGCACGGTCGACGCCGTGCTGTGTTCGACCGCGGCCCGCACCCGCCAGACACTCGAACTCACCGGGATCACCACGCCCGTCGAGTTGGTCGACGACCTGTACGGCGGTGGCATCGACGACATCGTCGACGTCATCTGCCGAGCCCCGGCGTCGGCCCGCACGCTGCTGGTCATCGGCCACGCGCCGGGCATTCCGGCAACCGCCTACGAACTGGCGACCACCGCGAGACTCTCGTCGAACCGACCCGGGGCCGGAGAACCGCCGGCCGATCACGGCGACGATGCAGCCGCGGGTGTGGAACCCGATGCGCTACAACGTCTCCGACATTTCTCGGCCGGCGCCTTCGCGGTGCTGAGCACCGACGGACCCTGGGCGCAGATCGGCGAGCGGGGCGCTGAACTGACCGAGGTCCATCACCCCGAAGACTGACTGACGGGGCAGGTTCCTGCCCCGGCTTCGAGTTCGGCGTGACGACCGCGGCCTACCAGATCGAGGGCGGTGCCTTGCTGGGCGGTGGAACGCCGTCCATTCCGGACAATCTTCTCGGCGATCCCCGGAGGAATCGTCTCGCTCTACCACTGGGACCCGCCGCTGGAATTGATGGAACACCGCGGGTGGCTGATCCGCGACACGGCCGAGCGCTTGGCGGACCCACTCCGAGCCGGCCTTGTCTACCTTGGGCGATCGCGGCGTTGCGTGGACGACGCTGGGCGAACTGTTGTTGCACACGGCCTTCGGGCACGCCGCGCGGATCGCTTAGCTGGAAACGCATCTCGCTGCGGTGGCCGATGCCGTCGGTGGTGGCGATGTTCGCGGGTACTCTTCAGTGCTCGACGCGCCGACATCCATGCGCCGATGCGCCCTGCCGATCCGGCCGATCGCGATGCCGACGAGTGCGCAGTGCGCCGTCGTTCCGGCGGTACACTGATCACGGCAGCGATCGCGCAAGACAGGCCTCGGAAACACGAATCATCGGCAATTCGCTGATCAAGAGTGCGGATTTCCCCGATTTCTGAGAATTCGCTGATCGCTGATCAACAACCCCGATCGCGAATGACTCGCTGATCAAGAGCGCGTCAATTCGGACATGAGGACCCGTTGACGTGCAGTTGATCAGCGAATCGGTTTCA
>JADGOY010000288.1 GCA_017882715.1 Nakamurella sp. | reverse complement strand
CCCGATCTGGCACATCGGTGCCGAGTGGTCCCGGTAGGGCTTGCCGTTCACCCGGACGGTGCCGGACGTCGGCGTGTCCAGGCCCATGATCATCCGCATGGTGGTGGACTTGCCGACGCCGTTCGGGCCCAGGAAACCGGTGACGATGCCCGGGGCCGCGGTGAAGGTCAGCGCATCGACCACGGTCTTGTCGCCGTAACGCTTGGACAGGTCGGTGACCTCGATCATGGCGATCCCCCGGTTCATTGGAACTCACGTCGTTCGTGGTGGTAGCTCAAGGATCGCCAGGAAAGGGTCCGCTGTCGTCATCCAGGCGCAGGCGATTTATCCACACCAATTGCGGTACACGCCGCTCGTGGTGTTCGTCCGCGGGGATGACCGCCGGACCTGCCCACCGCGCGAGTCCGTGGTGATGTGGGGCCTTGCTCGGCCGGTTCAAGCGGCCGACCACCCGCAACACCGCTGCACGCGGACTTGGTCGCGGCCGCGCTGTGTTTCTGCCTCCCCCAGCTGGATTGCCGGGATGTCCGGGCGGGACCGGACCGTTCTGGTGCCCCTCCCCAACTGATACCCCTCGTAGTTCGAACAGGACGCCCTCAACGGACCGATCCGGGTAGGTCGCGGCACCGGTGACCCGACCCGGCCGAAAACCCGGCGTCGTCGCAAGAGTTCGGGACCGAACCGGGATGTGACTGTATCCAACGGCGATCTGCCGCTTCCTAAGCAGCAGGGGTCCCGACCGACCATCGACCACGCCCGGCCTGGAATTGGGGAGAACATGACAATGCTCAATCTTGACGGCGTCCTGGTCATCTATGAGGGCCTGAAGCACCGCTTGCGCTGGGAACAGCAACCGGGCTGGTTTGCAGCGCTCGAATTGACCGAACGGCCCAGGCTGGAAAGCCGGGTGCTGGGCCATATCTGGCCCGACCACTCCGTTCAAACGATGATCAGGCGCGCGATCGATCATGGTCAGAAAGCCGTCGTCGTCCTTGACGGTCAATCGCCCATTATTGATCTGCCCCGCGCCAGCGTTCCGCGGATCCCCACCGGCGCCATCGATCTGACCGGATCCGACGACGACAGGGCATCTTTGTGCATCCCCCCGCTGACCTGGCTGGGTCCGAAGGACCGCGCCCGCGGCGAGGCGTTCGGTTCCGGTGCCGAGGGTCTCTTCGACGGGCAAAACACGCCCTCGGCACCGTGTGTGGAGGACGACCTGATCGGAACCCGCGAGCCGCTGCGGTTCGTCTACGACCGGCGCCCGCTGGGCATCGACACACTCCGCGACGTGATTGCGCGGGTGTTCACTCCCCAGCACTCAGCACCGCAAGGCCTCTGCCCGTCCGCCCGTAAGGTCGCGTGACGGCCGCAACGGAGCGCCCGGCCGGGACCCGCGTCTGCGACATGCGCCTCGGCCGGGACCGCGTCTGCGACACTCGCCTGACCCGTCAAGGACACCCGACCGGGGCCGGCGCCGATTGGGCACGCGAAAGTGGCTTTCGCGGGAGGACCTCGCCGGCTCAGCCTTTCGCCACCCTGGCCTGCACCACTGTTGAGCGCCCGTCACCCTGGTTCCGCACCAGGGCGAGGCGCCCCCCACTCGTAGTCAGGCGACGACGCTGCGCTCGACTGGTGGACCGACGAGGCCGAACCACTCGCGGAGGCCGTCGCGGAGTGGGGATCGCTGGTCCGGCAACGCCGGCACTCCCAGGGCACCGAGTTCACCGATCGAGGTCTGGAAACGATCACCGAGTGATGTCTCGAGCGGCTCGTCCTGAATGACGTTCCGCACCAGCAGGTCGATCAGCATCGGGATCTTCCGCCGCTGCACCGATGAGATCCCTGTCAGGAAGGGACGATCCTCACCGCGATCACGGACCGGCGCCCTCTCGCAGACGAGTTGACCGATGTCAACGCCGATTTCGCAAGCGGATTCAATGATCAGGTTTCGGACCTGCCCGACGGTGAGGGCGCGTTCACCATTGGTGAGCCAGTACTCCCCGTCGGTCACGCAGTGCTCCACCAACGCGACGATCACGTCGGCGACTGTCACCCGATGGGATGAGATCCAGGAAATGGTCGGGGTTCACGGGTAGCCGCTCGAACCGCGCACCGAGAATCGCGTCGAAGATCGCGTGGATCCCCGGTGTTCTCGATGTCATTGTCGTCGTGCCGTCGCCGATGACGATGGACGGCCGGATCACCACGTGCGGGAGACCGCTGCGGTGGATCATTTCCTGCTCGGCGACGTCGTCCCGGGTTCGGACGCCCGGCTCCCTCGCAGCAAATGGCGAGAAAGCGGATCCCACATAGTACAGCGGAGCCCCGGCGCGGTCCGCGAATTCCAGAACGTGTCTGGCGAGTCGCGCAGCCCGGTCGGGGTCGGGTAGCGTGCCGACGCGGACGAAAGGTGAACGACGGCATCCACTGTGTTCGCGAGTTCGTCACCGCGGGCCTGGAGAGGCGGCGGTCGCCCGGTTTCCCTCGGGGCCGTGTGCGGGCCATCCACGGCCGGCGCCCGGCTGGCAGCCATCGATGACGCCGCGGATCGCGCCGCCGGGCGCCATGCGCCCACGAAGACGCGAAAGGAGCTGCTGCCGAAGGACTCCCGAGGCACCGGACACCAGAACTGTGAGCCCTCTCGGGCATTGCAGGGTCGCCGCACGCTGATCGGTCACCGTTTCTCCCTTGACTTGTTGATTGAACGCCTGGCCGGCGCCGCGCTGCGTTTGTGGAGCTGATAGCCGGATTGGCGTCGAAATACCGTGCCGGACCGGTGCATCCTCGGGTGGTCGGCGAAAACTCTCACGAAGCGCAAGTATTTGCCGGCCACGTTCGCGTTCATTATTGGTGACCGGGATTTGTCACGCATGAGGAGCTGGTATGCACCGATCTCTGATCATTGCTCGAATCAGACCTGGCAAGGAGTCCGCCGTTCGGCAGGTGTTCGCCGAGTCCGACGCCACGTCCCTGCCCCGCGACGTCGGCGTCGTGCACCGCTCGCTATACACCCTGGGCGATCTGTACGTCCATCTGGTCGACGTGCGCGGTGATGCCCGGGAGTCGCTCGAGCGGGCACGTGGCCTTCCCGCGTTCCGCCGGATCAGCGAGGACCTGAAGCCGTATATCAGCGCCTACGACCCGTCCACCTGGCGATCGCCGCACGACGCGGTGGCTCAGCAGTTCTACCACTGGGACTCGGAGGGCTGAGCCCTGGCCCGGAAACCGTCACATCTCCCTTTGTCGCACCCGGAGGCGATCATGGAAACCAGCACGTTCACCGCAGCAGACCTGATGGAATTGCTCAGCGCGAAGGCCGGCCTGCCGGTGCAGGCCCGTACTGAGAACCCGGAGGTGTTGTTCACCGATCTCGACCTGGACTCGTTGGCGTTCCTGCAGTTGCAGGGCGAGCTGAAAAAGCGTTACGGGGTGGAGCTTCCCGACGATCGCGCACATTTGTACACGATCGGCGACATCGTCACCGCGGTCCAGCGTGGGATCACCGAGCGGATCGCGACGTGAGCGGGCACACCGAGAACTCGGTCGAGGTCGACGCGAATATCGATGCGGTGTGGCGTCTGACCAATGAACTCGAGCGTTGGCCGGTGCTGTTCACCGAATACGCCGAGGTGGAAATCGTCGAGCACGACGGTCCCAGGTGGCGCTTCCGGCTGACCATGCACCCCGACCCGCAGGGAAACGTGTGGTCATGGCTTTCCGAGCGCACCCTGGACGAGGCGCGCCACCGGGTGACGGCCCGGCGCATCGAGCCGGGCTGGTTCGAGTCCATGGATATCACCTGGACGTACGAAGACCTCGGCAACCGGACACGAATGACCTGGGTCCAGGATTTCTCGATGCGGGCGGATTCGCCCTTCGACGATGTCGCGATGACCGAGCGGATCAACCGCAATACCGCCATCCAGATCGCGCACGTCCGCGACGAGGTGGAGCGTCTCGCTGCCCCGCCGGTGCCATCGATGGGCCGCCACTTCGCACCTGTTGAAACCCCGTAGGAGGAATCATGCCGGCCACCACAGCCCAGACCGTGTCAGTTCAGGACGTGCCGGCCAACGGCCGGCGCGGCGGAGACATCCGCACGCTCCTGTCACCAGGGACGGTCGGCGCGACCTCCGGTTTCATGGGGACGGTCACGCTGGAACCCGGTGAGGTCATCACCGAGCATTTCCACCCGTATTCGGAGGAATTCCTC
>JADGOY010000287.1 GCA_017882715.1 Nakamurella sp. | reverse complement strand
TGGGGACATAGACGAAACGCTCATCGGGCGTGACGGCCAGCGCATAGGGCTTCTGCTTGACAGGAATGGTTTGCAGCAGTCTGGTGGTTCGCGTGTCCAACACCGCGACCATGTTGATGGTCTTCGCGTCGTTGTAGATGCTGACATACGCGTGATTTCCGTCCGGTGCGAACGCGATGTACTGGGGCGGCCCGGCCGGGATGGGGATGGTCGCGATGACCTTGTTGATGGTCAGGTCCAGGACAGTCACCACATCGGCGGCCCGGTTGGCGATGTATGCGTACCGCCCGTCCGGAGCGATGGCCACAAATCCCGGCGTGGCCCCGACAGCAACGGGTGGCCCATCGACGGTCGGGATCGCCACTGCGGGGACGGGTGGGGCCGAAGCGGGCGGCGCCTGCGTCGGCGCCGTCGCCGGCGAGTTGGGCACCACCGCCCCCTCCGAAGCAGTCTGTGCTGCGGACGCAGGCGAGGCAAGAGAAGTGCCGGAAGGCGCCTGGGGATCGGATTGGGTTTGAGTAATCGGCTGAACAACGACCAGGACGGTCAGGATCGCAAGGACAAATGCGGTGACGGCAACCACGGTGAGGATCGCTCGACGCCTGGGTCGGCGTGGCCTGGGCGCGTCGTCTTGCGGTTCGGGCGAGTCCGAGGAGGAACTCGGGCCGGACCCGTCAACGTGGGGTGGAGGTTCGGCCGGGCCGTCAGCTGAGCCGTCTGCCGTGGGCGGTCGGGTCGTCCCTGGTGTTCCTGCATGAGATCCACGTTCACCGGGCTGTTGCGCCTCACGTTCTCCTACTGGCTCGTGGTCGGCCGGTAACGCATCGCTGCCCGAAAACCGGCTGGAGGATCCCGGATCTGTGACGGATACCGGCGCATGGGCGGCGCTCTGAACGGTTAGGGTGCTGGACGGGTGGTGACGGCCGGTCAGCAGCACGTCGGACAGCACCTGAGTGAACTGATTGCAGGTCTGGTACCGATCGCTGGGTTTCTTGGCGAGCGCTCGGGCCACGACCGGATCCGCGGCGATAAGGTCGCTTCGATAGTGCGAGAGGGGAGTCGGCTGATCACTCAGATGAGCCCACAGCAGCGCCGCATGGTCGTCCCGGATGAAGGGTGGGACGCCGGTGAAACACTCGTATGCGACGCAGCCCAATGCATAGAGATCGGTGAACGAGTTCAGCGGTTCACCGCGGATCTGTTCGGGTGAGACGTAGGTCATAGTGCCGATGAAGTGTCCGGTGGCGGTCAGTTTGGTGAGGGCAGACGTTCGCTTGGTGAGACCGAAGTCGGTCAGGTAGACGTGTTCGTGTCCCTCAGGTCCGGTGGCCGACGTCAGCAGGATGTTGGCCGGTTTGACGTCGCGATGGACGAGTCCGGCGGCATGAGCGGTGTCCAGGGCATCGGCCACCGGGCACAAGATCGCCAGCGCGTGGGCTGGATCGAGCGGACCGTTCTCCAGCAGCACAGTTGCCAGGTCACTGCCACGGACGTACCGCATCGCGATATACAAGTAGCCGTCAGCCTCACCGGCGTCGTAGATCGGGACGATGTTGGGATGATCCAGCGATGCGGCGAAACGCGATTCACGGACGAATCGCTCCCGGAAATCTGACCGCTCGGTGAGTTCCTGTGCCAACACTTTCAAGGCGACCCGACGGTTCAGCCGTAGGTCGGTGGCTTCGTAGACTGATGCCATGCCGCCGCGGTCCACGTACGATTTGATGCGATAGGCACCGATCTTCGCGCCGACCGGAATGTCGGGTGGTGCATCGCGCCGCCCAGAACGTGCGGGATCACCGTTCATACAAACGTCACTCCAGAACAGAAGCCACGCGTTCCCGAAACGACCAACCGATCGACAAGGACGGGATCCCAGCCAGTCACAACCTGTTTGGAGGTCATCAAGGTGCCCGGACGGCGTGCACCTCGCCGGTGGCGGCGTGTCCGTGCTCTCGGAGATCGCCTCCAAGCGCCATTGCAGTTTCCCCTTGATCGCCATCGCGGCGAGGAACGTGACCGTTTACCGTTCGGAGAATCAGCGGTTGACCAGGGAATTGGCGAAATCCAGGCGGCATTCGAGGAGTTGCGTTGCATTGGGGTAGCCGCCACGCGCATGTGTGACTTCCGCATTCTGGTTGGTTCGCGGGTGCGGCCGCCGGGTTGCCGTCGAAGTTCCGACGCTTCGCAGGCCACCGCGCCCCCGAGTGCACGCCCATTCCCGGATCTGCGATTGATACAGACCCTCTCGACGCAACACAGCGGATTTCTCCCCACTCGGGGCAGCCTCATGTTAGGCGAACAACCGCGCTCGATACTCCGCGGTGAACGACCGACGCACCGGAGGCGGGCGCAAGATCCCACCACCCCGCCAAGAGCGAGAGGACCTGACCCCGCGGCTCCTCCGGCGCCTCCCGGGACCTGCGTTGTGCGTCTCATCAGACCGTCTCCTGTCACGCCCCACGGTCATCCCCATGGGTTACGGGCGTCTGACCTCAGCTTGGCAGATGTCGAGCGGCTGCGGTTGCGCGGTGACATGGCGAAGAGGCCTTCGGGTGAGTGGTAGCCGGGGGCCGTTTGGTCACACCTGACGCCCTGGGGGCCCAGCAGCGGGCCGGCCGTACACGGTCCGGGCTCGGTCCGGGCCGGTCCGGGCCACCGACCAACGAGGGTAGGGCCAAATCAGACCAGCTCAGTGGGGCCACTTCGAGTTGTCATTCGCAGACACCCATATCTCTTGTCTCGAAGTCGCCCGGGGGTGCGTGTCAATATACGAGCCATGGCCCACGTTGAACATTGAACGCCCACGGCTCGAAACAATTCTGTGGATCGAAAGCTACCAGGACCAGGACACCGATCAGCGCCATTCCAGTTTGGACTACTTGACGGCCGGCGAAGCCCAGCCGGCGCGGTGGTCGCCGCGCTCAACGGTCGCTCCGGGTCAGGTCGGCGGCACTCGGCCGTGGCATGATCGCGCCGGAGATGAAGGCCCCGAAGATAGCGTGGATGCCGATGATCTCAGTGACGTACGCCGAGACAGAACCCCGATCAGCACCACCGCACGATGTCGGGGCCAGTCGGCGCACCCGCGCGTACCAGTTCAGCCCGGTGCAGAGCCGGTCCGACCAGCACGAACATCACCGGCGGCGAACACCTTCACGCGGATGCCAACGAGATAGGCTGACCAGCGGAAGGGAACGGCGTCGTGGATTCATAGGGTTCGCTCGGATACCAGCCCGGACCTGAACGCCAGTTCAACCAGCCGAGTGCGTTTTTGCTGCTGCGGAAGTTCTTTGACACCAAATTTGTCAAACAGAGCTCGCAGGTGATTCTTGACACTATCTATGCCGAGGTATATTTCGTCGGCGATTTGCTGGTTCGTCGCCGGCGTGGCGTATTGAGCTCCCGCCTTGTACGGACGGCACAAGGCTGTTAATACCTGACGTTGCGTTTGCGACAAAGACAACACGGTCACCAGGGTCTGGGCAACTTTGGTGTCCGGCAAAGGCGGTAGATGGTTTACGCGATAGGTCATCGCCGTGCAACCGACCAGTATGACGTCGCCGTCACGTAATCGCTGCCTGGTTTGCAGCCGTTCACCGTTGACGTAGGTCCCATTTCGGGACAGTCCGTCGTCGCCGAGGACCCAGTCGTCACCTACGTACTCAAGTTGAGCGTGCAGTCGGGACACCTCGTTGTCCCAGAAAAGATGCAGATCAGCTCCTTGGCCGCGGCCGATCGTCAGACGCGAGGTTGCTGCAACCAAGCTGGTCATCTGTTGTCGGCCCGTCTCGTCGCGGAAGAAGACGCAGGCACTGATGCCTGTGTTGTCGTCATTCACGCGTATCACTCCGTTCGGCACCTTTGAACTCCAACGAGGCTTCAGGCCAGCTCGACCAGGCATGCCGTCGAACACTGCCGACTCGAGAGCAAGCTCACGCACGGACCCGCGGTCCGGTAGGAGGTGCTCGGGTTCATCAACAGGCCCGACAACAAGGTCATAGAAACGTGTGGTGGAAGCTGCTGCCGTTGCGGGTGTCGGCAGGCCTCACCTCAAGGGTATAGAAACGCGTTGTTGGGCCACTGTCACCGGGACAATGAGCCGTGTTATCAGGCAGTTCTCAGGATAGTCACTGTGCCGGAGTCGAGGTTCGTGACGTAGGCCCTGCTTCCGTTCGGCGAGACTGCGACGCTGGTCGGGGAGTCGGTCGGTATGGTGG
>JADGOY010000286.1 GCA_017882715.1 Nakamurella sp. | reverse complement strand
CAGCCTTTCGCGCAGATCGGCGACATTGCCCGACTTCGGCAGGCCGCGGTTCATCAGTTCGGACTGCAATTCCACCTTCGTCAGCTCGTCATACTTGTCCGCAACCGGGGCCTCCCTGGGCGGCCTGGCCGGCTTCGGCTTCTCGGCCGCAGCTTTCACCGGCTCAGCTTTCACCGGCTCTGCCTTGACCGGCTGCGGCTTTCCCGGCTGAGCCTCTTCCCGCTGCGGCTTTTCGGCCGGTAGCTCTTCGGCCTGTAGCTCTTCCGGCTGTGGCCTTTCGGTGGCCGGCTCCGTCTTCGGCACCGACTCCTTGACCGGCGCGGGCTCCTTCAAAGCGGGCGCGGGCTCCTTCACGGCCGGCGCGCTGACCGCTGCCGGGGCCGACTTGCTCAGCGACTGCACGGCCGCGACCGCGGGTGCGCCGATCGATCGGGCCTGATTCCTTGCCGCCTCGATGATCGACTCGGCCTGAGCGCGTGCCGCGGCGATGACCGATTCCGCCTGGTCGCGAGCGGACTTGGCGGCGGCCTCGGCACGTGCCCTGGCCGTCTCGATGATCAACTCAGCCTGCTCGCGCGCCCGCTCGGTGGTCGATTCGATCTGCCCGCGCACCGACTCCCCCACCGACTGCGCCTCGTCCCGGGCAACCTCACCCAACTTGGTGCTGATGCCCAACATCGTCTTGGCGAAGTCGCGCTGACCCTCCAGCATCTTCTCCGCGAAGTCGAAGACCTCGTCGATCACCCGATCCGGCTGCAGGTCGCTGGTCGAGACATCGGGCATTTTGCCGAACGCGTTTTGCGCGATCTTCGTCCACGTCTCGACCGCCTCGACGGCGGCCACCTGAGTGGTGCGCACGGCTGCCGCGAACTGCTCCTGTGGGGACGACATGACGTTCCTTCCTGTCGGATCACTGCCGGTATTCATTCATGCCGGACCTGTGTCAATACCGTAACCATGATCAGGTATTCGCACACTTCAGGACCCGTTCTCTCTCGTCACATCTATGTCTATTGCGGCTGGACCTTGCGTTCAACGGTCCGCCGAACACGGTCTTCTTCTGGACGTTCCTCGGCCTGAGGGGTCGAGTCTGGTCTGCACCATTTGCGCACGCAGGCCGCACGGGTTTCCGGTCGGCATGCCGGCATGTTGTCCTCAACCACGCCACCCGGAGCCATCAATGGCCTTCACCGTTGCACCCACCGGTAGCATCGAGACGCATCCCAACGCTAACCCGTTGCTGCCAAACCTGTTTCGATGGGATTCATCCCACCGAGCGGAAGTTCCTGACGTGACACGAAAGCGAAGGCCCGCGCCCCGGGTCAGCTTGGATCAAGGCGCTCGTTCCGCGCCGCGTCCGCAAGCGCCGAACGAGCACTCCGAAAATCAGGGTCCCAGCGCGCTCCCTCGAGTGCGTGCCACCTAAGCACCGCGCAAGGCGGCTCCCAAGTCATCTGCCAAGTCATCCAGCAGTCTGCCGCACGGCCACCCGGACGTGGCGCCTGGCTTTCCTACCGGTTCTCCGGGCCGGCCGGCTTCAGGAGCTACCGGGTGTACGTCACCTTCGGCTTGCGCCGGACCACTCGGGCCCCGCTGCTCCTTGCCCTGCACGGGTGCACCCAGAACGCCCTGGAGTTCGCCACCAGCACACGGTTCAGCCGACTCGCCGACCAACACGGCTTCATCGTGGTGTATCCGGAGCAGACCGCATCGCACAACCCGCAGCGCTGCTGGAACTGGTTCCGGCCCGTCCATCAGTTCCGCACTCAGGGCGAACCGGCAATTCTCGCCGGGATCGTGCGCCGCGTCGCCGCGGAAACAGCCTTGTGGCGCGTTGACCCCAGCAACGACTCGCCGCGGCCATCGACGGAGGTACGTCACCGGATTGTCTGTCGGTGGTGCCATGGCGGTGGTTCTTGCCGCTACCTATCCGGAGACCTTCGCTGCAGTCGGGGTGCACTCCGCGCCGCCTATCGTTCGGCGTCCGGTCCGACCAATGCGATGTTGGCCATGCGCGGCAGGACCACGGCGCCGCCGCTGGACTCCTCCGTCACACCGATGCCGCCGTTGATCGTTTTCCAGGGAACCATGGACGGCACGGTCGATTCGGTCAACGCTCGCCGCATTGCCGATCAATGGCTGGCCGGCCATGCAGGTGCAGCCGATGTGGGCAAGGTCGGCAAGCCCCGCACGAGGGCCACCGATCCGGCCCGGCCGGCAACATCACGTCGCCGCCGCGGCTACCGGGTCAGCCGATGGTCCGGTGTGCGCGGGCGCATTACGATGGAGGTCTGGCTGGTGGATGGGCTGGGCCACGCGTGGTCGGGTGGGTCGCAGCGCCAGTCGTTCGGTGAGCCCAGAGGGCCACGTGCCGGCACCACGATGTGGCGCTTCTTCAATTCAACGGTCACCGGTCGGTGCCGGTATCCGCGTCCGCTGCTTCGTCCCGGGCGAGCCGAGATCCCGCCGCGCGAGACTGGTGGCGCAGTAACTCGTGGCGGGTTCGCCCATGCCGATCAACGGTGCGCACAGTCAACCGTGCCCGCTCCAAACTGCGCGGATCCACCGGGCAGATTCACTGTGGCAGATTCACTGTGGCAGATTCACTGTGGCCCCCCAGATTCACTCGGCAGATTGACGACAGGATTCGGGACCTTCGGCCCGTGTCCCCGCGGTGCGCTCGAGAGCATGGTGAAGCCTCGGGGCGTGCGCGGCCGACATCACGAAGGTGCACATGGACAGTGGGGTACCACCGGCACTGGGCCTGCCGGGTACAGCGGTGGAAGCGGTGTTGCGGGCTGCCGGGCGGGCGCCGTCGCTGCACAACATTCAGCCGTGGCGGTTCCGGGTGCAGCCCGACGTCATCGAACTGCACGCCGATCCGACCCGGCGGCTGCCGGCGACCGATCCCGACGACCGCGAACTCCGATTATCCTGTGGTGCAGCACTTTTCAATCTCCGCGTGGCTCTGCAGGCGGCTGGCGTCCAGCCCCGAGTCACCTCTGCGACAGGTCAACATGCAGGGACACGCTTGGACGGGAACCCGGGTCCGCTCGCCGAGATCCGCAGGGCCGGTCCGGCCGCGCCGTCGGCTCGGCTCACCCGCCTGATGGACGCCATCAGCGCCCGGCGGACGAACCGGCGCCCATTCCTGGAAATACCGGTGACCGATGCGGACCGGGCGCAGCTGTCGAGCGCGGTGGAGGCCGCAGGGTGTCGGCTGGTGCAATTGAGCGACCCTCGGCAGCGTGAAGCGGTCAGGCGCCTGATGCTGCAAGCTCACCGCACCCAGCGAGCCAACCCCGCCATCCGGGCCGAGTTCGCGGCCTGGATCGGGCGTGAACGGACGAGCGCCGACGGCGTCCCCGCCGCGACCGCTGGGCTCACGCCCGAAGAAGGCGACGAATGGGTGTTGCGGGACTTCGGCCAGGGCGCTGGACCCCGTCGGCAACCGGGGAAGGACTACGAACGCGATCCACTGGTGGTCGTCGTGTGCTCCTACTACGACGGCTCGCTGGCAGAATTGCAGGCGGGCGAGGCGATGCAGAGCCTGCTGCTGACCGCCACCACCCTCGGGCTCGCCGCATCGTTCATGTCGCAACCCATCGAGGTGCCGGAGGCCCGCGCCGAACTTCGGCAGCTGCTGGGACCGGGCCTGGCCCCCCAAGCGATCATCAGGTTGGGCTTCGGATCACCGGTGCCGGCTTCGCGCCGGCGACCGGTGTCCGAGTTGCTCGTCAGCGAGTCAGCCGGTCACTCGGCCTGACCGCGCGAGGCTGCGACCTGTTGCCTTGGTGGTCGAGGTCGGACTCATCCGCCATGGATGTTGTTGTCGGTGAACAGCTGTCAGGACAACGACCTCCCAAATTGCGACCGGACGACTGCCCAGCCGACATTGACGACGTCAACAACTCCGAGGCTCCGCCCCGGGCGCAGGTTCGACTCGCCGGTTTGGCAACCCAGGGACCAATGGTCCGCCATTGACCACCATGCGCCGATTCACGGTTCCTGACGACGAACGAGCCGCGTCCGAACCCGCCAGCTTCGCCGCAGCAAACGCCGGTCGATGCGGTATCTACACCGAAATGTCCGTTTCGGACCGCTGTCGGTGGCCTGTTGTAGCGTTCTTTGCATGGGGGCGATCACCGATCTGGAGCAGGCCACGATGGTGGCCGGTTCGGTGTGTGACGGGTTGGATGCGTTGCGGGACTGCGAGTTCTGGAAG
>JADGOY010000285.1 GCA_017882715.1 Nakamurella sp. | reverse complement strand
GAGGTGCACGCGCGGCTGCGGCTGCTCGCCGTCCGTACCACCAACAGTGCGAACTCGGGCACGATCAGCGTCGGTGATCTCACCATCGAGGAGGACACCTACATCGCCCGGCTGCGTGGCCGTCCGCTCGAGCTGGCGTACAAGGAGTTCGAGTTGCTGAAGTTCCTCGCGCTGCACCCGGGCCGGGTCTTCACTCGGGAGCAGCTGGTCACTGAGGTGTGGGGCTACGACTATTTCGGGGGTAGCCGAACCGTGGACGTTCATATCCGGCGGCTGCGGGCCAAGCTCGGGCCCGAGCACGAGCCGCTGATCGGGACGGTGCGCGGCGTCGGCTACAAAATGGTTCCGCCGCCCAGGACGGTACCCCGGGACGAGTCGGCCGGCGCGTCGGCATGAGCCCGGGCCTGCCGACCGCCGCCGAGGCACCGGGCCGTGGCAGGTCGATACCGACACGGGGGTATCCGGATCTTGGTGTCGCCGTGGCTGCGGATGGACCAGCGGCGCCGCCTCCCTGCGGACCCGCGGCCATCACCTGGGACGACACCGCGAAACCGCTCCCGAACTAGTGCACCGGTTCAGCGGCTCTCTTGGCTACGCGGTGACCACGGCCGGCGGACGCACTCTCGGTGTGTGGCTTCCGATGTGGGCGTCCGGCGCGACCGGGACGAACCGTTTCGGGTCGTGGGGGACCCGGCCATCGTGCCGACCGGGGTGTTGAGCGTCGTTCGTTTGCCGTTGATGGCGTCATCGTGGATGAAGACCGAAATCGGAGGCGTGGTCGGCGAAGTGCCGATCCCGGGCGTGCGTGGCCGGGGGTTTGGTCGGCACAGTGACGGACGTTGCCGGGCAGGGCAGGGCCCGGCGGACACAAATTCCAGCCGAGGCGCTGCGGGTCGTGCTCGAACCGTTCGTGTGCTGAGCCCGGCGCCGTGCTGCCGATGCCCTCGACCCGATCCGGGCCGCCAGCGGCCGGTTGGGCCGGGCGCGTTTGGGGCGTTCGAGGTGCCATCCGACGATTCCGGTTTGCCGGCACATGAAGGATTCGTTAAGAAATGCCGTCACGTGCGCCCATTTGGACCGACGGCGCCATGACCGCGTTGTCAGGTGGCTATAATTCTCTACGAACCTGGATGAATCGGGGCCGGCGGGAAACGGGGAACAGCCGAGTCCGAACTCACTTTTCATGAGAGTGTGCCCGGGATCTTGAGAACGACCTTCGGTCCGACGAAGGAGGGGATCCAGCATGGACTTCACGGGTTTCACCTGCTAGCGCTGCTCAGAGCATCAGCCTGGGACAGCCGGTAGACCGTCGACTCGGCGGCTGTCCGGCATCCGTTCCAAAGAAATCCGCTGCTTTTGCTGGCCACCCCGGGGGCCGCCGCGGCATTTGCCGCACCCAAAAAAGAATTAGCAGATTAGCAATTTCCGTTCACGAGTCCAGGTGTCCAGGCAACGCTGTCCCGCTGTCCTTACTTTTTCATCAAAGGGAGCTCTCATGACCATTGCTGTCCAGACCGCGCAAACGGCAACCCTACTTCCGATACCGCGGTCGCCCGGATCAGAGACACCCGTTGCCGGCCTCTCCCAGGCGAGCCCGGTTGCGGGCTACCTCGTCACCCTGACCGTTGAGACGTTGACGGTGTTTGTCCTATCGCTTCTCGGAATGACCCAGGTCCTGTTCGACGGGTTGGCCGCGGAGGTCGGGAAGGTCATCGGGCTGTTGATGGACGAGGACCACCAGGCCGGCCTGTGCCTGGGCGACCCCACCGCCTATGTCTGAACCCGAGCTGTTATCTCGACACGCCGCGTTGCTGACCTACCCGATGCGAGGGTTGCGGCCTGATGCAGTGAGTACCGGCGAGGGAGGCCGGTGTGCGGGTGGTCAAGTTCTCCCAGGGCGGCATCGTCCGACGGGTTGCCTTGCTTGATGACGCAGACGAGGAAGTTGTCCTCGTGACGCGGTTCCTGACTCATCTGTCGGACTCCGGATACAGCGCAAACACGTTGTGCGCCTATGCCTACGACCTGCGGCATCTTGTGGTGTTCCTCGACCGACGAGCGATGACGTGGGCCGAGTTCACGCCGGTGGTGGCGCTGGAGTTCCTGGGATACCTGCGTCGGTTACCGAGCCGGCGTCCGGCGCAGCGTCTGGGTCTGACGGTCGCGACCGAGCAGGGTCGGCTGTTGTCGGGCGCGACGGTGCAACGGGTGCTGGCCGCGACGTCGAGTTTCTTCGAGTGGGCGGTCGCGGCGGAGGAATACGCGGGTGCCGAGAACCCGCACGGTCGACTGTTGACGCGCCGCGGGGCGTGGTCTTACCCCGTGAACGGGTGGGGCCCGCACCTCGATTCGAATCCCGTATTACCGGCATAGACGGAGCATTCTCGCCGTCGATAGGGACGCTTTTTCGTATGGGCCACGGAGGTGCGCTGGGAGGAACGCTCTTCGAGTTGGATGGGCGCCAGTGACTGTCCATCTGGTAGGTGTTTGAGGTGGTGTGGTGTTGGCGGCGTAGGTGTTGCCGATCATTGAAGACGCGGGCATTCTCGGGTCCATGGCGTCGACCGTTCAGCATGTCATCATCTTCGTTCAGGAAAATCACACGACCGACAATTATTTTCGCTCGATGCGGGCGTGGGGGGCGAACGTCGCCACCGGTTGGCCGTTGCAGCCCAACCCGCCGGCCAGGGACCAGAACCACAATCGAGCCGCTTACGCCAAGTGGCTGCATGCGCAGCAAGCCGGGACGGCGACTCCGGCCACCCACACACAATTCGACACGACCGTGGTGCTGCCCTTTTACGCGTATCTGGCCGCGACCGGCGCGTTCATGGAGAACCATTGCTCCGGGTTCGGGACGAATTCGACACCGAACCATCTGCTGATCATCGGCGGGCAGACACCAACTCTCCGCAATCCACCACGAAACCAGCCGCAGCCCGTCTGGGACATGCCCTCCATTCTCGGGCACGCCCAGGACCATCAGCTGACGTGGAAGGCCTACACCGGGACCGATTCCTATCCGGTGAACCTCTACACGCAGTTGAGGGGGTCACCCAACGTCGCGCGGAGCGATGAGATCCTCACCGACGCGACCGATCTGGCCACGTTGAGCATGGTCTGGCATGACTCGCCGGATGACGAGCACCCGGTCGCCGATGTCAGCCTGGGCGAGGACAAGATCTGGCAAGCGGTTTCCGCTGTGGTTGCAGCCGGCCACTGGAACGACACCGTCTTCATGCTGACCTGGGACGACTGGGGCGGCTGGGACGATCATGTCAGCACGCCGAACATCGAACACACCCCCGACGGGGTGCAACTTGCCTTCGGGCCCCGGGTGCCGCTGCTCGTGTTCGGAGGCGCGGTCCGCGGCGGTATCGACAGCCGCTGGAACTCCCACGTGACCATCGGCAAGACCGTCCTCGACCTCCTTGGTCTACCAGCGCTGGGTGTACCGCGGCTCGACGATGCCGTCAGCCTCATCGACCTGATCGACCCGCAGCTGTCGAACCCGGAACCACCCGCTCACGGTACACAGATCATGCAGCCGCAACCGCCGCCGAAGCCCCCCGCCCCGAAACCCCTGCCACCACCGCCGACATCGACCTCGCAACCCGTCGGCCCGGTCTACCTCCGCGACGGATCCACCTTGCCGCCTCCCAACGATCAACCCGTCAAGTAGCGGTCGAGTTCCTTGCCGGACGACCAAGATCGCCGGTTTCCTACGAACACCGCCGCACCGCGTGCTCGGCTGGGCGCCTCGAGACCCAGCGGGTCGGGGTCGCGGGGCGTACCGCCACCTGCCGATGCCGGTCTGCTCAGCGGCGGCCTCGGTGACGTAGTGCGCGACGACGGGGGCCGCCGGCAGTGGGGGGAACCGCCGGCGCCCGGCCCAGGCGGCGAACCGCTGCCAGTCGGAGCGGTACGCCTTCTTCGTGGCCGCCGCGGTGGAGGCCTCGATCGCGTGCAGCACCCGCGGACCGTCACCGACATCCACCGCCACCACGGCGTCATCGTGCTGACCGACCAGTACGGCACCAGCTGGACCTACCCCGTCAACGCGGTCATCCCGACCGCCGTCCCCGACCCCCTGCACATCCACATCTCGACCACGGCGAACGGCGGCAACCGATGACCACCACCACCGCGGGGCGCTCGGTTCGACGAGCCCCGGTCACCGGTCACCACGCCCGACCACCGCCCGCCGACGAGAATTCCGACGACCGACCGGGG
>JADGOY010000123.1 GCA_017882715.1 Nakamurella sp. | reverse complement strand
TGCTGGACCTGGCCGGCCTGCGTCGACCGGCCCGAGTGGCCCGAGTGGACCGGCATCGACCCACCTCCGGCAGGAGCACCCGCCTCGGCCGACAGTGATTGAGCAGCGCCCGCACACTCTGGTGCAGATACGGTGGCGCCATGTTGCTGGCGGCGGGTGAAGCGCGAAATCCTCGGGGTTGAGACGCCGCCCCGGCTCCGCTACGGCGAGGAGCCGAACAGGAGGGCGCGTGGGCCGGGCGACGGCTGCTCTGGCTCGACGATGAGCCGGCCCTCGAGCTGACCTCCTGGTGCGGGACACGTCCGGTGACGTCCACCCCAGGCTCGTTCGGCCGTTCGAGTCTGGCGACTACTTCGCTGACGAACAGATCTCGATGTGGGGAATGCCGCCTCTCTTGGGGTTCACCGGAAGACCCGCAGACTCCGTATTGCCGCACGTTCGAAGCGCCGATCGATTGGAATTGCACGCGAGATCGGGGTCGGCCAACCATCACTTGTCTGAGTTCGTCGTGCCGATGGTGCCGCCGTACTGTGGCTGGTGAGACCGAGCACCTGGTGCATCGGCCAAGGAGAAGCGATGAGCCGGAATGGGTTTCCGCCCTGCCCTACTCCCGGATCGTCAGGGCAGATTCACCAGCGGATCCTGCGCCGTGATCACGTCGCCGACCTCGTGACCCTCCCGGGCCGGTCGGTCCGCGTTCAGGTAGTGCTCCTTCTGCCTGGCGTCCTGAACCGCCAATACCCATCGAGCCGGCACGTTCCCCGACACGTAAGCCGGCATGATTCGAGAGGGCATCACTCGCGCCACCGCGAAGCCTGATCAAGATGCGCTTTGCGGACGATGACTCCAGCCCCGGACCAGTGCGGCACCGCACCTGGCAGCGAGTGTGACGCGGTGTAGGTGTGGCCGCCGGGAACAAGCCGGAGTCGGCGCCGCGCAAGACTGACCAGCCGCGTATCAGGTTCCGGAACGACGGCTGTGCACCCGAGCCGGGCAGGCCACCCTGTGCGACGATCGGCGCCGACCACGCTCCGCGCGAAGGGACGATCAATGGCCTTGCTGCACTGCGACGTGTTCTCCGACGTGCTGGGTCTGAGCACGTCGTTGACGGTGATCCTGCCGCAGGCGACCACCGGCCAGATCGGCATGACGGGCAGCGTCCGCGCCACCGCCACCCCGCTGCTGTACCTGCTGCACGGGTTGTCCGACGACCACACCATCTGGCTCCGCCGCACATCGATCGAGCGATATGTCGCGCCGCTCGGATTGGCTGTCGTGATGCCGCAGGTGCATCGCAGTTTCTACACCGACGAGGCGCGCGGCAACCGGTATTGGACCTTTCTGTCCGAGGAATTGCCGGAATTGGTGCACTGCTTCTTCCGGCTCTCCCGTCGCCGCGAGGACACCTTTGTGGCCGGATTGTCGATGGGCGGTTACGGGGCGCTGAAATGGGCCCTGCGGTACCCGGAGAGGTTCGCCGCCGCGGCCAGCATGTCCGGCGTGGTCGATGTGGCGGCCCGCCGGCGGGAGCGCGCCTGGCAGAGCAGCCCGCTGATGCGGCAGATCTTCGGCGACAAGCCCGTCGCGGGCACGGACAACGACCTGTTCGCCCTGCTGGACCGGCTCGATCCGGCGTCCGCACCGGCGTTGTACGTCGGTTGCGGCACCGAGGACATCCTGTACGCGGCGAACCGCCGGTTCGCGCAGGCCGTGGCTGACCGAAATCTTCCGCTGGTCAACGATTTCGGCCCCGGAGCCCACGATTGGGCGTACTGGGACGCGCGGGTCCAGGACGTGCTCGGGTGGCTGCCGCTGGAGTCGCCGTCGAGTTGATGGGCCTTGCGCGTCCGTTCAGTTCAGTCGGGACAGCCGGTCGGTGACGGTGCGCGCACGGCCGTTGACCTTCCGACAGATCCTTGGTCGAAACCGGTTCGGTGCGTATCGTTTCGGCAGGAATCAGCACCGCTTGGAGGCGACGATGTCTCCGTCGGTTGGCCCGGCGACCACGGGTGATAATGTGCTGCCGGCCACCCGGATCCTGTCGATCGTCATCATCCCGTTCTTGCTGGTGGCATTTGTTCTGTTGTATTTCTGGCCGTCCGCCGACGACACCGCCAGGCTCTTCGCCTGGCGCATCGCTCCAGATTTCACCTCGTTGGTGCTCGCCTCGGCGTATCTGGGCGGTGCGTGTTTCTTTGTCCGCCCCGCCCTGGCACGGCAATGGCATGCGGTGGGCGGTGGTTTCGTCCCCGTCGGCATGTTCGCGGCATTGCTCGGGGTGGCCACGATCCTGCACTGGGACAAGTCCGTTCACACCAATGTGGCGTTCTGGCTGTGGGCAGGACTGTATTTCACGACGCCATTCCTGGTGTTCGCGGTGTGGTTGGTGAACCGGCGAGAGGTGTCACAGACCACAGCGGACGATATCCTGCTCTCTCCGGTGATCTCGGTCCTCATCGGCGCGATCGGCTTCGCCGCGTTCGTCACCTGCCTGCTGCTGTTCCTGTTCCCGAGGGTTGCGATCGCCGTGTGGCCGTGGACGCTCACGGAATTGACAGCCAGGGTCATGGGCGCGATATTCGCGCTCGGTGTGGTCGGCGTCGGCGCATTCGTCGGCCGCCGGTGGACCAGCGCTCGGATCGTGCTGCAGGTCGAGGGTGTGATGCTGCCCTGATCGCGATTGCGGTCGTCCGGGCGCGCTCCGATTTCGATCCGGCCAAGCCGCTGACCTGGGTCTTCGGCGCCGGGTTCCTGGCGCTGGCAGTCGCCTCCGCAACCCTGTACACGCGCATGGAGAAACGAGCGGGCCAGCAGGCGACCGCGGACAGAGCGCAGGCAACTGAGATCACCACCTGATCACCGAGCTACAAGTGGGACCCGATGTTCACCGGGCCGATCGTCAACTCCGGCCGGCCTTGCCGAATCTCCGCGACCCGATCCACCTGGTCGTCAAGCTCCCGGCTCTGCCGCGCGGTGAGCTTCCCGAACGCGTCCAGCGTATGTCCAGGCGGCGCCCCGAGCGACGCGTGCGGGCACCGGAACCGTCGGCCGGCAAGAGCCAACCGGCGGACCCGGAAGACTCAACGGAGCCTACCGACACGAGTTCTCCGGCGAGCGACTCGAACAGGTCCGCGGCCACGACCTGCGCGATGTCCGATGGCCCTGGGCGGCCCAAGAGCACGTGGCGGTCGAGGCCGTGTGCGCACGCCTGCGGCCAACCACCTCGCGGCCGGCCGGCCGACCTTCCGCCATCGCTCGTCCCCTCCTTGGGCGATGCTCGATCGCACCCTGAGATGCTCCCGGCGTACTCTGCCGGAATGTCCCCGGACATCGTGATTGTCGGCGCGGGACCGGCGGGTCTCTCGGTCGCCGCGACGCTACGCGATCACGGTGCGGCGTGCACCGTGCTGGAGCGGGCGAACGACGTGGGTGCGGCGTGGCAAGCCCGCTACGACAGCCTGCACCTACACACCGCCAGATGGCTGTCCGGCCTACCAGGCGCGCGTGTCCCGCGCAGGTACGGCCCGTGGGTCGCCCGCGACGATTTCGTGGCCTACCTGCGCGACTACGCCGCTCAGCGCGACATCCGACCCGAGTTCGGCGTCACCGTGCAGAGGATCGAACGCGACGCCGACACCTGGCAGATCCAGACGTCGGAGGGGCCACGGACCGCCTCCGCTGTCGTGGTGGCGACGGGCTACTGCCGAAAGCCCTTCATCCCGGATTGGCCCGGGCGCGCCGAGTTCAGCGGATCGCTCGTGCATTCCGCCGCCTATCGCGAGCCGTCGCGGTATCGGGGCCGCAGCGTGCTCGTGGTGGGTGCCGGTAACTCCGCCGCGGAGATCGCAGTGGAACTGGTCACGGCGGGCGCTGACGTGACACTGTCGGTGCGCACCCCACCCAACATCGTGCGACGCGACACCCTGGGTTTGCCAAGCCAACTGCTCGGCATCACGCTCCGCCGAGTCCCCGAGCGGGTGATGAATCCACTGACCGGCATGTTGCGGCGCGTCGCCGTGCCTGACCTGACCCGCCAGGGCCTGCCCGCGCCGGCGGACGGGTTCAGCCAATTCCTTCGCTCGCAGACGGTCCCCATTCTCGACCACGGATTCGTCCGCGAGATCCGCGCCGGCCGGATCAGGGTGGTGCCGGCGGTCGACTCGCTGGCGGCGGAGACGGTTCGGCTCACCGACGGGTCGAGCATCCAACCGGACGCGGTGATCTGTGCGACCGGATACCGCCCTGGGCTTGACGGCATGGTCGGCCATCTGGGCGTCCTGGACGAGCATGGCCAGCCCACCGTACGGGGGGCGGCCACACATAGCGACGCACCGGGGTTGTTCTTCGTCGGGGTGTCGGTCCAGCTCAGCGGCCTGGTGCGGGAGATCGGTGCTGAGGCCCACGCAGTCGCCGAGGCGATCGAGCGGCAGCCGGTCCGCTAGGCCAACTCGACCAGCACCCGGCTGATCTCGGCCTCACGCAGGATCAGTTCCCGCACCGCTCCGGCCGCGTTGATGTCGTCTGCCGCCGCCTGCGCACTCGCCAAATACTCTGCGCTGCCATCGATCTCGAGCCGCTGCACAGCGGTTCGCATTCCGCGTTTGGCCAGGGTCTTGGCCTTGCGGACCTCGCGCAGCACCGATGACGCCGTGCCGAAGATGTCGCCCGAAACCTGTCCTACGGCACCGAGCTCGCTCGCAGACGGCCATGGCGCGCGGTGCACCGAACCTGGCTGCCACCACGACCACACCTCCTCCGCGGCGAACGGCAAGAACGGGGCGAGCAGGCGCTGCAGGGTGGACAGCGCTGCGGACAGCGCGGCCCGTGCGGAGCGTGCCGACGACTCGGGCCACTCCCGACCATAGGCGCGGGACTTGACCAGTTCGACGTAGTCGTCGCAGAAATGCCAGAAGAACGCCTCGGTGCGTTCCAACGCCAGTTGGTACTGGTAGTCCTGGAAAGCCGCGGTTGCGGTTTCCACGATCCGGGCCAGCTGACCGTGCATCGCCCGATCCAGGGGTTCGGCGACGTCGACACTGTCTGCCAGACCGCCGGTGGCGCCAGAACCCAGGCCCAGCACGAACTTCGAGGCGTTCAGCAGCTTCACGGCGAGCCGGCGCCCGATCTTCATCTGTGCCTCGTCGACGGCAGTGTCCACCCCGGGCGCCGCCCGGCACGCCCAGTAGCGGACGGCGTCCGCGCCGTACGTATCGATCAAACCCGCTGGGGTGACGAGGTTTCCCTTGGATTTGGACATCTTCTTGCGGTCCGGGTCCAGAATCCAACCGTTGAATTCGGCATGCGACCACGGCAGTCCACCGTGTTCGAGTTGGCTGCGCAGCAGCGTGGAGAACAGCCAGGTGCGGATGATCTCGGGGCCCTGCGGCCGCAGGTCCATCGGAAACGTCCGAGAGAACAGATCGGGGTCGTCTTCCCAGCCGCACGCGATCTGCGGGGTCAGCGACGACGTGGCCCAGGTGTCCATGATGTCGGGATCACCGACGAAACCACCGGGCCGACCGCGTTGTGCCGGTTGATAGCCCGGCGGGACGTCGGACTGCGGGTCGATCGGCAGGGCCTGTTCGTCGGCAACGATCGGCTCGTCCCAGTGGGTTTGCCCGGAGTCGTCCAGCGGATACCAGACCGGGAACGGTACGCCGGAGTACCGCTGCCGGCTGACCAGCCAGTCGGCGTTCAACCCCTGAACCCAATGCTCGTAGCGCACCCGCATGAAACCCGGTGTCCAGCCGAGCCGGCGGCCGGCCTGGAGCAACCGCTCTCGCCGGTCGGCGTCGCGAGAGCCGTTGCGAATGTACCACTGTCGGCTCGTCACAATTTCCAGCGGCCGGTCGCCCTTCTCGTAGAACTTCACGTCGTGGACAATGTGCCGTGGCTGTCCGATCAGGTGGCCGGAATGCCTCAGCAATTCGATGACGGCCTGGCGGGCCTGGGTCGCCGACCTGCCGGCAAGGTCGGCCCACGCCCGGGACTCGACGAGCCACGGCGGTGTCCGCTCCTGGAAGCGGCCGTCATGATCCAGCACCACCCGCAACGGCAACTGGAGTTCGCGCCGCCACACCACATCGGTGGTATCGCCGAAGGTGCACGCCATCGCCATGCCGGTCCCCTTGTCCGGGTCGGCCATCGGGTGCGCGAGAACCGGCACGGCAACGTCGAACATCGGGGTGCGCACGGACGTGCCGATCAACCCGGCGAACCGATCGTCGCCAGGATGAACCACCAGCGCCACGCAGGCCGCCAGCAACTCCGGTCGGGTGGTCTCGACCTCGACGATGCCGTCGTCATGCGCAAAGCCGATTGTGACCGCTGTTCCCGTCACCGGACGGTCCTCCAGTTCGGCCTGCGCAATAGCGGTGCGGAAGTCCACGTCCCACAATGTCGGGGCCTCCGCGGCATAGGCCTCATCGCGGGCCAGGTTGCGCAGGAACCCGCGTTGCGCCATCCGGCGGCATCGCTCGTCGATCGTCGTATAGCCCAGTGACCAGTCCACCGACAATCCGACGGCGCGGAACACCGACTCGAAGGCCTTCTCGTCGATATCGGTTTGCCGCTCGCACAATTCGAGGAAATTGCGACGCGAGATCGGCCGTCGCCCGGCGGCATGCTCGTACACCGCTCCGGGCTCGTACGGAGTTGTCGGGTCACACCGGACGCCGTACAGGTTCTGCACCCGGCGCTCGGTCGGCAATCCGTTGTCGTCCCAGCCGATCGGATAGAACACCTCCCGGCCGCACATCCGCTGGAAGCGCGCTATCGCATCCACCTGGACGTACCCGAACACCGTGCCGATGTGCAGTTGCCCGCTGACCGTCGGGGGCGGGGTGTCGATCGAGTACACCTGATCCCGAGGTCTCGACCGGTCGAAAAGGTAGATACCGTCGCGCTGCCAGACGGCGTCCCAGGTCGATTCCAGGCCGTCCAATGACGGCCGCTCCGCATCGCTCACCCGATCATGATCCCCACCCAGGCAAGACCTGGTCGAGGTTGTCCGGCAGGTCAGAGCAAGGGCACCAACTGACGGCAGAAGCGGACCGGGTCCGGCGGCGCAAGGGTGATCCCGGGTTCGGTCATGAGGGGGCCCGGCCCAGGCCCATAGGCCTGCTGCCGCTCCCGCAGAGCCTGCGCCATCTGGGCCGGTTCGCCGAGCAGCAGGTAGGCGCTGCGGTCCAGTCGTTGCTCCGGGATGCCTGCCCAGCGTTGGCACAACTCGCGTTTCGGCCTCCTGGACGCGGGCGCCATCGCCGGAAGCCGCGTAGATGGTCTGCGTCGACACAGCAACGGCATCGGCTCGTCGGCCCTGCCCGACCGCCGCCGCTCGCACCAGGCCCGCCCGATCGGCGAGTTGTTCGACGGTGGTCAGGGCCCGACGCCGCGCGTCCCAGACCCGGCATGCGCCATGGTGGCGGCGGCCACCTTGCCGTGCCGGGGATCCCCGCGCAGGTCCAGGATGTCGGCGTATCGGCCGGCCATCCGCAGGATGCGATCTGAGCCGCCGGCGACCAGGATTCGTGGTCGTACGGCCGGCCGCGGTGAGAGCGGCATTTCCTGCGCGTCGATGTGGGTCCAGGTCATCACATTCCTCAAAGCTTTGTTAGGACATATCGGACGTACCAAGAAACGCCCTGCTCGCGCGATCTTCTGGAGAGGTTCGGGATCACCTCACGGAGGCGATCGTTGGGAAAGTGGGCGGCCGTACTTCGCGCCGAGACAGTTCGCGCGCGGCCAGCCCGGCAATCAGCGTCCGGTGAGGGTGATGCTGACTACAACATCAGGAGGTCCGCCCTGAGTCAGCGTGCCGTTCTCGATCGCGGCCTGGATCTGCTGCGCGACTTGGTGGTAGAGCGGGACGGGGCTCACCCGGTCCAGCTCCAGGGCTACCGGGCTGGCGGCGTCGACAAGGACGTCGCATTCGTCGTCAGCAGGAGTAGTGCAACCAATCCGATCCGGGCGGGGTGACGCGGCTAACCCGGACACCGATCGACGTCCTGACCTCGCGAACATTCATCGAATGTCTTAACAATGCAGCGATCGAGACCTCGTCGGTCGATGGCAGTGACCGGCCTCACTCCAGGCTCAAGCGGCCTTGGCTACCGCGGTATCCCCCGAAACGATCGATGGCGATCAGCCCCAGACAGCGAAAGGACCCGGGATCCTTGCGGATCCCGGGTCCTTTCGGGTGACTCCTGGGTCAGGAGGCGGCCGGCGCGCTGGCGGCGAAGAACCGCTCCACGAAAGCCTTCTGGTTGCTCAGAACCTTCTCTGCGTACTCGAAGTAGGTGCTGGCGATCTCCTGTGCGGTCGGCAGGTCGGTCTCCGGCAGGGCGGGGACGTTCTTGGCGGCCTCGGGCAGGTTGGCGGTGAAGGTCGACACCGCGTCGATGGTGGCGTCCTGCAACTTGACGACGGCTTCGAGGACCTGGTCGGCAGCCTCGACGGTGGGGGTCAGGTAGGTGGTGGTCATGATGGGTTCCTCTCGCTGATGACTAGTGGTGGTGTGTGTTGTTCCTGCAACAATGCTTAGTCTGCCACGCATTGCGTGGTTAGTCAAGCGGAGTGTGTGGTTCACCACGCGGACCGTTCAGGAACGCTCGGTAGACGGAGAGCAGTGCGGCTTTCTGTTCGGCATTCAACTGGGTGTCGTGCCTGATGGCGGCCTCGATGCCCGGCGACGCTTCGGCTTCGGGCGCTTCGTCCATCAGCCCGGACTGGGTGAACATCGTCGAAACAGGTATCTCGAAAGCATGTGCCAGTGCCTTGAGCACCTCGGCCGACGGACGGTAGAGGCCACGCTCGACCTGGCTGAGATAGGAGTCCGAGACACCGCTGGCACGTGCGAGCTGCCGCTGGGAAATGTTGGCCAGCCGCCGTTGGGACTGCAGAAAGTCACCGAACGCCTGCGCCGCTTCGTCTGTACCCATTGCTTCAGCGTACTCGTTGTGCGTGGTGTGCCACGCAGAACGAACGGGATGTTCCTGCCGACCGTCAGCCGTGCCGGCTGTGCCGCGGTGGCGGGTGGTAGCGGCCGGCGGCCTTAATGCGCCGGTGCGTGGACAGCACGAACTCGGTGATCTCCACCGGCTCGCTGCCCGCCTTGCGCTGGCGCTCGCGCTGCAGGCATTCGTCGACCGTGAGGGTTCCCAGCTCGAGAGCCACCAGGTCGGCGATCTCGCCACGGTCGGGCGCCACCCCTCGTTAGGAGCCGACGGACAGCCGAGCGATCAGCTCTCGACGCTGCCCCCCACTCAGCGGACGAAGCAGGTCGGCGAATCGGTCCGCGATGCCCGGCCGACGCATGGATTGCGGTGACCGCCCGTCGTGGCCGCCGTATCCGTTGAATCCGGGGCGTCCGTCACGCGAGCCGCAACCCTGCCTCTTGGCCGAATCGTCCCTCGTCGAATCTGTGCTCATCGCAGCGGTTTCCTTGATCTCGAATTCGGAGTAGACCTCCGTGGCTCCGTGGGTGTGGTCAGCTGGCGGCGCGCTTGGGCACAACCGGTAATGACGTGAACTGGTAATACTGACGTGAACTCTGCCAACACTCGACGGCCGCGACAAGCAGTTCGTCCCGCTGAGCGAGACGGTCCTGGCCCAACGCGGCCGGTTCAGGCACCTCCTCTTCAGGCGGTCCTTTCTTCAGGCGGTCCTTTCTTCAGGCGGTCATTGATCACTTGAGCCCCGAAGGTTGCGCGCGGTCCGCTCAAGATTCGTCGTCAACGTCGGGGTGGGTGCGGTGGGGTCCGATCCTGGAGTATCTGCGGCGGGTGGGCGCGGCGCCGGTGTTGGCGGTGGAGCCGCCGGCGTCGCCGGCCCGGCGTTGTTGGCACGGTTCGGCGGTTATCTGACGGGCGAACGAGCGTCGACGGTGCCAGTGGCTCAGGCTTATTTCCATTGGGTCCGCCCGTTCGTCGAGAATATTTTCTCTGGCGCCGATATCGACCGCTGCCGGGAGTTGTCAAGCGGCGAGTTGACAAGTTTCTCGCCGCGAGACTGCCGGGTCTGTCGCGGAAGTCGGCGAAGATGACCGGGTGCGCGTTGCGTTCGTTCTGCGGTTCTTGCATTGCGAGGGAATCGTGGAGGGTCAATTTGGCCGATGCGGTTCCGGCCGTGGCGTATTGGAAAGGGTCGGGATTGGCCAGGCCGTTGGATGCCGGGCAGGTTCGGGCGCTGCTCGACGCGTGCGATCCGTCGGATCCGGTGGGCCGCCGCGATCTTCGCAGCCGGGTCCGCCGACGGCCTGAGCCGCAGATCAGTCCTGGCTCAGCGTCCCGGCGGAGCGGGCTGACCGTAACCCAGTTCTTGGGCGGTGTGACGCGCGGCGTCATCGATCGGCACCGCCACCACCGCCGTGCCGTAGGCGCAGATCTCGGTCCAGGTGTCACCGAGATCGGACGTGTCGAAACGCATCCCGATGATGGCGTTACCACCGCGTGCCTTCGCCGAGTCGAACAGCCGGTTCATCGCCTCGTTCCGACTCTCGGTGAGCTGCTTGGTCATGCCGCCCAGCTCGCCGCCGAAGATCGATTTGAACCCGGCACCCATCTGCGAGAATGCGTTGCGGGAACGCACGGTCAGGCCGAACACTTCTCCGCAGACCCGCTGGATCTGCCATCCCGCGATCTCGTTCGTCGTGACCACCAACATGATGCATCCTCCCCTGCCTCCCAAGCGCGACTGGACTCTGTCCGCAGTATGGGCCTGTCAGCCGGTGGTCCGCCCGGCCGAGCAGGTCGCCGGCGCTCAGGCTTCGTCGCACCCACCCGAGCAGGTCTTCACTCGAGCCAGCGGATGACAAACTTGGTCAACGCCATCACACTAAAGGAGCATGCCGGCACGCACGGTGCGTAGGCGTGCCGAGCGATTTGGGGGGGCTCATGCACATCAGATCTCTGGTGACGTGTCTTGCTCTGACCACCACGGGAATGCTGACGCCGATCGCGGCATATGCAGCCCCCCCGCCTGTTGCCGCCACCTGCGGCGCCGTGTTGTCGACCAACGCCTATCTGGAGGCGGACCTTTCGTGTCGGGCCGACAAGGGGTTGACACTCGCGGGCGACATCACGCTCGATTTGAGAAGCCATCAGCTCATCGGCACCGGCACCGAAGAAGGCACGGCGATCAGCGTACAAAGCGCGTCCACACCGCAGGTGAAGAACGGCAGAATCCAGGGGTGGGGTGCCGGAATCACCTTCAGCATCCCCGACGATGCCGGAAACGCTTCGGGCACAGCGACTCTCACCAACGTGACATTCGTCAAGAATGACGCCGGCGTGGCCGCCGGCGGTGGCGGAGACTATGACATCAAGAACTCGCGCTTCGTCGGCAACCGTTCTGGAATCGGCGGGGTCTTTACCGGGAAGATCACCGTTACCGCATCGAGTTTCCAGGGGAATGACACCGGGGCGAGGATGGATACGGCCACACTGTCGGTGACCAAGTCGCGATTCGACCACAACGGGACGGGCGTCTCCTGCGAAGAGGCGGACTGCACCTTGAAGACAAGTACGTTCACGCACAATGGGACTGCAATCTCCACGAGGACTTTCGGCGTCATCGCAATCGCAAACATCATCAGCAACAACGCCGTTGGCCTTGATGCCTTCGTGGCGTTGGGCCACAACCTTTCCTACAACGCCTTCACCAACAACAAGACAGGGGTCAATTTCACCACCAGTGGCGGCACATTGACGTGGAATGCCTTCTCCGGCAACGACGTCGGGTTCACCTCCAGCGGGGACGAGGAACCCGATTTCTCGGCCACCCTGGATCACAACATCTTCGTCCGCAACGGCGATGGCATCCACGTCGAAGACGGTGGGAACAGCCTGAAGGCCAACAGCGCCGGGCGCAATACGGGCTGGGGCATTTACGCGCCCGGCTCCACCGATCTCGGCGGCAACCGGGCGTTCGGGAACGGCAATTCTCCGCAGTGTGTCGGCGTCACATGCTGACAGGGGCGGGGACCTGAACGGCGGGGGTTGTCAACCGCCGCCGGCCGGGTCGTCAATCAGCTGGCGCCGGACAACCGGCTCGCCCCCGCTTCCGGCCCGCCCCCACGGCTCCCGGCACGCCATCCGTAGGGTTCCGCACCGCGCGAGCGCGGTCCGCCGGGCGGCAGCTGGTGCCCTGGCGGGAGCAGGTGCATGGCGGGAACACGTGCATGGCGGGAACAGGTGCATGGCGCGAGCAGGTGCATGGCGCGAGCAGGTGCCGGCCGGCACACCCAACCGGATGACGATGCGGCCGCTTCTCACCCTCAGTGACGTTCCCGGTGGCCTCACGTCAGCAATGCGCCCACTGCCGACAGGGGTTGGGTGCCGCCGGCATCGTGCCGACGCGATCCGGGCATGACGCTCCGAGATGAGCCGCCGGCTGTGGGGGTGGACGAGCCGGTCTGTAAGCCGGGTTCTGTTCCCGGGCGCCTTGCGGCGATCCCGTTCGGCGACCATCCATCTCGACGTACCGTTGCCGGCACGTTCCAGCGGTCCACCCGCAGGCTCGGGCGGGCCGCCCTCGAACGCCTGCGCACTCCCGTCTCGCAAGAAATGCGAGTCGAGAGCTTCTCGACCTTGCTCCGGGTGGGGTTTACCTAGCCGTCCCGGTCACCCGGGACGCTGGTGGTCTCTTACACCACCGTTTCACCCTGACCGGCTCGCCCCTGCGGGCAACCCGGCGGTCTGTTTTCTGTGGCACTGTCCCGCGGCTCGCGCCGGGTTGCCGTTGACAACCACCCTGCCCTGTGGAGCCCGGACTTTCCTCGGCGTCCGACCGACGATCACCCCGGCGAACCGGAGCGGATCAACGGC
>JADGOY010000284.1 GCA_017882715.1 Nakamurella sp. | reverse complement strand
TTGGCCATTGCTCGCGCCCGCTGCCGTGCTGATCTCTCACTCGCCTCCCGCTTGACAGGGCCCCCGAAGATAGGTTCCAGCATGCGCTCGATGTCGACGGCGAGCTCCTTGTCGAGTTCGGCGAGATCCAAATCGTCGCTGGGCGTCTCAGGTCTGGGCAGGTTCGGGCTTGTCGTGATGCCCGCCGCCGAGCCGCGGGCATCCGCCGGCAGGTAGCCGGCCCTGCGCAGAGCGGTCAGCGTGGTGTCGCTGTTCTGCTGCGACAGCGCCACCGTGGGAGCGATCAGCTGTAGGCCAAGCTGTTTGAGTGATCGGTCCGAGCAGATCTCGTGAAGCAGTGCAGGGTCCCCGCGGCTGCGCAGAACGCAGAGACCAGCTGTTACGGAAACCACGCCGTAACGGCGACCGATGTCGGTGATCAGGTATTCCAGCGGTTGCGGCAGCGGACCGCCGGCGATGTCTGTCAACGAGGACAGCAGGTCGGCAGCCGACGATCCCTCGTCGAGGGCCCGCCGAATGCTGGCCGGGCTGAACCGCCAAAGGCTGGCGCTGCCGCTGCTTTCTCGATCCGCGCACGCGTCCAACAGGGTGGTGACTCTTGCTGTCGGTGACCCCGATACGAGAACGGTCAAATCCGAGCCGAAAGTGGCGGACGTGGTCATCGCCGGCAACGTTGCCCCGGCCGCCGCCCCGAGGTCCGGTTCCTCGGCCGATGAGAGCGCGAAAGCCATGGGGCTCCCGCCGGCGCCGCCCAGGACACCGAGCTGTTGAGCCTCGGCGACGATGGTGGGGATCGCCACCGCCCGGCCCGCCACCAGGATCGGATGACTCCAGGTGATCCTGGCCGCGAGCGCATCAAGGTCGGTGACCGACTGCCCCTCGCCGGCGTCGACAAAGGCCCGGATGGTCGCCTGCCGCAGGGTGCGTTCGTCGCGGTGATGAACGGAGGTCATGATGGTCGGACCAGTTGGTGCGTCGACCTTCGCTGGGATGGTCGGGAGGTATCCCAATCGCCACCAGGCCATGACAAGTTGCGCCAGCCGGACGTTCGGCTCGGTCCGGTTCCAGGCAGGGAGTAACTCGGTGACACCCACCCGGGAGCTCCGCTCGGACACCAGGCCGATCTCGCGAGCCAGCGCCAGCACCAGCGTGACCTGTGCCTCGGTGACCCGAGCCGCCTTTGCCAGCTTGCGGATCTCACGGACACCCAAACCGCCGTCCTTCAAGGCCGGGACCGGTTGCCGGGCGAGGCCGCCCAGTACCGTCGTCGTCGCGGAAACGAACTCCAACGCCGCGGAACCCGCCTCGCCGGTGATCTGATCGACTGCGGTGGGTCTGGTCGGGATCTCGCCGGGTGCGGGGTCGAAGGGCGCCCGGAAGTCGTTCCCCTGCAAGGCACGTCGCACCTGGCTCGGCATGACCAGCTGGTAGTTGAGGTCCCTGTAGAGCATCGCCCTGGCCATCGCCCAGGATTCGACCTCCCGCTCGAGGATCCAACGATCGCGGTCGTATCCGGTGGATGTCACCCTGGTCCCGGCGGCCATAGCCTCCAACTCACCGCGGATCGCTGATGGGGCGGCTGCGACCTGCGCGCGAATACCGTCCGCATCGAGGTAGAACCCGCGTAGCGCCGCTTCCAGCCGTGCCCGATCTCCTGCGCGAGGTAAACCCAGTTCCCGCAGGATGGCCCTCATCGTCTGGACGTTCATTCGGGCCAGAAGTAGCTCGCCGGACGGTCCGAGACCCAAAGGCGACGGGATCAACTGGTCGAAGCCTTTGGCGAGGTGGGAGTGGACACCGTCATCTGACCACGCCAGCGCATCGGCCGACAGCAGATCGAGCACGCCGACCACGTGTGCGCGGTGTTGCTCGGGGCTGTCCGTTGCGGTGAGGAATCCGGCCAGTGCCTCTATCGTCACGGATCGGCCGAGGGCCGCGTGCGCCTCGATGACCTGTAACGCCGGTAACGGCAGCGACGGGAGGGCGCCCGCGAGTGCCCAGGGGTTCTGCAGTAGGTCAGACAGACTGTGAAAGTCGGTCACCCGGTACCCGGCAACATGGTCGCGCCGGCGATACAGCAGTTCCGCGAGATCGGTCACGTTGCGGTTGGCGAGCCAAGTGGCCAACGGGAGGGCAGGGATCACCGCGTTATTGAACACCGGGTGCGGACGGCTGTTTCACGCTCGGCTACCGCGGAGGCTACCCTTGCGGGCGGTTCGTCCGGCGCGACGCAGTCGAGGGAGCAGGTTCGCGATGGCAGGTCGTCGGCAGAAGTCCCACCGCGCAGGGTCACGCCGGGCAGGGCCGCACGGGGCAAGGTCACAGCACGTTCACGAAACGCCCGAACAGATGCGATCCCGGGTGCTGGGTGCCTTCGAGCGTTGGCTGGACGAGCGGGTTCCCGCGGGACGTGCCCGGGAGGACGTGCTGTACACGGTGCGGACAGCCTGCGAGTTCAAGGACGGGTCCCTGGATTCTCCGAATCCGTCTGACTGGTCACCACACCTGGTGGACGAGATCATCGGTGATATCTTTCCGCGGAAGATTGTCGGCGTCGACTCGGAGTACATCGCGGCAATCGTCCCGGCGATGCGCGTCTATCTCGACTTCCTCGCCGAAACCGGTCGCTGGAAGACCGGCAACGACCTGCTCGCGACCCGGCGTGCACTCGACGGACTCGCCACCGAAGTGCCTTTGCGGGTGGGTAACCCGATGTATCAGGGCATGGCGGGCCGGATGATGCAGATGGCCATTGACCAGGGGATCGATCTCACCGCCGAGGGCGCAATGGACGAAGTTGTCGGGCGTTTCAACGCGATGCCGGAGAGCTTCCGTCGGGGGCTGACGCCCGGGGACGGCTTAGATGGCTTTGTCCAGGCCGGCGAGGACGACGAGGACGCCCTTTTCGGCGTTGACGACGAGGACGTCATCCTCGATCAGGGGACGGCACTGGCGCTGGAACTCGCTCTGCGGGGCAACGACATCGATTTCAAGCGGCCGATCAGCGTGGAGATACCTGCCGCCGAGGTCGAAGCGGCCGCGTTGCGCGAGACCACGCTGGTCGCGCAGGCCAGGACAATGGTCGACTGGGTCGGCCGGAGCAGGATCATCACCCGAGACGGCGCGTTGCGCCGTCAGGACGTCGACGATTTGCTGCCGCGCCTCGGCATACCCGATTCCGGTTGGCCCGCCGCAGACCCGATGTGGGAAATCAATGCGATGGTCGTGCCTTGGGTGACAACCACCCGCAGCGGAATGTTGGCAATGAAGGGTCGACGGGTTCGACAGGGTCCACTGGCCGGCATTTTCGAGAGTGCCGATGACGCGGTGACCCAGGTCGAGATCGGTCGCAAGGCGGCACACCTGGCATTCGACCTGCTGTTCGGGGACGCTCGGTTGATCGAATCGGAGGCTAAGGTTCACGTCCTGCTACTCGTGGCCTTCAGCATGGCTTCGTGTCGTCCCACCGGCTGCAACCTGGCCACCCTGTTGAGCTTCGAAAGGAACCTCGGACGAACCGATTTCGAGGCGTCCGCCGACGAGTACGACGTGATGGAGCTGGGTGTGACCGTGCTGAATCAGCTTCGGTGGCTGACAGAATTGGGGCTGATGGACCAGACCGACTCAGTCGCAAGGGCTTCGGTGGGCTTTCGACCGGCGCTGGTGGAGGCCCTGCAAGCCCTGGAAGCACCGCTTGAGGTCTCAATGGCGGTTGGTGCGGTGCCGCTGTTGGAGGCGATGCCCCGGTAATTCGCTGTTGATGCAGGAGGTCACAGACCCAGTGCCGCTTGGGCGAAGGCGGCTCCGGCCCCGTCCGGTGGATCATCGGCGGCTGGGTCCCGGTGGGCCTTCCGGGGAATCGCTCCGACCTGTTCTAGGACAGCCTGGGTCGGGCTGAGTAGTTGCTGCACGTCCCGGTCGCTCAGGGCGGCGAACGGGCCAGCCTGGTAGCCGAGTATGTTCAGACATTCGGCGACAAGTTCGGTGCGTTCATCTCGCGGCGCCCCGGCCGCGACGCCGATGAGGAGCAGCAACCCGGCGTCCAGGCTGGCCCGAACCTCGGGCCCCCGGGTGGTCAGACCCAGCGGGAGTCCGCCGGTGACCAAGCGCCAGAGCGCGTTGACGTCGGTGCGTGCGCGGGCGGCGGCCTTCGTCAGGGTCAGTCCGCTCCGGTTCACGAGGCGAGACAGCCTCCAGACGCAGGGTGTGCGCCCAGTCATCCCCGAAGTCGTAGTTGTAGAACAGCCGATCGCCGGGTTCGACCAGCACCTCGTCCAGCCTG
>JADGOY010000012.1 GCA_017882715.1 Nakamurella sp. | reverse complement strand
CCCCAGGTGCTCCATCTTGGCGATCAGCCGCGGCAGCGCGGTCTCGGAGGACGAAGTCGCACCGATCAGCAAGTATTCCTGGCGCAGGTAGTACATCAATTTGAAGATCGAGTACCTGGTGGCTGCCTTGAGGATCGCGCCCAGGATGACGACCACGAAACCGCGCACGTGGCGTAGAAGACGCCGACGAGCATGCCGAGGGAGGCGATCGCGGACCAGCCGGTGTTGCCGACGACGCCGGCGATGGCGCCGAACGCGCCGATCGGGGCCAGCCACATGATGCCGCCGAGGATCTTGAACACCAGCCGCTGCAGCAGGGCGATGAAGTTCAGCACCGGCTCGCCCATGCCGCCCATGGCCTGCAAGGCAAACCCGACGATGAGCCCCACGACGTGCACGAGTGCATGGTGCTGCTGGACGGCGCGGGACGGATCGTCAGCGTCAACACAGAGGGCCGCCGACCGCTCGGCCTGACCGACCAGGCCATCGGCGCGAGTGCTGCGCAGTCGGGTTGCCGGGTCAGATCGCCGAGTTGATCGACAACCCCGGCGACCTCACCGACGAACTCGTATTGTCCGAGGACCCGGGTGCTGCGGATCAGCAGGCGGTCGGTGGTCGTCAACGACGCGTCGATGGTCGCCGTCATCACCCTGCGCGATCACACCGACCTGGAACACCTGTCGGACATCGGCGCCGCGGAACGGACGTTACGCTACGGCCAGGTGGGCCGGCCAGAGACGCAGTACGGGCTGCGGGGGCGGGGGTGATCACCCGCCGGCCCGCCCTGCGGTAGGAAGGTCCCCATGAGCGCCCCCCCGTCGGACGACCGAACCCAGCCCGCGAGCCTCGGCCGGAGCCCCGCCGAGAACGAGGTCGTCCAGCTGTGCAGCGAGTTGATCCGGATCGACTCGGTGAACACCGGCGATCCGGCCACCATCGGTGACGGGGAGGCCAGGGCAGCGCGCTATATCCAGGCCAAGCTGGACGAGGTCGGTTACGACACGGTCTATCTGGAGGCGGTACCCGGCCGCGGCAACGTGATCTGCCGGCTGGCCGGCGCCGACCCGCGCCGGGGGGCATTGCTCGTGCACGGCCATGTCGACGTCGTGCCGGCGCACGCACCGGAGTGGACGGTCGACCCGTTCTCCGGCGCCGTCCGGGACGGGTACGTCTGGGGCCGGGGAGCCGTGGACATGAAGGACATGGTGGCCATGACGGTCGCCGTGGCCAGGGAATTCAAACGCAGCGGCTACGTGCCGCCCCGGGACCTGATCTTCGCGTTCATGTCCGACGAGGAGGCCGGCGGCGCGTGGGGATCGCAGTGGCTGGTGCAGCACCATCCCGAACTCTTCGCCGACGCCACCGAGGCGGTCTCCGAAGTCGGCGGCTTCTCCATCACGCTGGACGAACAGCGCCGGGCCTACCTGGTCGCCGCGGCCGAGAAGGGTGTCGCCTGGGCGACTCTCAAGGCCACCGGTCGGGCCGGGCACGGGTCCATGGTCAACGAGGACAACGCCGTCACCAGGATCGCGCAGGCGGTGGCGAGGCTCGGCGCGCACGAGTTCCCGCTGACGCACACTCCCACGGTCGACGCCCTGCTCGCCGCCGTTCACGAGCTGACCGGCCTGGAATTCCCGGAAGAGGACCTGGAAGGGGCCGTCCGCAAGATCGGTCCCATCTCGCGGATCGTCAACGCGACGCTGCGCAACACGGCGAACCCCACCATGCTCAAGGCCGGGTACAAGGCCAACGTCATCCCGTCCACCGCGCAGGCCACCGTCGATTGCCGGGTGCTGCCCGGTTCGGCGGAGCAGTTCCGCGACGAGGTCGCGCAGATCGTCGGTGAGGACATCGAGATCGACTGGGTATGGTTGCCGCCGCTGGAATTCCCGTTCGAGGGTGACCTCGTCGCAGCGATGCGGGCCGCGCTGGAGGCCGAGGACCCCGGCGCCCATGCCGTGCCGTACATGCTGTCCGCGGCAACGGACAACAAGGCGTTCCACGAGCTGGGCATCGTCGGATACGGGTTCGCCCCGCTCCGCCTGCCAGCCGACCTCGACTTCACCGCGCTGTTCCACGGGGTGGACGAGCGGGTGCCGATCGACGCGCTGGAATTCGGCACCCGGGTGCTCGAGCGGTTCCTGCGCAGCTGCTGACGTCCGGCTGACTGGGTGTGAGCCCGCAGCGCGGCGGCCGGCCACGGTCAGCTGCCCGGAACCACCTGCCGCACCAACGCCGTCGTCACCGCGGCGAGGGCGACGACCACCAGGAACGGCCACCGCCGCCAGACCGCCACGCCGGCCACGGCGAGACCGGCCGCGCGGGCATCGATGACCAGGCTTTGGCCGTCGGAGAAGGTCTGCACGGCGATCAACGCGGCCAGCAACACCACCGGCAGCAAGGCGGCGATCCGGTGCACCGCAGGCCTTTCCAGCACGCCCTGCGGAACCGACAGACCGGCCAGTTTCAGCAGGTAACACCCCAGGCACCCGACAGCGATGCCGATCCAGACGGTCATCGGGACTCCGGACGGGGGTCGGGCTCCGGGTCGGTCGGCGCTGTCCGCTCGGCTCGCCCCGATGCGGTCCGACGGGGGATCAGACCGGCAATCGCCCCCACCAGGCCGGCCAGCAGCACCGGCACGCCGACGGGCACCAGCGGCACCGCGAGAACCGCCACCGACGCGGCAACCAGGGCCAGCGCCCATCTCTCGCGGCCACGCAGCCGCGGCGCGAGCAGCGCCAGGAAGGCTGCCGGGGCGGCGGCGTCCAGCCCGAGCGCGCGAGGATCGGACAACCAGGAGGCGCCGACCGCCCCGATCAGCGTCCCGATGTTCCACAGCACGAACACCCCGACACCGGTGGCGTAGAAACCCAGCCGGGCCGCCCGATCGGTGTCCCGCCCGATCGACATCGCGGTCGACTCGTCGATGACGAGCTGAGCGGTCAGCACCCGGCGCAGGCCGCCGACGCGCAGGATCTCCGACAACCGCAGCCCGTACAACGCGTTACGGGCGCCCAGCATGATCGCCGTCGCCGCGCCGGCCAGCGGCACACCGCCGCCGGCGAGGACGGCAACCAGACCGAACTGGCTGGCGCCGGTGAACATCAGCAAGGACAGCGCCATGGTCTGCCACAGGTTCAGCCCGCCCGCCAGCGCGATCGCGCCGAACGAGATGCCGTAGGCGCCGGTGGCGACGGCGACGCCCATCGAATCCCGCAGCACCTGTGTGCGGGTCAGCCGCCACCCAGTTTCGGGATCGGACGCCTCGCCATCGGCGGTGCCGCCGGAGGTATTCCTTGACGTCACGGCGATCTCACCGGTGCGCTCGGTGGATCGGACCGAGGGTGGGAGTCGAAACTGGATTGGCTGGTCAGGGTGTCAGATCGGGCAACAGCCCGGGGGAGCGTCGCCTGCGGAGCCACACCCGGCGGCTGCCGTCCGGGAAGCGCAGCACCCGCGCCAATTCCCACCCGGCGAACTCGGCGCGTACCGCCAGCATGGTGGCCGCCGCCGCCCGGGTAACTGTTGCGTCGATGCGCAGCGGACGATAGTCGAACTCGTCGGGTCCGTGGCCACCCGGCGCCCATGACGGCGGGGGATCGAGCTGCCCGCGGGCGCCCCCCGTCGTCGGGTCGACCATGGACGGTTGTGCGCTGATCGTCCATCACCTCCGCTGTGTCGGGCAGGAAAACCGCCGAGCACGAAACAACCTTGCGTCGAGTGTGCCTGCTCGTCGCGGTGCTTGTCGCATCCACGCCGTTGCCGGCCTGCGGTTGGTGGCAGATCTGGGCGCGGTTCATGGTGCGGGGGCGGGCGCCAACTCCGCCCGCAACAGCGCCTCGAGCCGGGTTCGCCGGGGCAACGAACCGATATGCCGGACCGCGTGGGCGAGTCGGGGGCCGGCCGCGTGCACCACCGTCAGGTGCCGCCTGGCTCGGGTCAGCGCCGTATAGATCAGCGGGCGTGACAGCATCGAACCCGCTTCCGGCGGAATCACCGCGACGACGGCTTCCCATTCCGAGCCCTGCGCCCGGTGCACCGTGATCGCCCAGCCGTGCAGGAGATCGGCCACGGACTTGCCGGTGATCTCCGATTCGCCACCGGTGAACGCGACCCGCAGGGTGTTGTCGCCGGTGGAGACCACCGTGCCGACCTCGCCGTTGGCATAGCCTGCCGGTTCGGCGTCCAGGTGGTTGGCGGTGGCGACCACCCGATCCCCGACGTCGAAGCCACGCACCGTTCCGGTGCCCGGGTTGAGAACCGCCTTGAGCGCCCGGTTCAACGCCTGGGTACCCGCCGGTCCGCGATGCACCGGCGTCACCACCTGGATCTGGTCGCCGGTGCTGGAGAAGACCCGCGGAATGGAGTCGGTGACCACCTGGACGACCCGTCGGGCCGCCTCCTCCGAGCCGCGGGCAGGCACCACCACGACCTCGTGGGCGGGGTCGTCGACCGCGACCAGCTGACCCGACCGCACCGCGGTGGCGAGCCTCGCGATCGTCCCGCCCTCCGTCTGGCGGTACAGCGTCCGCAGCTCCGTCACCGGCACCGTCGCGCTGTCGATCAGGTCACCGAGCACCCGACCAGGGCCGATCGAGGGCAGTTGCGCGGGATCGCCGACGATCACCAGATGGGTGCCGTCGGAGAGAGCGGACAGCATTGCTGCGGCCAATTCGACATCCAGCATCGACGCTTCGTCGACCACCACCAGGTCGGCCTCGATGGGATTGTCGGCGTCGTGCTCGAACACCGAGGCCCGCGATCCCGAGTCCGACCGCGGCCGGGCGCCGAGCAACCGGTGCACGGTGGTCGCGTTGCTGCCGGCGAGCTCCTCGAGGCGCTTGGCTGCTCGACCTGTCGGCGCGGCCAGCGCGACGCTCGCGTCGACCTTGCGGCACAGCGCGACGATCGCCGAGACGGTGCGGCTCTTTCCGGTGCCCGGCCCGCCGGTGAGCAGGCTGACCCCCTGCGCGGCGGCCAGGGCAACGGCGGAAGCCTGCACAGTGTCCAATCCCGAGTCGTCCAATCCCGAGTCGTCCAATCCCGAGTCGTCCAATCCCGAGTCCAACCCGGACAACACTTCGCTGGTCGCCCGCTCGTCGGCCAATGACGACGAGGAGGCGATCAGCCGAGCCAGCTGGGTCGCGACCGACGACTCCGCGTCGGCGAGCACCTTCGGGCTGACCCATGGCGCGTCCGATCCGCCGGGGTCGGGTACCGCGACCACCGCACCGGCCGCGATGGCGGCCTCCAGGGCACTGGCGGGGTCGACACCGAAGGGACGCAATGCACCCGCGACCATGCTCTGCGGCGACGCGGTGTGCCCGTCCCGGGCGTAGCGGGCCAAGGTCCAGGTCACCAATGCCCGCCCGCGGCGGGCGTCGTCACGGCGGACATCGGGTTCGATCGAACGGGCCAGCCGGTCGGCCTGAGCAACGGTGGCATCGGGCAACGACAGCAGCCGCCACGGGTCGGTGCGTAGCGCCTGGGCGGCGTCGGCGAAGTCGAGAGAGTCGGTCAACCGCAATGCCCAACGGGCCGGGATCTCCTGGGGGACAAGGAGTTCCGCGAGTTCATAGAGGTGCCCGGCGCCGACGAAGCTGGTCACGAGGCGATTCGCCCTGCGGTCGGTCATCCGGGGGATCGTGGCCAGTTTTCCAGCCGTGACGTCAGCCGGGCCGGTGATGCCGGCCTGCGCCAGCTGCCCGGCGATCGCCGGCCCGACACCCGGCCACAGACCGGCGGCGCAGAACTCGGCGAAGACCTCGGGCACGTCCGGACCCTACCCGCGCCGGGCCGGCTGCTCCGCCGCGATGGTCAGCGCGATGGTCGGGTGCGAGGAACAGCGCGAGGAACGGCGCACGCCGTCCCGAGGGGCGATCGCGCACCCCCGTTGGGCGCGGATCAACATCGACGGCGCGGATCAAGGTGCCGCATTTGGTACTGGTGTGACGCGTGTAGACGAGTTCAGCCGCGCCTGCGATGTTGATCCGCGCCAAAGGATGTCAGTCGGTGGGCGCGTCGATGCGGGTGTCGGCGGTGGGTGCCGGGGCGCCGCTGACGTCGTCCAGGGCCGCGCGGATCTCGGCTGGCAGCGAGAGGGTTTCCGCGGCCAGCGAGCCCAGCAACTGGGCGCGGTCCCGGGCGCCGATGACCACAGTGGACACGCCGGGCCGATCCCGCACCCAGGCGCATGCCACCGCCAGCGGTGACGTGCCGAGCCCGTCCGCCGCCGTCGCGACCGCCTCGACGATGCGGGCGGCATGCTCCGTGCGGTGACGGCCGACGTACCGGGTGAAATGCGACGACGCGCCGCGGGAGTCGGCGGGGGTGCCGTGCCGGTACTTGCCGGTCAACACCCCGCGACCCAGCGGCGCCCAGGCGATCAGCCCGATGCCGTGCACCCCGGCCGCCGGTAGCACCGACTCCTCCGGCGCGCGCTCCAGCAGCGAGTACTCGGCTTCCACGGACACCAGTGGGATCGGCGCACCGTGCGCTCGCAGCCCGCCGGCGAGGGTGATGGCCTGCCAGCCCGTCATGCCCGAGACCCCGACGTAGCGCGCCCGACCGGAATCCACCGCCGTGCGCAGCGCCGAGCAGGTCTCCTCGAACGGCACCGAGGCGTCGAAGCCGTGAATCTGCCACAGGTCGACGTGGTCGGTCCCGAGCCTGTCGAGCGACAGATCCAGCGCCGACAACAACCGGCCGCGCCCCCCGCCCACCCCGACCGTGGTGGTCGCGAGCAGCACCGACGAGCGCGGGATCACGTCCGGCACCAGCGTGCCGAGAATCGACTCGGCGTCACCGTCGCCGTAGATGTTGGCGGTGTCGATCAGGGTCCCGCCAGCGGCGACGAACGCCTCCAGTTGCGCCGCCGCGTCGTCCGCGTCGGTGTCGCGGCCCCAGGTCATGGTGCCGAGTGCCAGCCTGGACACCTCGAGTCCACTGCGTCCGACGCGGCGTGAATCCATGGCGTCAACCTACGCACCGGCCGCGGCGTGTCCGGTCCGGGGGCGCACCGCGGGTACCGTGTTGACGCGGTGAGCCGACGGCACAGGGCCGATCGAACGCCGATTCTCGTCGGCGCCGGGCCGCTGGACAAGGGGTGCCTGAACGGTGTCACATCACGTGCGTCTCGGCCTCAACATGGGTTACGTCACCTCCGCCGCCGAGCTCGCGGGCAACCTCGCGCTCGCGCAGGCGGCCGAGACGCTCGGCTTCGACGCGGTGTGGGCGGCGGAGGCCTACGGGTCGGACGCCGTCACGGTGCTGGCCGCCGTCGCCGCTCGAACGGAACGGATCGGCATCGGATCGGCCGTACTGCAGATCCCCGGCCGCACGCCGGCGATGACCGCGATGACGGCGGCCACCCTGGACGCGCTGTCCGGCGGCCGCTTCCGGCTCGGCCTGGGGGTCTCCGGACCACAGGTGTCCGAGGGCTGGCACGGGGTGCGGTTCGACGACCCGGTCGGGCGCACCCGGGAGTACATCCAGATCGTTCGGCAGGCCCTGCAGCGCCGCCGGGTGACCGCCGGGGGCGAGCACTTCACGTTGCCGCTGCCGGACGGCCCGGGCAAATCCCTGGTGCTGTCGCTGCAACCTGTCAGATCCGACGTGCCGATCTATCTGGCCGCCCTCGGACCGCGGAACCTGCAGCTCACCGGACAGCTCGCGGACGGCTGGTTGGCCATCTTCTTCGACCCGGAGTCGGCACGCGTGTCGATCGAACGGATCCACGCGGCCGCCCGGGAGGCCGGCCGGGATCCGGAACTGATCGACATCAGCGCCCAGGTGCCCATCTCGGTCGCCGCCGATCCGCACGCCGCCGCCGCTCGGGTGCGCGCCCACGCCGCGCTGTACATCGGCGGGATGGGGTCCAAGAAGACGAACTTCTACCATCGGATCGCCTCCGGCATGGGCTACGAGCAGGAAGCCGCCGAGGTGCAGCGGCTCTTCCTGTCCCGCGACTACGCCGGCGCAGCCGCTGCGGTGCCCTTCGAATTCCTCGACCGCACCTGCCTGCTCGGCGACGCCGACCGGATCGCCGATCGGCTGACCAGGCTCGCCGAGGGGGGCGTGACCAGCGTGAACATCAACTGCTTCGACTCCACCCTGGCGGAGCGGATCGCCACCCTGCGGACCCTGACAGCGGCAGCCGAGAAGGCAGGCGTGGCGGTATGACAATTCTGCAGGCGCTCATTCTTGGCATCGTCGAGGGGCTGACGGAATTCCTGCCGGTGTCCTCGACGGGCCATCTGACGATCGCGGCCAAGATGCTGGGCCTGTCCATCGACGATCCGTCGATCACCGCGTTCACCGCGGTGATCCAGGTCGGCGCCATCATCGCCGTCGTCATCTACTTCTGGACCGAGATCGTGGTGCTGGTCCGCGCCTGGTTCCGCGGGCTGCTCAACGCCGAGCGGCGCACCGACCCCGACTACCGGCTGGCCTGGCTGGTGATCATCGGATCGCTGCCGATCGTGGTGGTCGGCTATCTCGGGCGCAACATCGTCTCCGGCCCGCTGCGCAGCCTGTGGGTGGTGGCGTTCGCACTGATCATCTGGGGCGGCGTCATGTTGCTGGCCGAAGCGGTGGCCAAACAGGACCGCGGCGAACGCGAACTGACCCTGACCGACTCGTTGGTGATCGGTTTCGCCCAGTGCCTGGCGCTGATCCCCGGCGTGTCCAGGTCCGGCGCGACGATCTCGGTCGGTCTCATGCGTGGCCTGGACCGGGTGACGGCGACCCGGCTGGCCTTCCTGCTCGGCATCCCGGCGCTGCTCGGGGCGGGCGCCTACGAGCTGCCGTCCGCGCTCAAGACAGGTGGGGTCGGTTGGCTTCCCACCCTCATCGGGACGGTCGTGTCGTTCGTCGTCGCCTACGCCACGGTGGCCTGGCTGCTCCGTTACGTCGCCGGCCACACCATCAGGGTCTTCGTCTGGTACCGATGGGCGCTGGCGGCTGCCATCATCGTCGCGCTGAGCACCGGTGCGCTGGCGGCGACCTGAGTGCCACCTCCGGGCCGGGCCGGCCCCGGGTCAACCCAGGGCAGACTGATCGGATGAGCACGACACACCAAGGGCGGCCCCGTCGATGACGAGCGATCCCACGGCACCGGTCGTCAACCAACCGCGGGAGGACGAACCGGCTGGCGGCACGCCGACCGACACGTCGGCCAGCGCGAACGGCTCACCGTCAACCGGCCCGACCGCGGCGCACCCACCGGAGCCTCGCTCGTGGATGACCACGGTCATCCTGCTTCGTCACGGCCGTTCCACGGCCAACACGTCGGGCATCCTGGCCGGCCGGACGCCGGGCATCCACCTGGACGACACCGGACGGGCGCAGGCTTCGGGCATCGCCGACCGGCTCGCTGACATCGTCATCGATCGCGTCGTCACCTCGCCCCTGGAGCGGTGCCGGCAGACCGTTGAACCGCTGGCCGCCGCCAAGGGCTTGCCGGTCGAACTGGACGAACGGCTCGCCGAGGTCGACTACGGCAAGTGGGCCGGCCGGCCTCTTCGCGAACTGGTCACCGAACCGCTCTGGCGAACCGTGCAGCACCACGCATCGGCGACCGTGTTCCCCGGTGGTGAATCCCTGGCCGGGGTCTCGGCCAGAGCCGTCGAGGCGGTCCGGGAACTGCTGGCCCCGGCCGGATCGAGAGCAGATGCGACGGCAGGTTCGAGAGCAGATGCGACGGCAGGTTCGACAGGTTCGACGTCAGCTTCCGCGGACGCTTCGGACAGGGGCCCCGTCACGCGAACGGTTCTGGTCTGTTCGCACGGCGACGTGATCAAGGCGCTACTGGCCGACGCGCTGGGCTTGCACCTGGATTCGTTCCAGCGCATCGTGGTGGCGCCGGCGTCGCTGTCGGTGATCCGCTACACGCCGCTGCGGCCGTTCGTCGAGCGGATCAACGACACCGGGGAACTGGGATCGCTCGGCGCACACCCGGTGCCCCGACTGCAACGTGAAGATCAAGATCCGGTCACCGCATCGGAGGCGGTACCCGGTGGCGTGGCCCGCTGACCCCGCTCGGTGGGCTTGTGCCCACCCAACTCGCTCGATCTCTACCCGTCCTGACCCGGTGGCCTAAGCTCGGAGGTGCCATGCCACGCCAGGTCCACGTATTCCGTTCACCCGAGAGGTTCCTTGCCGGGACCATCGGGCAGCCCGGCGAACGCGAGTTCTTCCTGCAGGTCGTCGACGGCCGGCGGGTGCTGTCCGTGGCGTGCGAGAAACAACAGGTGGCCGTACTGGCCGACCGGCTCGGATCGCTGATCACCGAGGTCGCCCGCAGGTTCGGTGCGCAAGCCGAAGCCGAACCCGCTCCGGAACGCGACAACCTCACGCTGGCCACCCCGGTGGACGCCGAGTTCCGGGTCGGCACCATGGGTCTGGCCTGGGACGGCGAGGGTTCGCAGGTCATCGTGGAACTCCTCGCGCTGTCCGAGGAGGACGTCGGCGAAGAGGTCGTCCTGGAAGACCGCGAAGACGGCCCGGACGCGCTGCGGGTCTTCATGTCGTTGGCCGAGGCGCGGGATTTTGCCAAACACGCCGAGCGGGTGGTCGCGGCCGGACGACCGCCCTGCCCACTGTGCAACAACCCGCTGGATGCAGATGGTCACATCTGCCCGCGGCTGAACGGCTACCACCGCGGTGCCCTCGGCTGAGCGGGCCGCGACCGGCTCGAGACCCACGCGAGACACCGCATCCAGCAACGACCCGCCCGGCGCCGTCCCTGACGATGTGGGCATGACCGACCCGGCTGATGTCACGGACCCGGCTGACGCCACCGCGACGACCGGGACGGCCGATACCATCGACACGGTGACCGCGGACGTGTTGGCCACCGGGGACATCACCATCACCGGCCGGCTCACCGACGCGTCCAACCTCACGCTGCTGGGCGAGGCGTCCGCTGACGGCCTTTCGGTGCCGTGCATCTACAAACCGGTCCGCGGCGAACGCCCGCTCTGGGACTTTCCGGACGGCACCCTGGCCGAGCGAGAACGCGCCGCGTACCTGGTGTCCCGGTCCGCGGGCTGGCACTGCGTTCCTTTGACGGTGCTCCGCCCTGGACCCTATGGACCCGGCATGGTGCAGCGCTGGATCGAGGACGCGAACCCGGACGAGGCAGTCGACCTGGTGCGGATCGAAGAAATCCCTGCCGACTGGCTGGCGGTGCTGCGCGCGGTCGACGAGAACGGATCGCCGGTGGCCCTGGTGCACGCCGACCGTCCCGCCCTCGCCGCGCTGGCCGGGTTCGACCTGGTGATCAACAATGCCGACCGCAAGGGCTCGCACGTGCTGCCCCTCCCGGACGGCCGGGTCCTCGGCGTCGACCACGGCCTGTGCTTCCACTCGGACGACAAGCTGCGCACCATCCTGTGGGGGTGGGCCGGGCGCCCGTTGCCGGTCACCGTCATCGACGGGATCGGCAGGCTGCTCGCCGACCTGGATGGCGCCCTGGGTGACGAGCTCGACGGGCTGCTCACCCGGGAAGAGGTCGACGCCCTGCGGGAGCGGCTGGAGTCCCTCGCGGACGACCCGACCTTTCCCCGACCGCCGAACCATCGGACGCCAATCCCCTGGCCGCCGCTGTGATGCTGGGCGCCGCGGGCGACGCCGTCCGCGGCGTGGCCAGGACGATGACCCGCGCCGTCGGCGCCGCCACGCTGGACGTCTCGAGCGGGGTGGCCAGAGCGGGGGAGGCCGCGCACGCGGCGGTGACCGGGCAGCGCATCGGACCCGCAACCCTGCGCGTGCGGGTGGTGATCCTTTCCGACGAGAACGGGCATGCGCTGACCACCGCCGACCTGCTGGCTCCCTCGATCGACCGGGCCGACGCGGTGCTGACGGCCGGCGCGGGCATCCGGGTCCGGCTGACGGGCGTGGACGTCGAACCCGAACCGGCACCGCGGCAAGCGCTGGAACCGCACGCCAACCGGCGGCTGTTGCTGGACGACGTGCTGGGCCACACCGAGTTCTATCGCCGGATATCGGCCACCGGCCCCCTGCCCGGGGTGTCGATCGGGGTGCCGATCACGGTGATCGTGGTCCGGGACATCGCCGGGAAGGTCACCGGGTGCTCGTTGGGGATCAGCGCGGATTGGGTGGTCGTTCAGGCCTGCTTGTTCGACGCACAGCAGCCACATACTTACGACGACACCGTGCTGGTGCACGAGCTCGGTCATGCGGTGAACCTGCCGCACCACCCGGATCGGGCGAACATCATGTACCCGGCCTCGTCACCGCCGTCCGACGTCCGTGGCACCGGCGTGCGAGGCTGGCAGTCGGCGCTGCTGAACGCGAATCGGCACGTCGTGCCAGGTGCACCGGACTGAAACGTCGGGCCAACCGCGAGCGGCGTTTAGGGTGGACCGGTGCAGTCCTGGGCCTCTCCTCACGTTCCGTCGCTGCCTGGTGCGTCCGGGCCGCTGTGGCTGCACGACACGGCGACGGACATGGTCCGGCCGACCACTCCGGGACCGACCGCGACGATCTATGTCTGCGGGATCACCCCTTACGACGCAACACATCTCGGCCATGCCGCCACCTACCTCGCGTTCGACCTGGTGCAACGGGTCTGGCTCGACGGCGGCCGCGCCGTGCATTACGTGCAGAACATCACCGACATCGACGATCCGCTGCTGCAGCGGGCCGAGCGCGACGGCCTGGACTGGCGAGACCTGGCCGCCAACCAGATCCAGCTGTTCCGCGAGGACATGGCCGCGTTGCGGGTTCTGCCGCCGCGGGACTACATCGGCGCGGTCGAGGCGATGGACGAGGTGTCCGGCGCCGTCGCCCGGCTGCTCGAGATGGGAGCGGCGTACCGGGTCGAGGACGCCGAACATCCGGACGTCTACTTCGACGTGGCCGCAGCGCCGAAATTCGGCTACGAGTCTCGGTACGACCTGGCCACCATGCTCGCCCTTGCCGCCGAGCGCGGCGGCGACCCCGACCGACCGGGTAAGCGCAACGCACTGGATCCGGGGTTGTGGCGGATGCCGCGGGAGGGCGAGCCGTTCTGGGATTCGACGATGGGACCCGGGCGTCCCGGATGGCACATCGAATGCTCGGTGATCGCGGGCAACCGGCTCGGCCCGACCATCGACCTGCAGGGTGGCGGCAGCGACCTGATCTTCCCGCATCACGAGTGCTCGGCGGCGCACAGCGAGGTCCTGACGGGGGTGGTGCCGTTCGCCCGGCATTACACCCATGCGGCGATGATCGCCCTGGACGGCGAGAAGATGTCCAAGTCCCGCGGGAACCTGGTGTTCGTCTCCCGGCTGCGCGCCGACGGGGTCGACCCGATGGCGATCAGGCTGGCGCTGCTGTCAGGGCACTACCGCCAGGACCGGGCCTGGACGGACCAGCTGCTGGACCAGGCAACTGCGCGCCTGGCTGATTGGCGTCGTGCCGCCAACCGGCAGGGCTCGGACGCGGCGACGGTGCTGCACGGTCTGCGGTCGGCACTGACCGACGACCTGGACACGCCCGCTGCGATCGAGCTCTTGGACCGCTGGGCCGCGGACGACGGTCTGGCCGGCGGCGTGGTGGCCGACGCGGTCGACGCGTTGCTGGGCATCGCGCTGCACTGAGCGAACGGGGCCGGCCCGCGCCTGCGGGAACGGGGCCGGCCGCCTGCGCAGAACCCACCGGCCGGACCCCAGAGACTTCACACGACGCATGCGCGCAGAACACCGGCACCGCGGACACCAGGGTGCAGATCCGCTCCGGCTGCACCGGAGCCCCACCCGTCATCGAATCGCCACTTTCGGACGTTTCAAGGCCGCCTGCGCAGGGTCCGAAACCGGCGACTCGATCCCGGTGGAGTCGACGTTTCAGCGGCGGCCCTCGCCCGGCCGCGGACCCCGGCGGCGCAGGTACCGCTCGAACTCGGCCGCAATCGACTCGCCTGAGGCGGGTTGCAGCGGTTCGTCCGCCTCCTCCCGCTCCTCCAGAGCCCGGATGTACTCGGAAATCTCCTCGTCCTCCGAGGCGATCTGGGAGACCTCCGTCTCCCATTCGTCGGCCTGCTGCGGCAGCGAGCCCAGCGGCACCTCGATGTCCAGGATCTCCTCGACCCGGTGCAGCAGCGCCAGCGTGGCCTTCGGCGAGGGCGCCTGCGACACGTAGTGGGGGACCGAGGCCCAGAACGACAGCGAGGGAATCCCCGCCTGCACGCAGGCGTCCTGGAACACGCCGGAGATGCCGGTCGGCCCCTCGTAGCGGGATCGGGTCAGGCCCAACCGGGCCGCCGTGGCCTCGTCATGTGCAGATCCGGTCACCTGAATCGGCCGGGTGTGCGGCACATCCGCCAGCAGCGCACCCAGCCCGATCACCGTCGCCACCTGGTGCTCGATGGCAATCTTGAGCAACTCGTCACAGAACGCCCGCCAGCGGAAATTGGGCTCGATGCCGTGCACGAGGATCACGTCGCTCGGGGAGTCCGGCAGCCGGCACACCGACAGCCGAGTCGTCGGCCAGTCGATCGTGCGGGTGACGCCGTCGATCAACCGGACCGTGGGTCTGGACACCTGGAAGTCGTAGAAACCCTCGGGATCCAACTCGGTCAGCGCTGTGGCGTCCCAGGTCAGCCCGAGCTGCTCGACGGCGGCGGTCGCCGCGTCCCCGGCGTCGTTCCACCCCTCGAAGGCGGCAACCATGACCGGGTTGCGCAGCACTCGAAACTGACTCACGCAGGTCAGCCTACGTCCGTCCGCAGCGGCTCGAAGCAGGCGCCGGTAGCGACGCCGATCAACTGGGCCGATCAACTGGCGTGCCGCGGCAACTAACCTGGACCGGTGACCACCACACCTGTGCACCCTCTGCTGGCCGCGCTCGCTCAGCGTGTACTCGTGGCTGACGGCGCGATGGGCACGATGCTCCAGGCCCAGGATCCGTCCCTTGACGACTTCGCCGGCCTGGAGGGCTGTAACGAGATCCTCAACGTCACGCGCCCGGACATCGTCCGCGCCGTGCACCGGGCGTACCTCGAGGTCGGCGTCGATCTGGTCGAGACGAACACCTTCGGGGCGAACCTGGCCAACCTCGCCGAATACGACATCGCGGACCGGATCCACGAGTTGTCGCTGGCCGGTGCGGCACTGGCCCGCGCCGAAGCGGACGACTTCGCCACAGCGGCGCATCCACGATTCGTGTTGGGTTCGGTCGGTCCGGGAACGAAGCTGCCAACGCTCGGACACGCGCCTTACCGTGCATTGCGGGACGCCTACGCCCAGCAGGTGAGCGGCATGCTCGAAGGCGGGATCGACGCCGTCATGGTCGAAACCTGCCAAGACCTGCTGCAGACCAAGTCCGCGGTGCTGGCCGCCAAACGGGCCATGGCCGACACGGGCATCATCGTCCCGATCCTGGTGCATGTGACGGTCGAGACGACCGGCACCATGCTGCTCGGCTCGGAGATCGGCGCGGCGCTCACCGCGCTGGAACCGCTGGGCATCGACTACATCGGGCTGAACTGCGCGACCGGACCCACCGAGATGAGCGAGCACCTGCGCTACCTGTCGCGGCATGCCCGCACCGGCGTGTCGGTGATGCCCAACGCCGGCCTGCCGCAGCTGGGACCGAACGGAGCGGTGTACCCGCTCACCCCGACCGAACTGGCCGAGGCGCTCTCCGGTTTCGTCGCCGAATTCGGATTGGGCCTGGTCGGTGGTTGTTGCGGCACCACCCCGGAACATCTGCGGCAGGTCGTCGAGGCCATCCGGGCAACCACCCCCGCGGTCCGCCACCCGCGGCCGGAACCGAGCCTGTCCTCGCTGTATCAGGCGGTGACGTTCGCCCAGGATGCGTCCGTGCTGATGGTCGGGGAACGGACGAACGCCAACGGTTCCAAGGCTTTTCGTGAGGCCATGCTCGCCGAGAACTGGCAGGACTGCGTCGAGATCGCCCGCGCGCAGACCCGCGACGGCGCGCACCTGCTCGACCTGAACGTCGACTACGTCGGCCGTGACGGGGCCGCCGACATGAAGGCCATGGCCTCCCGGCTGGCCACCGCGTCAACCCTGCCGATCATGATCGACTCCACCGAACCGGCGGTGATCCAGGCCGGACTGGAACAGCTCGGCGGCCGGTCGATCGTCAACTCGGTGAACTTCGAGGACGGCGACGCCCCGGATTCCAGGTACGGGCGGATCATGCCGCTGGTGAAGGAGCACGGCGCCGCTGTGGTGGCGCTGACCATCGACGAGCAGGGCCAGGCGCGCACCCGCGACCACAAGCTGGCCATCGCGCAGCGGCTGATCGGCGATCTGACCGGACGGTGGGGACTGTCCGAGTCCGACATCGTGGTGGACTGCCTGACCTTCCCGATCGCCACCGGTCAGGAGGAAACCCGGCGGGACGGCATCGAAACCATCGAGGCCATCAGGGAACTCAAACGCCGTCATCCCGATGTGTATACGACGCTGGGAGTCTCGAACGTCTCGTTCGGGCTCAATCCGGCCGCACGTCAGGTGCTGAATTCCGTCTTCCTGGCTGAATGTGTTGCGGCAGGTCTGGATTCGGCGATCGTGCACCCGTCGAAGATCCTGCCGATGGCGCGGATCCCTGAGGAGCAACGGAGCGCAGCGCTCGACTTGGTCTTCGACCGGCGCCGGGAAGGCTACGACCCGCTGCAGAAGATCCTGGAACTGTTCGAAGGGGCGACGACTGCGGCGGGCCGCGCCACCCGCGCCGCGGAACTGCTCGAGCTGCCGCTGGACGAGCGGCTGCAGCGGCGCATCATCGACGGCGAACGCAACGGGCTGGAGGCCGACTTGGATGAAGCACTGTCGAGGCGCTCGGCCCTGGAGATCATCAACGACACCTTGCTCGAGGGCATGAAGACCGTCGGCGAACTGTTCGGCTCCGGGGCGATGCAACTCCCGTTTGTGCTGACCTCCGCCGAGGTGATGAAGACGGCGGTGGCTCACCTGGAACCGCACATGGAAAAGACCGATTCGGCCGGCAAGGGCACGATCGTGCTGGCCACCGTCAAGGGCGACGTGCATGACATCGGCAAGAACCTGGTCGACATCATCCTGTCCAACAACGGCTACTCCGTGGTGAATCTCGGTATCAAGCAACCGATCTCGACAATACTGTCGGCCGCCGAGGATGCCGGCGCCGATGCCATAGGGATGTCCGGGCTGCTGGTGAAGTCGACCGTGGTGATGCGGGAGAACCTGGAGGAGATGAACACCCGCGGGCTGGCCGACAGGTTCCCGGTACTGCTCGGCGGTGCGGCGCTGACCAGGTCGTACGTGGAGAACGACCTGTCGGCGGTGTTCCGCGGCGACGTCCGGTACGCGCGCGACGCCTTCGAGGGTCTGCGCTTGATGGACGGACTGATGTCCAAGAAGAAGGGGCTGGACCCCACTGGGGATGCTGTGGACGCTGCGAAAATGGCGGAGCGCCGGGCGCGCCGGGAACGCTCCGAGCGGATCGCCGACAAACGCCGAGCCGCCGCGGAGGCGCAGCAGGCATCGGTTCCGGTGCCGCTGCGGTCCGATGTGGCGCTGGACAACCCTGTTCCCACGCCACCGTTCTGGGGTTCGCGGGTGGTGAAAGGCATTGCGCTGGGCGACTATTCAGCGATGCTCGACGAGCGGGCGACCTTCATGGGCCAGTGGGGACTGCGCGGCGCCAGGGGCGGCAAGGGCCCGAGCTACGACGAACTCGTGGAGAAGGAGGGCAGGCCACGGCTGCGCTACTGGCTGGACCGACTGCACACGGAGAAGGTGCTGCAGGCCGCAGTGGTGTACGGATATTTCCCGTGCGTGTCCGAAGGCGACGAGGTCGTCATCCTGGGCGAACCCGACATCAACGCGGCGGAGGTGACGCGATTCGCCTTCCCCCGGCAGCGCCGGGACCGGCATCTGTGCCTGGCGGACTTCTACCGGCCGCGTTCGTCCGGCGAGGTCGACGTGATCGGCTTCACGGTGGTGACGATGGGCCAACGGATCGCCGACTTTGCCAACGAACTGTTCGCCGCGAACGCATATCGCGACTATCTGGAGGTCCACGGACTGTCGGTGCAGCTCACCGAGGCGCTCGCCGAGTTCTGGCACCAGCGGATCCGCTCGGAACTGACGTTCCCGGACGGCACGTCCGCCGCCGCGGACGACCCGCAGGACATCGAGAAGTACTTCGACCTGGCGTATCGGGGGGCGCGCTTCTCGTTCGGCTACCCGGCCTGCCCCGACCTGACCGAACAGACCAAGGTGGTGCAGTTGCTGGATCCGAGCCGGATCGGCGTGGAACTGTCCGAGGAGTTCCAGTTGCATCCCGAACAGTCGACCTCGGCGCTGGTGGCACACCATCCCGAGGCGAAGTACTTCGCGGCCCGATGACCTCATCGGTGCAGGCGCGCAGCGAGGCCGCTTCGACAACGGATCTCACGGGCGTGCTGTTCGACATGGATGGCACGCTGGTCGACTCCGAGCGGTTGTGGTCGGTCGCGATGGACCGGGTCGCCGAGCAATTGGGCGGGGCGCTTTCACCCGCGGCCAGGTCCAGGACGGTGGGTCAACCGGTCCCGGCCTCGGTCGCCATCATGCTCGACGACATCGGCGCGGCGGAAACCGTCGAGTCGACCGTCGAGCTGTTGCTGGCGATCACCGGGGAGATCTTCGCGGAAGAGCTTCTCTGGCAGCCGGGTGCCGAGGAGCTCATCGACGCGATCCGCGCCGCCGGGCTGAAAACCGCACTGGTGACGAATTCGCCACGTTCCCTGGTCGATGTCGCGCTGGGCCTGCTGGGTCAACACCGTTTCGACGTCACCATCTGCGGTGACGAGGTCGTCCGCGGCAAACCCGACCCCTACCCCTACCAGCGGGCCATCGAACTGCTCGCCCTGACGGCCAACACCTGCCTGGCCGTGGAGGATTCGCCGTCCGGCACGCAGGCTGCGGTCGGCGCGGAGATCCCGGTGCTGGTGGTGCCGTCCGTGGTGGCGGTGCCCGAGGGACCGGGACGGATCTTCGCATCGTCCCTGCTCGGCGCGACGGTGGAGGAATTGCGGCACATTCACCGGGAGTTCGCCCGGTCCCGGCGCACGCACCCGTCGGCCGCGGGTCCGGCGCCTTCGGCGTGAACCTGACGATCGCCGCCGTCGGCCCGGTCGCTCCGGAGGTCGTGTGGGACCGGTACGTGCACCCGGACCGGTGGGCCGAGTGGTCCCCACAGATCCGTGCCGTCGACTGCTCGGACTCCCCGGTCAGGGCCGGCAGTGGCGGCCGGGTGCGCGGTCCGTGCGGTGTCGCAGTCGACTTCGAGGTGCTCGACGTGGACGCCGAGCGCCGTTCCTGGACCTGGCGAGTGGCCGTTCCTGCGGGTATCAGGCTGACCCTTGCGCACACGGTGCAGCAGCGGGGGAGCCGCACCTGGACGGGCCTGGAGCTGTCCGGTCCGGCACCGGTGGTGCTCGGCTACGCGCCGATCGCCTATCTCGCCTTGACCCGGCTCGTACGGTGAATTCGCCATTCCGAACGAATAGACCAGTCAGACACTGATATTCGATCATTTCAAACCCCCGAGACCTGCTGACTTGATGTTGATTCCGCCGCGCGGAGCAAGCGCCGGCCGAACGGACCTCGACACGATCGACCGATCAGCCTCTATCTGTATTCGCCGGGCGTTGGCGCCGTCACCGCCGCCGGCAAACTGCCGCCGACGACCGGCCGCTTTCAGGGCGAGCACGATCTCGTCGGGGGAGATCTGTTCTTCGATCGCGCGGGAGATCTTGTCTCCGAGGACGGCACCCCACTGGTGGGCTCGAAGCGAAGCTGAACTGATGCCGCGCCAGGCGACTGCACCCGGGTCATTCGCCTTCCGGGGCCAGCACCACCGCGGTGTGGGCCGGAAGCGTCAGGGTCTCACGGTCGACCCCAACCCGTGGCTGGGTCGCCAAGAGCATCGGGCCCGGCCGCCCACCGAGCTCGATGGTCCGGGTGACGTCGGCCAGGTTGACGGCGATGCGGAGCCCCGAACGATCGACCATCAGCCACCGCTCGTCGTCGTCGAAGGCGACCGCGGTGCGGGTGAACCGCGGATCGGTCAGCTCCATGCGGTCCCGGCGCAACTGAGCCAACCGGCGGTACAACCCCAGCATCTGCGCGTGCTCGTCGGTGCCGGCCTCCTCCCAGTCGAGTTTGGAGCGCAGGAACGTGTTCACGTCCTGCGGATCCGCCACGGAGTCGCGGTCCCAGCCCATTCGTTCGAACTCGCGCATCCGGCCCTCCCGGGTGGCGTCGGCCAACTCGGGCTCGGGATGCGAGGTGAAGAACGCCCAGGGCGTGGACGCCGCCCACTCCTCGCCCATGAAGAGCATCGGGGTGAACGGACCGGTCAGCACGAGCACCGCGGCGATGGCCAGGTCGGCCACGCCGAGTTGCCCGGTCAGCCGATCGCCCGCTGCCCGGTTGCCGACCTGGTCGTGGTCCTGGCTGTAGCCGATGAAGCGCCAACTCGGCGTCAGCAGGGTGTCCACCGGCCGGCCGTGGTCACGACCGCGGAAGCTGGAGTAGGTTCCGTCGTGGAAGAACGCCTGGGTGATCACCTTGGCGATCGCCGACATGGACCCGAAATCGGCGTAATAGCCGTCGGTCTCGCCGGTCAGCGCGACGTGCAGGGCGTGGTGGAAATCGTCGTTCCACTGCGCAGTGAGACCGTAACCGCCGGCCTCTCGCGGCGTGATCATCTTCGGATCGTTGAGATCGGACTCGGCGATCAAGGTCAGCGGTCGACGTACGTGCGGGGACAAAGCATCCACCTCGGTGGCGATGTCCTCGAGCAGGTGGATCGCGTGGGTGTCGGTGAGCGCATGGACTGCATCCAGCCGCAGCCCGTCGACGTGGTAATCCCGCAACCACATGACGACGTTGTCGATGATGTACCGGCGCACCTCGTCGGACAGCGGCCCGTCGAGGTTGACCGACGCACCCCACGTGCTGCTCCGGCCGTTGTCGTGCAGGTACGGCCCGAACAACGGCAGGTAGTTGCCACTGGCGCCCAGGTGGTTGTAGACGACATCCTGGATGACCCCGATGCCCTGCTGGTGGCACGCATCGACGAATCGCTGGTACGCCCGGGGGCCGCCGTAGGCCTCGTGCACGGCGTACCACAGCACGCCGTCATAGCCCCAGTTGTGCTTCCCGTTGAAGGCATTGACCGGTAGCAGTTCGACCATGTCGATGCCGATCGATTTCAGATGGTCGAGTTTGCCGATCGCGGCATCCAGGGTGCCGTCGGCGGTGAACGTGCCGACATGCATCTCATAGATCAGGCTTCCGGCCAGCCGGCGTCCGGTCCACTCACCGTCATCCCAGCGATGACTACTGTGGTCGAAGGTCCGCGACGGGTGATGCACGCCCTGAGGCTGACGACGTGATCTCGGGTCGGGCAGGACCTTCTCGTCGGAGTCCAACCGGAAGCCGTAGTCGATCCCCTCTGGGTCATCGGCGACGGTGCCCGCGCCACGCGCCGTCTCGACATCGAGATCGACACTCCACCAATGGTTGTCGTCGGCCTTCATGGGATGTTCGCGACCCAACGCGACCAGGTTGACGGTGGACGCCTGCGGCGCCCACACTCGGAAGTTCACCGGCATCGTCCTTCTCCCCGTCGAGTCGTCGGGATGGCTACGCACTGGCGCATGGGTGTCGATGTCAGCTCACCCTTCCGCCACGAGCAGCGCCACCGGGTAGGTGTCCAGCAGGACGGCGACCTCGACCGCACCGCCGGGCATCGCCCGGCCGGTCAGCACGTCGGTCCAGCGCCCTTCCGGGAATTCGACTGCGGTGTCCCGCCAACCACCGGCGGCCGCGAGACCGACCGGAAGCCTGGTCGCCAGCGTCACCACCCCGCCGCGGTCGAAGGCAACCAGGTGATCCGCCCCGGGTCCGGCGGCCGTCAGCGGTGTGTAGCCGGAGAACAGCTCCGGCCGGTCCCGGCGCAGCCGCAAGGCACGACTGGTGACGAGCAACTTTGCGGCGCCCTGCTCGTCGACCTCCGGTAGCCACCCGTCGTCGAGCCGCTGCAGCAGCGCGGACCGGAGTCGGTAATCGACCGGCCGGCGGTTGTCCGGGTCGACGAGCGACAGTTCCCACAGCTCGCTGCCCTGGTAGACGTCAGGCACGCCGGGTGCGGTGAGTTGAATCAGCTTGGCGGACAGCGAGTTCGACCATCCGGGAACCCGCAGCCGGTCGGCCGTCGCGACGATCGAGGCGTGCAGGTCGGCATCGTCATAGATCGCGTCGACCAGCGCATGCAGGCGTTCCTCGAACCGCTGGTCCGAGTCGATCCACCCGGTCGAGACGGCCGCCTCCCGCGCGGCCTTCTCGGCATAGGCGTGCAGGCGGGGTCGCTCGATCGGCCAGGCACCGACGGCCGCCTGCCAGAGCAGGTGGGCCAACGGCTCGTCGCTCAGCGGGGCCAGCGAATTCCATTCCCGGACGGCGGCCGACCATTCTTCGGCGATCTCGGAGATCACCGAGATCCGCGCCCGGACGTCCTCGGCGCGCTTGGTGTCGTGACTGGACAGCGTCGTCATGGCCAACGGCCGACTGCGCTGCCGGTCCGCCTGGGTGCTGTGGAAGTCCCGCGCGGTAACGGAGAATTGGTCAGGTTCGGCACCGACCTCGGTGAGCGTGGTCAGCCGGGACCACCGGTAGAACGCGCAGTCCTCCACGCCCTTGGCCATCACCATCCCGGAGGTCTGCTGGAACCGGACCGAGAGCTCCGATCCGACATCCGCCAGCCGGCGGCCGATCTCGTCGATCGCAGCGGTCAGCTCGGGACGGCAGTGCTTGGCACGGTCGACCGCCTCGTCGAGATACTTCCCCCCGTCGGGGAGGTAGCTGCGATAGACCGTGAAGGAGCTCAGCAATTCCGCGATCGCATCATCCGCGGCCGGCACGTCCGGGACCAGCCGGGCGAGCCGCAGCACCTCCGAACGCAGGGCGCCATCCGCCACGGCCCGCTTGGTGGATCTGGTCATGGCCTGCCAGTCGACGCGCAGACCGCCACGCAGCTGCGTGTCCAGCTCGTCCAGCGCCGACTCGCCCGCCGGGTCGACGAAGAGCCGGTCCACCGCGGCCAGCGCCTCGTACCCGCTGGTTCCCGCGCAGGCCCACGATTCGGGCAGCGCCTCGTCACCCTCGATGATCTTCTCGACCACGACGTAGCGATGGTCGGTCAACGCGGCGAGGTCGTCCAGGTACCTCTCGGGATCGGCCAGCCCGTCGGGATGATCGATGCGCAACCCGTCGACCCAGCCCTGCTCGATCCAATGCCGGATCTCGACGTGCGATTGCGCGAAGATCTCCGGCAATTCGACCCGGATGCCGGCCAGCGAGGTGATCGCGAAGAACCGGCGGTAGTTCAGCTCCGTGTCGGCGCGGCGGTAGTTCATCAACTCGTAGTGCTGGCGTGCGTGTACCTCGCGAGGTGTGCCCTCGCCGGTGCCGTCGGCGATCGGGAAAACGTTGTCGTAGTAGCGCAACTCGCCGTCCACGATGCTCAACGCGTCGAGTTCGTCGTGCCCGTCGACGGCGTCGCCCAGCACCGGCAGCCGGATCTTGCCGCCGCCGAGATCCCAGTCCACATCGAAGGCCAGCGCATGCGCCGAATCGCGTCCGCGGCGCAGCACGTCCCACCACCACACCGACAGCGGGGGGGTCGCGACACCGACGTGGTTGGGCACGATGTCCACGATGACGCCCATTCCGGCGGCGTGTGCGGCATCGGCCAATGCGGCGAGACCGGCTCGCCCGCCGCGTGTTTCGTCGGTCACCGAATGATCGGTGACGTCATAGCCGTGGCTTGATCCGGGCTCGGACTGCAACAGCGGCGACAGGTAGACCCAGTCGACACCCAGCGCCGACAATTGCGGTACCAGCGCGGCTGCGTCGTTCAGGCGCCAGTCTTCGGTCACCTGCAGCCGATAGGTCGAATGGGGGACTTTCACGACTGCCTTCCCTGCTGGCCGGGCCGACCTGCTCGGACTAGCTCTTCTTGGGGCGACGGGTCCGCGCCGGCCGCGACGGCTTGGCCGGAGCCGCAGTCTCGGTACCCTGATCCGCAGCGCTTGACTCTTCCGCGCCCGCCGGTTCCTGCGACGACCCCGGTTCCTGCGACGGCCCCGGTTCCTTCGACGGCCCCGATTCCTCGGCAGGACCGGTGGGCTCGACAACCGTCCCTTGTTCGGCGACGGCTTCGGGCTCCTGCTCGCGGGCGTCGCCGGCATCGGCGTCCGGCCTCATCGACACCGGCACCGGTGCGATGGTGGGCACGACGGCCGCCGCACCACCCGGACTCGGCGCTTCACCGACGGTGGCCAGCGCCTGCAGCACCACCATGCCCTTGTCGGCGACCCGCACCGACGTGCCACCCGGGATGGTCTCGAGCTGATCTGGGACTCCCGACGTGTCGATCACCAGCCGCCAGGCGGGGGCGAACTCCTCCGGCGGCAGCACCCAGTCCAGGGACTCGTCGTGCGCGTTGAACAACAGCAGGAACGAATCGTCGACCACCCGCGCGCCGCGGGTGTCCATTCCCCGGATCCCGTTGCCGTTGAGGAACATCCCGATGCAGCGGCCGAAGCCGGCATCCCAGTCGTCGGGCTTCATGAGCTGCCCGCCCGGCGTCATCCAGACGATGTCGGGCAATGGTTCCCCGGCGCCACGGCTGACCGGCCGGCCGTCGAAGAACCGGCGCCGACGGAAGGTCGGATGCTGTCGGCGCAGCCTGGCGACCGACGCGGTGAACTCGATCAGCGCCTCGTCCGCCTCCTGCCAGTGAACCCAGCTGAGCTCGGAGTCCTGGCAGTACGTGTTGTTGTTGCCCAGTTGGGTACGACCCAGCTCGTCACCGTGGGCGATCATCGGAACGCCCTGGGAGAGAAGGAGTGTCGCGAGGAAGTTGCGCTGTTGCCTGGCCCGCAGGGTGTTGATCGACGGGTCGTCGGTCGGTCCTTCCGCCCCGCAGTTCCACGAGCGGTTGTGCGACTCCCCGTCGTTGTTGTCCTCGCCGTTCGCCTCGTTGTGCTTGTGGTTGTAGGAGACCAGGTCGTTCAGCGTGAAGCCATCGTGCGCGATCACGAAGTTGATCGACGCCACCGGGCGGCGCCCGGAGGTCTCGTACAGGTCGGCCGAACCGGTGAGCCGGGAGGCGTACTCACCGAGAGTGGCCGGTTCCCCGCGCCAGAAGTCGCGGACCGTGTCCCGGTACTTGCCGTTCCATTCCGTCCACTGCGGCGGGAAGTTGCCGACCTGGTAGCCGCCGGGGCCGATGTCCCAGGGTTCGGCGATGAGCTTCACCTGCGAGACGACGGGGTCCTGCTGCACGAGTTCGAAGAAGGTCGACAGCCGGTCCACGTCGTAGAACTCACGCGCCAGCGTGGCCGCTAGATCGAAACGGAAACCGTCCACATGCATTTCGGTGACCCAGTACCGCAACGAATCCATGATGAGCTGCAGCGAATGGGGATGCCGGACGTTGAAAGAATTCCCGGTTCCGGTGTAGTCCATGTAGTAACGCTTGTCGTCGTCGACCAGGCGGTAATAGGCGGCATTGTCGATGCCGCGGAACGACAGCGTGGGGCCGAGATGATTGCCCTCGGCGGTGTGGTTGTAGACCACATCCAGGATGACCTCGATGCCCGCAGAATGCAGCGATTTGACCATCGCCTTGAATTCCTGGACCTGCTGTCCACGTTCACCGAAGGCGGAATAGGCGTTCTGCGGCGCGAGGAAGCCGATCGTGTTGTAGCCCCAATAGTTCGACAGGCCCTTGTCCAGCAGCGTGCTGTCCTGGACGAATTGGTGCACCGGCATGAGTTCCAGCGCGGTCACGCCCAGCCGGGTCAGGTGGTCGATCACCGCCGGGTGGGCGACACCGGCGTAGGTGCCCTTCTGGCTCTGCGGAACCTCGGGGTGCAAAGCGGTCAGGCCCTTGACATGGGCCTCGTAGATGACGCTGTCGTTGTAAGGAATGCGAAGGGAACGGTCGCCCGTCCAGTCGAAGAACGGGTTGATGACCACGCCGTGCATCATGTGCGGCGCGGAATCGGCGTCGTTGCTGGAGTCCGGATACCCCAGGCTGTAGGAGAACAATGCCGGATCCCAGTCGATCGACCCGGAAACCGCTTTTGCGTACGGGTCCAACAGCAATTTGTTGGGATTGCACCGCGCGCCCTTGTTCGGATCGTTGGGACCGTGCACCCGGTAGCCGTACCGCTGGCCGGGCTGCACCGTCGGCAGGTAGCAGTGCCAGACGTAGCCGTCGACCTCCACCATCGGGATTCGGGTCTCGCCGCCTCGCTCACCTATCAGGCACAACTCGACGCTTTGGGCGACCTCGCTGAACAACCCGAAGTTCGTGCCCGTACCGTCGAAGGTGGCGCCCAAGGGATAGGGCTTACCTGGCCAGATCTCCATCTGCGCTCCTTGCGTGCCGCGACCGTTCGATCCATCACCTGCGGGTCATTCGACCACCCGGCCGCATCACCTTAACCGGGCGCCAAGGCTTCGGTCGGCCCAGATCGGCTGGTTGACGCAGCGTTGTATCTCTCGGTTCGCGGGCGGCGCAGCGGGGCAGGTTCACCGTCGTCGCAGCCGGTCAGGCCGGGGTGTCGGGCCACTCGATTACCCTCGCCGGTGTGCCCGATCCCTCGACCTACCGCCCGGCCGCGGGCACGATACCGGACTCGCCCGGGGTCTACCGCTTCCGGGATCCCGGTGGCCGGGTCATTTATGTCGGCAAGGCCAAAAGCCTGCGGTCGCGGCTGAATTCCTACTTCGGGGACCTGGCTTCACTGCACCCACGGACCGCCCAGATGGTCACCAGCGCCGGCGGCCTCGAATGGACCGTGGTGTCCACCGAGGTCGAAGCGCTGCAGCTGGAATACAACTGGATCAAGGAGTTCGACCCGCGGTTCAACGTGCGCTACCGGGACGACAAGTCCTACCCGGAGCTGGCCGTCACCATCGGTGAGGAGTACCCCCGGCTGCAGGTGATGCGCGGGGCGCATCGCAAGGGCGTCCGGTACTTCGGGCCGTACGCACACGCGTGGGCCATCCGCGAGACCCTCGACCTGCTGCTGCGGGTGTTTCCCGCCCGGACCTGCTCGGCGGGGGTGTTCCGGCGCTCGCAGCAGATCGGCCGGCCGTGCCTGCTCGGATACATCGGCAAGTGCTCGGCGCCCTGCACCGGTCGGGTCACCGCCGAGCAGCACCGGGCAATCGTGGACGACTTCTGCGACTTCATGGCCGGCCGCGCCGACCCGTTGATCCGCCGGCTGGAGAAGGAGATGGCAGCGGCCGCCGCCGAACTCGACTTCGAGCGGGCAGCCCGGCTGCGTGACGACCTGGGCGCGGTGCGACGGGCCGTGGAAAAGCAGGCGGTGGTGCTGGGCGATGGCACCGACGCCGACGTGGTCGGCATCGCGGCCGACGACCTGCTGGCCTCCGTCCAGGTGTTCCACGTACGCGGCGGCCGGGTCCGCGGCCAGCGCGGCTGGATCGTGGACGTGGACAACCAGGTCGCCGCCGGCGGCAGCCACCGCAACGACGGCTCAGCAGATGACACCGGAGTGGACAAACCTGCCGGGGTGGATCTCGGCGCCCTGGTGGAGAACTTCCTGCTGCTGTTCTACGGCGCGCGGGCCGACGACGACGGCGCGGCCGCGGTGCCACGGGAGATCCTGGTGCCCGTACTGCCGTCGGTGAATTCCCCGGCCGGCTCGGCGGCCACCGAAGAGGCCGACCTGACCGCATGGCTGAGCGGCCTGCGGGGTTCCAAGGTGTCGTTGCGGGTTGCGCAGCGCGGCGACAAACGTGCCCTGGCAGAGACGGTCACCCGGAACGCCGCCGAGGCGCTCGCGCAGCACCGGCTCAAGCGGGCCAGCGACCTGACCGCCCGCTCGGCCGCACTGACCGAACTGGCCGACACCCTGGGAATGGACACACCGCCCTTGCGCATCGAGTGCATCGACATCTCGCACGTGCAGGGGACCGACGTCGTCGCCTCCCTGGTGGTGTTCGAGGATGGCCTACCCAAGCGCAGCGACTACCGCCGGTTTGCGATTCGCGACCGTCCGGGTGACGACGTAGCCTCCATCGCCGAGGTCGTGCGCCGCCGGTTCACCCATGGGACGTCCCATCGGACCACGGAGGAGACCGGGCGTGCTGACGAGGCGCCCGGCGAATCGCCTGCGGCCCCATCGCCTACGGCCGAGTCGGCACCCGCGCGGGCGATACTCGCGCCGCCGCCTGGCATCAACCCGGAAACCGGGCGCCCGCGACGGTTCGCCTATCCACCACAGTTGGTGGTCGTCGACGGCGGGGCACCCCAGGTCAGCGCCGCGGCGACCCAGCTGGCCGACCTGGGCATCGTCGATGTGACGGTGTGCGGGCTGGCAAAGCGGTTGGAGGAGGTGTGGGTGCCGGAGCAGGACGACCCGATCATCTTCCCGCGCACCAGCGAGGCGCTGTACCTGTTGCAGCGGCTGCGCGACGAAGCGCACCGTTTCGCCATCACCTATCACCGCGCCAAACGGTCCAAGTCGATGACGGTGTCGGCGTTGGACAACGTCCCCGGCCTGGGCGAGACCCGGCGCAAGGCGCTGGTCCGCCACTTCGGCTCGGTGTCCGCTCTGCGCCGCGCCGCGGTAGAGGACATCATGGAGGTGCCGGGGGTGGGCCGGCGGACCGCGGAGGCGGTGGCCGCCGCCTTGACGGCCGCCGCGACGGCACCGCAGAGCGCGACGGCTCCGCACACCGCGGCGACGCCGCAGGTACCGCTACCGTCGACTGGCACGGGGGAGACATCGTGACCCGCGTACCGGCCGGAGGATCGACGCACCGCTAGGGGTCCAGATGAGCCAATCGACCGGCGGACAGGCTCCGCGAGGCCCAGACGAGCGCGTCACGACGCAGGCCGGGCATGGCGAGCCGCAGGGCGGCATCCACGTCGCGATCGTCTCCGGGCTGTCCGGCGCCGGAAGGTCCACCGCCGCCAAGTGCCTGGAGGATCTCGGCTGGTTCGTGGTCGACAACCTGCCGCCGGAACTCATCGCCACCATGGTCGATCTCGGCTCCCGCACCAGCGGCGACGTCACCAGGATCGCGGTGGTCCTCGACGTCAGGTCACGGGCCTTCACCGAGGACCTCGCCGCCGAGATCAAGGACCTCGATGCCCGCGGCTACCGGCCCAGGGTGCTCTTCCTCGAGGCGAGCGATGCCGTCCTCATCCGGCGGTACGAGGCCAACCGGCGACAGCACCCGCTGCAGGGCGGCGGCCGACTGGCCGATGGAGTGGCGGCGGAGCGGGAATTGCTCGGGCCGCTGCAGGAGGAGGCCGACGTCGTCATCGACACCTCCAACCTCACCGTGCACCAACTGCGTCGGCAGGTCGAGCACGCTTTCGGCCCCGACGGCCCGGAGCGGCGGGCGTCGATGACCGTGGTGTCGTTCGGCTACAAGTACGGGCTGCCGCTGGATGCCGACCTGGTCATCGACATGCGGTTCCTGCCCAACCCGCACTGGATTCCGGAGCTGCGCGACCACACCGGCAAGGACGCCGACGTCTCGGACTACGTGCTGTCCCAGCAGGGCGCCACGGAGTTCCTCGATCGGTACGTCGCGCTGATCGACTTGATCAGCGGCGGCTACAGACGTGAGGGAAAGCGGTATCTCACGCTCGCGGTCGGCTGTACCGGCGGAAAACACCGCAGTGTCGCCGTTGCCGAGGAGCTGCGCCGGCGGCTGGAGGGCGATTCCCTGGCTGTCCAGGTGGTCCACCGCGACCTGGGCCGAGAGTAGAGCCGGTGAGCGCGGGGCGGCCGAAGGTGGTCACGTTGGGCGGCGGGCACGGCCTGCACGCCATGCTCAGCGCGCTGGTCCGGTTGGATGTCGACATCACCGCCATCGTCACTGTCGCCGACGACGGCGGATCCTCCGGGCGGCTGCGGCTGGAGGTTCCCGGCATCGTGCCGCCGGGGGACCTGCGAATGGCGCTGACCGCATTGAGCCAACCGGACGAAACCGGACGACTGTGGAGCTCGACCTTCCAGCACCGGTTCCGCGGCGAGGGGGCGCTGGCCGGCCATCCGGTCGGCAACATCGTGCTGGTCGGGCTCACGCAGGTACTGGGCGACCCCGTCGCCGCGCTGGACGCAGCCGGCACGATCCTGGGCGCCCGTGGCCGGGTGCTGCCGATGGCCTGCGAGCCGCTCGACATCGTGGCCGAGGTTGACGGGCTTGACGAGGACCCCACAGCGATCCGCCGGATCCGCGGGCAGGTAGCGGTGGCAACCACCCCCGGTCGGGTGCGTTCGGTGACGCTGGCTCAGCGGCACGCTCGGGCGTGCCCGCAGGCACTGGACGCGATCGCCGCCGCCGATCTGCTGACCGTCGGTCCCGGCTCCTGGTTCACCAGCGTGCTGCCGCACCTGCTGCTGCCGGAAATGGCGGACGCGATCAAGGCCGGCGACGCGCATCGGCTCGTGGTGCTCAACCTGGCCGCGCAGGTAGGAGAAACCGAGGGGTTCTCGCCGGAGCAGCACCTGGACGTACTCTCAGCACACGCCCCGGGGCTCCGGGTCGATTCCGTGCTGGCTGACCGGGCCTCGGTGGCCCTCCCGCAGCGCCTGGCATCGGCCGCGGCGCGCCTCGGCGCTCGGCTGGATCTGGACGACGTCGCCGTCCCCGGGACAGCGCGGCACGACCCGACAAGGTTATCGGTTTCGTTGGCGCGGGTGCTGACTCGCGCGCTGGGCGCCGAACCGGGGGAGTAGCGGTGACATGAGGGCGGAACGGGGGGAAGCGTCGATGATTGACAGGGAGTGCGCCGGATGGCGATGACAGCCGCCGTGAAGGACGAGCTCAGCCGGGTGGCGGTGAGCAAGGTGTCGGCACGCAAGGCCGAGGTGTCCGCACTGCTGCGCTTCGCCGGCGGCCTGCACATCGTGGCCGGCCGGGTGATCGTCGAGGCGGAGTTGGATACCGGCGCGGTCGCCCGCCGGCTGCGCAAGGAGATCGGCGAGCTGTACGGACACGTGGCCGACGTCCAGGTGCTGGCCGCATCGGGGTTGCGAAAGGGCACCCGGTACGTGGTCAGGGTGGTCGCCGGCGGCGATGCGTTGGCCAGGCAGACGGGGCTGATCGATCAGCGCGGCCGCCCGGTGCGGGGCTTGCCGCCGCAGATCGTCGCGGGTTCGGTGGGCGATGCCGAAGCCGCCTGGCGTGGCGCCTTCCTCGCGCACGGCTCGCTCACCGAGCCCGGTCGCAGCGCCTCCCTCGAGGTCACCTGTCCCGGCCCCGAGGCCGCGCTGGCGCTGGTCGGCGCTGCCCGACGGATGGGTATCGGCGCCAAGGCCAGGGAGGTCAGGGGAGCCGACCGGGTGCTGGTCCGGGACGGAGACGCGATCGCCGCGTTGCTCACCCGGCTGGGCGCGCATACCTCGATGCTGGCCTGGGAGGAACGGCGGATGCGCCGTGAGGTCCGCGCGACCGCCAACCGGCTGGCCAACTTCGACGATGCCAACCTGCGCCGCTCCGCCCGTGCCGCGGTCGCTGCCGCGGCGCGTGTCGAGCGGGCGTTGGCCATTCTCGGCGACGAGGCACCCGAGCACCTGAGCCAGGCCGGCCGGCTGCGGATCGCCCACGGCCAGGCGTCGCTGGAGGAACTCGGCCAACTGGCCGATCCGCCGATGACGAAGGACGCGGTCGCCGGCCGCATCCGGCGCTTGTTGACGATGGCGGACAAACGCGCTGCCGACCTGGCGATACCGGACACCGAATCGGCGGTCACCGCCGACATGCTCGACGGCTGAATCATTCCGAGCCGAACCCCAGCGTGGTCCGGATCAGGGGATCAGGAGTGAATCGCTTCAGCGGGCAGCGCGGAATGCTGTTCAGCGGGCTGCAGTGGTCACCGCCAGAGTCCAACGACCCTGTCTGTACGGTCCGCCGGCCCCTGGTGGCCGGGAGGACTTGGACCTGAATCGATCCGCAACCTGTGAGCCGCCCTGACCCGACATGCCCCGGGTAGGGCCTGCCGATACAGTGAAGGCCGTCGTCGCCTCGAAGGGTTTGGGCGGTGTCATCTGATCGATCCCGTCGGGGGTCAGTGGGACCCGCGGCGGGAAACCCCTAGAGGAGGGCTGACTCACGTGACTGTGCGCGTCGGAGTGAATGGATTCGGCCGGATCGGCCGCAACTTCTGGCGAGCGGTCGATGCTCTCGACCACGACATCGAGATCGTCGCCGTCAACGACCTGACGGACACCAAGACGCTCGCCCATCTGCTCAAGTACGACTCCGTGATGGGCAAGCTGCCGTACGACGTATCGGCCGGCGACGGCTCGATCAGCGTGGACGGCAAGGAGTTCAAGGTGCTGTCCAACCGTGATCCCGCCGGGCTGCCGTGGGGCGATCTGGGCGTGGACGTCGTCATCGAGTCCACCGGTTTCTTCACCAAGGCCGACGCGGCGCGCCAGCACGTGTCCGCCGGCGCCAAAAAGGTGCTGATCTCAGCGCCGGCCTCCGGCGAGGACCTCACCGTCGTACTGGGTGTGAACGACGATGCCTATGACGGATCTCAGACCATCATCTCGAACGCGTCCTGCACGACGAACTGCGTTGCCCCGATGGCCAAGGTGCTGCACGAGAACTTCGGGCTCGTCCAGGGTCTGATGACCACGATTCACGCCTACACCAACGACCAGGTCATCCTTGACTTCCCGCACAAGGACCTGCGTCGGGCCAGGGCGGCAGCGATCAACATCATCCCGACCACCACGGGCGCGGCCAAGGCGACCGCGCTGGTGCTGCCGGAGCTCAAGGGCAAGCTGCACGGCTACGCGCTCCGCGTGCCGGTACCCACCGGCTCGGTCACCGACCTGACCGTCACCCTGGAGAAGGAGACCACGGTCGACGAGGTGAACGCGGCCTTCAAGGCGGCCGCCGATTCCGGCCCGCTGGCCAACCGGCTGTTCTACTCCACCGATGCGATCGTCTCCACGGACATCGTCGGCTCCCCGGCGTCCTGCACCTTCGACTCGCCGCTGACCATCGCCCTGGGCGGCAACTTCTTCAAGATCGTCGGCTGGTACGACAACGAGTGGGGCTACTCGAACCGGCTCGCCGACCTGACGGCCATGGTGGGCGCGAGCCTCTGACGCACTGACTCGCGGGTGGCGTTCGCCGGGGACGAATTCTGTTTCCGGCGGACGCTGCCCGCGATCTGGCGTGCGCGCTTTGCACGTCGCTCAGGCGACGTCTCCGATCTCAAGCCCATCTCAGCCGTCTTCGCCACGTGTCTGTTGCCTTCCCAAGGAGTCCCGACGTGCACACCCTCGACGACCTGCTTGCCTCCGGCGTCGCCGGACGAACCGTGCTCGTGCGCACGGATCTGAACGTTCCGCTCGACGGCGGCGTCATCACCGATGACGGCCGCATCCGCGCGTCGCTGCCCACCCTGCAGGCCCTGATCCTCGGTGGGGCCAAGGTGGTCGTCACCGCCCACCTCGGACGACCCAAGGGCGCGCCGGACCAGAAGTACTCGCTTTCCCCGGCGGCCGCCCGGCTCGGGGAACTGCTCGGCGTCACCGTCCCGCTGGCCAACGACCTGGTCGGGCCGTCGGCGCGGGAGACGGTCGCCGCGCTCTCCGACGGGCAGTTGGCGATGCTGGAGAACGTCCGGTTCGATGCGCGGGAAACGTCCAAGGACGCCGTCGAGCGCGGGCAGCTCGCCGACGATCTGGTCGCCGTGGTCGGTCCCGACGCCGCCTACGTCTCCGACGGCTTCGGCGTCGTCCACCGCAAGCAGGCTTCGGTATACGAGATCGCGCAGCGGCTACCGCATTACGCCGGCTACCTGGTGTCGAACGAGACAGCGGTGCTGAAGAAGCTGACCGTCGACCCGGACCGGCCGTACGTCGTCGTGCTGGGCGGGTCGAAGGTCTCCGACAAGCTCGGCGTGATCACCTCGTTGCTGCCTCGGGTCGATTCTCTGCTGATCGGTGGTGGGATGGCGTTCACCTTCCTGGCCGCACAGGGCTACGGGGTCGGCGCCTCGCTGTTGCAGGAGGATCAGATTGAAGTGTGCAGGGACTTGCTCAAGGTGAACCCCGACAAGATCGTGCTGCCCACCGATGTGGTCATCGCCGACGCGTTCTCCGCGGACGCCGCGATCCAGATCGTCACCGCCGACAAGATCCTGGACAACTGGCTTGGCCTGGACATCGGTCCGGAAAGCAGTGCCAACTTCTCCGAGATCGCGTCCGGTGCCGCCACGGTGTTCTGGAACGGCCCGATGGGCGTCTTCGAGCTGACCCCGTTCGCGGACGGAACGCGCGCGGTGGCCGAGGCGATCGCGGCGTCGTCCTCGTTCTCGGTGGTCGGCGGCGGCGACTCCGCGGCGGCCGTCCGGATCCTGGGCATCGACGAGTCCGGCTTCACCCACATCTCGACCGGCGGTGGCGCGTCCCTGGAGTTCCTCGAGGGCAAAGAGCTCCCCGGCCTTGCCGTTTTGGAGGCATGAATCATGACGACAAGCGCCCGCAAACCACTGATTGCCGGCAACTGGAAGATGAACCTCACTCACCTCGAGGGCATCGCGCTGGTGCAGAAGATCGCGTTCACCCTGCCGGAGAAGTACTACGACCACGTCGAGGTGGCGGTCATCCCACCGTTCACGGCGCTGCGGTCGGTGCAGACGCTGATCGAGGGCGACAAGCTCAGCGTGGTGCACGGCGCGCAGGACCTGTCGGCGTTTGACTCGGGTGCCTACACCGGTGAGATCTCCGGGGCCCAACTCGCCAAGCTCGGCGTCACCTACGTGCTGGTGGGACACTCCGAGCGCCGCGAGTACCACGCCGAAACCGACGAGCTGCTGGCCAAGAAGGTCAATGCGGCGTTCCGGCACGGGCTGATCCCGCTGGTCTGCGTCGGCGAGGGCCTCGAGGTTCGGGAGGCCGGCAACCAGGTGGAACACTCTGTCGGCCAGCTCCTCGCCGACCTTGCTGATGTCACCGCCGAGCAGGCCGCGACGCTGGTGCTGGCCTATGAGCCGGTGTGGGCCATCGGGACCGGCCGGGTCGCCACGCCGGCCGACGCCCAGGAAGTTTGTGCCGCCCTGCGCGTGGCGCTGGCCGACAAGTACGGCGCCGGGGTCGCCGACGCTGTCCGGATCCTTTATGGAGGGTCGGTGAAGTCCGGCAACGTCGCCGAGATCACCGCTCAGACCGACGTCGACGGCGCACTGGTGGGTGGCGCGTCGCTGGACGGCACCGAGTTCGCCAACCTCGCCGCGAATGCTGTCGGGGTGCTGCCCTAGAGGGCCACCCGGGACCGCAGACCTGCCGATCACACCGAGAGGGAGTGGTCGGCTCGTCCGCTGTCCGGACTCCGTCCGCCCGGCCCGAAGGGTGGCTGCCTGACCGGTTCGTCGGGTTAGACTGGCTCCCGATGGTTGTTCCGACCGGTGCGTCGAGCAACCTGATACCGCCCCTCGATCACGCAAGGTAGCGATGAGACTCTTTCTCGACGTACTCCTGGTGCTCACCAGTCTCGGACTGATGGCGCTCATCTTGCTCCACCGGGGCAAGGGCGGCGGGCTGTCGTCGCTGTTCGGCGGGACGATGCAGTCCTCTCTGTCGGGGTCGTCCGTGGTGGAGAAGAACCTGGACAGGCTCACCCTGTTCACCGCAGCGGTCTGGGCGATTTCCATCATCGGGGTCGGCCTGCTGCTGAAGGTCGGCGCATGACCCCGTCGTCTTGACGTCCACTCACAACTGACGAAGCAGGCAGGTCTCTATGGCGGGTGGTAATCCGATCCGTGGCTCGCGCATCGGTGCCGGTCGGATGGGGGAGTCCGATCGCGGCGAATCGGCTCCCCGACGACGGCTGGAGTTCTTTTGCGCCAATGGGCACACCACTCGGCTCGCGTTCGCGATGGACGCCGAGATCCCGGACACCTGGGACTGCCCGCGCTGCGGGCTCCCTGCCGGGCAGAACGAGCAGACGCCACCCCCGGCGCCAAGGGTTGAGCCGTACAAGTCCCACTTGGCCTACGTGAAGGAACGGCGAAGCGACGCAGACGGCGAGGCGCTGCTCGCGGAGGCCCTGGCCAAGATCGCGGACCGCCGCACACCACACTCCTGAGCGGACCCGAGCACCAGGTCAGAGGGTTTTCAGCATCCGAGTGTTACCCAGTGTGTTCGGCTTGACGTACGGCAGGTCCAGGAACTCGGCGACCCCCAGGTCGTAGGAGCTGCGTAACTCGGCGAAGGCCTCTTGGGTCAGGTCGAGTTCGTGGATCGGTTCGAACCCCAGCGATCGGAAGAACCCGACCTCGAAGGTGAGCACGAACAGCCGGTGCAGGCCCAGTGCCCGCGCCTCGCGGATGATTTCCTCGCACACCGCCTTGCCGACGCCGCGCCCTCGGGCGGCCGGATCCGTCGCCACCGTTCGGATCTCCCCGAGGTCCTCCCACAAGACATGCAGTGCGCCGCATCCGACGACGACGCCGTTCGACTTCGCGACCCAGAACTCGGTGACGTCCTCGAACAGGTTGGCCAGCGTCTTTTCCAGCAAGATGATCCCGGCGTACTCGTCGACCAGGTCCTTGATCAGGCGGACGTCGTTCACCCGGGCGCGATGCACGATCAGGGCGTCGGGATGGTCGGGGGTCACGGCGATTCAGCCTAATCAGTGGACCGGCGGGGCGGGGCGGTGTCGCGTCGGTGCGGCTCCGGTGCGAGCGCCGACTAGGGTGGAGCCGGTGTCGAAGGCGTCGGGCAGGTCGGGCGGTCACGGACCCTTTCGGGTCAACGTGACCACGTTGGGTTGCGCCCGCAACGACGTCGACTCCTCGGAGATCGCCGGCCGGCTCAGCCTTGGCGGGTACGATCTCGTCGCCGATCAGCAGCAGGCCGATCTCATCGTGGTGAACACCTGCGCCTTCGTGGCCAGCGCCAAGAAGGACTCCATCGACACGCTACTGGCCGCGGCCGACACCGGCGCGAAGGTCGTCGCGGTCGGCTGCCTGGCCGAGCGGTACGGGGCGGAGCTGGCGCAGGCACTGCCCGAGGCGGACGCCGTGCTCGGCTTCGATGCGTACCCCGATCTGGCTGCCGCCCTCGGCGAGGTCATGCACGGCCATCGACCGTCGGCGCACACCCCGGTCGACCGCAGGCTCCTGTTGCCCATCGCCCCGATCGCCCGGCCGGCGGCCACCACCACGGTGTCGCTACCCGGGCATGCGGCGGCGCAGGCCGGATCGACTCCCGCCTCCGGCCCCGTGCTCGTCCGCCGGCTGCTGCAGGCCGGCCCGGTCGCCCCGCTGAAGATCGCGTCCGGGTGCGATCGGCGTTGTACGTTCTGCGCGATTCCCTCGTTCCGCGGCGCGTTCGTCTCCCGGCCGGTGCACGACATCGTCACCGAAGCCTGCTGGCTGGCCGGTCAGGGCGTCCGGGAGATCGTCCTGGTCAGCGAGAACTCGACGTCCTACGGCAAGGATCTGGCCGGCGAGCGTTCGCTCGAGACGTTGCTCCTGGCGCTGGCCGCGGTCCCGGGGATCTCCCGGATCCGGCTGTCCTACCTGCAGCCGGCCGAGACACGCCCCTGGCTGATCGAGGCGATCGCGGGTATCCCCACGGTCGCGGACTACTACGACATGTCGTTCCAACACGCGTCCGAGCCGGTCCTGCGGCGGATGCGCCGGTTCGGCTCGCGCGCGGGGTTCCTCTCGCTGATCGACCAGATCCGGGCCGCTGCGCCGGACGCCGGGATCAGATCGAACGTCATCGTCGGTTTCCCGGGGGAGAACGACCACGATCTGGCCGAACTGGAGGCATTCCTGGTCGCGGCGCGGATGGACGCGGTCGGCGTGTTCGGCTACTCCGACGAAGACGGCACCGCCGCCGCGGAGCTGCCGGACAAGATGGACGAGGACGTCACAGCCGCCCGGGTCGAGCGGGTGAGTTCGCTGGTCGAGGAGCTCACCGCCCAGCGGGCCGAGGATCGGGTGGGCACCGAGGTCGTCGTGCTGGTCGACGAACCAGACCCGGAGAGCACTGGTGGCTCGTCCGTTCCGGGCCGGGCGGCGCATCAGGCTCCCGAAGTCGAAGGCTGCACCACGATCATCGACGGGGGCGGCGTGCGGCCCGGTGACCTGGTGCGCTGCCGGGTCGTCGGCACCGACGGCATCGACCTGTTTGCCCGCGCCCTTGACGTGGTCCAGCCGACCACCGGGCACGCCGTGGCCGGACATCCGGAGATCGCGGTGCCGTTGTGATTGACCGTCCTCAGGTCTCGCTCTACAACCTGCCGAACGCCTTGACCGTGCTGCGGTTGATCCTGGTCCCGGTGTTCCTGCTGGCCCTGTTCGCGCAGGGCGGACACGACACCACCTGGCGCTGGATCGCCTTCGTCATCTTCGCGATCGCGGCCATCACCGATCGCTATGACGGTCACATCGCCCGGAAACGGGGACAGGTCACCGACTTCGGGAAGATCGCCGATCCCATCGCGGACAAGGCGCTCACCGGCTCGGCGCTGGTCGGATTGTCGATGCTCGGCGACCTGACCTGGTGGATCACGATCATCATCCTGGTCCGCGAGATCGGCGTGACGCTGCTGCGATTCGCGGTGATCAGGTACGGCGTCATCTCGGCCAGCCCCGGCGGGAAGGCGAAGACGTTCGTCCAGTTCATCGCCATCGGGCTGTACCTGATGCCACTGCCTGCGTCGTTCGACTGGTTGCGCGCCGTCGCCATGGGCCTCGCGGTGATCCTGACCGTTGCCACCGGGATCGACTACGTCGTTCGGGCGACGGCGGTCTACTCGCGTGCGAAGGCCGGCCGGGTCGACGGGCCGCCGACGCCCGGCTCGGCCTGAGCGGTCGGTCGAGGGACAACCGGCGACGTCTGGATCGACGTCATCGCGAAAGGCGAACCGCCCTCGCGGGCGAGTGTCGCCGCAACAGCTTCGTAACCGCACGGTGATCGACGACGTGGAACATCGGGGGTGGTACACACGTTGGGACCGATGTACGACCTGGCAGGATGCCACTGAGTGGTGAGTGAATGTGCTGACCCGGCACACCACCGGATGGCAGAGCACAATTGTGGGACCACATCGACACGGCCGGTTCGACGAATGGATGGCGATTACCAGAGAGAGGAGGTGCGACGTGCTACTGCGTGACGCACTCGGCGAGACATTGCGCGACGCGCGAAACCAACAGAACCGCACCTTGCGTGACGTCTCCACCGCAGCGAACGTCTCACTGGGATACCTCTCCGAGGTCGAGCGGGGCCGCAAAGAGGCGTCCAGTGAGCTGCTGGCCTCGATCTGCGACGCCCTGGATCTGGAATTGTCCGACCTGTTGGACACCGTGAGCCGGACCATGCGCTCGGACGCACCGATCGCCTCCGGAACGGCCCAGAGCAAGAGTTCGGTCGTCACCAACTCGACCAAGCCCGGGCTGAGCAATTCGAACCGCGCGCGTTCCGGTGGACTGGATCTGGATCCGACGCTACGCATCGTGCTGCCCTACGGTTCCACCCGGCCGGGCGCACCCGTCGGCTGAGCCGCGATCACCCCGACTGCCGCTGGCGACCCGTGACCGAAAAGCGTCGAGCCGCTGGTGTAGCTCGATTCAGCGGACGCGAGGAAGACGTCCGCTGCGGCGAGGTCGGCCTGCTGCCCCGCGCGGCGCAGCGGAGCTTGCGCACCGATGTCCCTCCCGGCAGGCCGAGACATGACAGTCGGGTTCCCGCTGGATCAGCAGATGCCGGACAGGTCTATCGCCGCACGTGCGAGAGCGCCACCAGAGCGGCGAGCGCCTGATCGGCCTGGTCCACCGGCACGAACAGGTGGTCGTGGTGGAAACCGGCGATCACGTTGCAGGCGATGCCGTCCCTGGTCAGCGCGGTCGAGACGGCCGCGGTCAGGCCCACCGCGGTCAGCGCGGACTGCACCCGCAAAGTGATCCAGGCGCTGCGGAACGTGCCGGCCAGACCTGCGTTCTCGGCACCGGCGCGGGGAAGCACGACCGTCAGGCCTTCCGCCTCCCGCACCGTGACGATCGGGTCGAGCCCGGCCGGGATTCCCGTGTCGAGCGGCACCGAGCAGAACACGTACTCGCCGCCGTGGACCTCCGGATCCAGACCGGCGAGCAACGCTCCCGGGTCGGACACCCTTTCCCCGCGGACATAGCTCGCGAACCAATAACCGGACCCGTCCTGGCGCGACGCCAACCGCCAGATCGCGGGATCGATGTCGGGAAACCGGGTGTCGCCCACCGCATCCGCATCCACGTGGGTGATCTCCAACCGATCGGCCCGGTGAATCGTCTGCCGGTAGATCTCGCCCCCGCCCACAACCATGACATCCTCGTGAGGTCCGGCCAGCGCGAACGCCTCGTCCACCGAATGTGCCACGGTGACGTGCGGAGCCGTCCACCGGGCGTCACGGGTGACCACGATCGTTGCCCGGCCAGGCAGCGCGCGGCCGATCGACTCGTACGTACGCCGGCCCATGATCATGGTGTGACCCATGGTCAGCGCCTTGAACCGGCGGAGATCCTCCGGCAGGTGCCAGGGCAGGCCGCCGTCCGCCCCGATGATGCCGTTGCGGGCGACGGCCGCGACCAGCGTGACGCTCACGGACGGTTCGTCATACCGCGATCGGCGCCTTGATCGCCGGGTACGGGTCGTAGCCGAGCACGGTGAAGTCCTCGAAGGTGAACGCGTCGATGTCGGTGACGCCCGGCGTGATGGCCAGCGACGGCGGCGGCCGAGGGGTGCGGGTCAGCTGCAGCCGCGCCTGGTCCAGGTGGTTGGCGTACAGATGCGCGTCGCCCAGGGTGTGCACGAATTCGCCGGGTATCAGCCCGACGACCTGGGCCATCATCCGGGTGAGGAGCGCGTACGAGGCGATGTTGAACGGCACCCCGAGGAAGACGTCGGCCGAGCGCTGGTACAGCTGGCAGGAGAGCCGCCCGTCGGCGACGTAGAACTGGAACATGGTGTGGCACGGCGGCAACGCCATGTCCGCGACCTCGGCCACGTTCCACGCCGAGACGATGTGCCGGCGGGAATCGGGATTGGTGCGGAGCGAGTTCACCACCGCGGCGACCTGGTCGACATGCCGGCCGTCCGGGGCCGGCCAGGAGCGCCACTGATGTCCGTAGACCGGACCCAGCTCGCCCTCCGCGTCGGCCCACTCGTCCCAGATGCTCACCCCGCGCTCCTGCAGCCATCGGACATTGGTCGAGCCCTGCAGAAACCACAACAGTTCGACGACGACCGACCGGACGTGCACCTTCTTGGTGGTGACCAGCGGAAACCCCTCGGACAGATCGAACCGCATCTGATGCCCGAAGATGCTGAGGGTGCCGGTGCCGGTGCGGTCGGACTTGACCGCACCGGTCCGCAGGATGCGATCCATCAGGTCCAGGTACTGCTGCATGGCACCAAGACTAGAGCGTGACCCGCCCACGTATCCGGCGAGATCTCGACGCTGAAGGAGGCCGGCCACGGCCGGACGCGGGCGTAAGGTCCTCGGCATGGCAGCGACCGGCTCTGGTACCAAGGACGATCCGTGGCAGCTGAAGACGCCGCCAGGCTCCTCGGCGTTCTCCATCCACCGCGACGACGCCGCCGATCCGTCGATCCTGGTGTGCATGGTCGGCAAGACCACCCTGACCTACCAGGCCCGCTGCCTGGACGACCTGCACGCGATGCTGACCGAGGCCGGCGACTGGGTACCACTGGGCGGCGCGGACGAGCAGAAACCCGCCGCGCCGGGCACCGTCGAGGCATGGGGACGCTCGCCGGACAACCCGGTCGGCGGGTGGTACGGCCTGAAGAAGGGGTTCCGCGGCCGGTTCGGCGTGTACATCCCGCCGCTGATGGAGGCGCTCGGGCTGGCCGAGCTGGAACACAACCCGCGTAACAACCGGATGCGGGCACACTGACAGCACGCGCGAGCCGGGCGGTGGCGGCCTCACGCCTAGGGTGAGCGCATGCGCATCGTCTCGCTGCTGCCGTCGGCTACCGAGATCGTGTACGCACTCGGGTTGGGTGACGACCTGGTCGGGGTCACCTTCGAATGCGACGAACCCGCATCGGCGAGGCTGGACAAGGTCGTCGTCGTCGGCGGACGGGATACCAGGGGCTTGGCCCCGCGGGAGATCGACGACTACGTCCGGTCGCGGATCGCCGCGGGCCAGGACCTGTACACGCTGCACGCGCAGGCATTGGCCGGGCTCGATCCGGAGCTGATCCTGACCCAGGATCTGTGCCGGGTCTGCGCTGTACCCTCCGGGCAGGTGCAGGATGCGCTGGGCTACCTCGGGTGCCAGGCCGACGTGCTGTCGCTGGACCCTCACTCACTCGAGGACGTGCTGGCCAGCGTGCTGCATGTCGGTGAGCGCACCGGCGTGCCGGGTGCGGCAGGCGTCCTGGTCGACGGGCTACGGACCCGGCTGGCGCGGGTCGCCGCCGCGGTCGCCGATCGGCCACGCCCGCGGGTGGCGGTGGTCGAGTGGGTCGATCCGCCGTTCACCGCCGGGCATTGGGTCCCGGACCTGGTCAGCGCGGCCGGCGGGGAACCGGTCGGTGCGTGCCCGGGCGAGCGGTCGGTGCAGACGACGTGGGCGCAGATCCGATCGTCGCGGCCGGACGTGGTGATCGTCGCGCCGTGCGGTTTCCACCTGGACGGGGCGGCCGACCAGGCCCGCGGCGCGGTTGCTGAGCTACCGGGCGTGCCGGTGTGGGCGATCGACGCCGACGGCATTGTCGTGCGGCCGGGTCCACGTCTGGTGGACGGCGTCGAGGCGATCGCCACGTTGCTGCATCCGGGTGCGCTGGACCCCTCGGTCGTGCCCGCCGCCGGGGCGGTGCGGCCGGTCCGCCCGGTCCGCTCGATGTCTGCGGGGGCAGACCGCGATCAGCGATGAGCCTTGCTACCCGGAACCCGGCCGGTGACCAGCTTGTAGACACCGGTCACCACGATGGCGCCGATGATCGATCCGATGATTCCGCTGGGCCGAAGCTGGATGCCGTCGCCGGCGATCAGGCTGAACAGCAGGCCGCCGACGAAGGATCCGATCAGCCCGACGACGATGGCCGCGGTCCAGTCGATCGGGCGCTTCTGCCCACCCCGAAAGATGAGCTGGGCGGCAGCGCCGGCGAGCATGCCCAACAGAATGATGGCGAGAATGAGCACGATGCTGACCCTTCACTGAAGTCCTGCACGGTCGGACGACCGGGGTTCAGTATGACCGGCAGCGCCGGTAGGTTCGAAGACGACGAGCCCGCGACCGTCGACAATCCACGAATGCCACGCGGACCGCGGGGCAAGCGAGCGCGTCCGGATCGGTGCGATCAGTGCGGG